>CAMLHL010000004.1 GCA_946479855.1 uncultured Pseudomonadota bacterium
ATCCCGCCGACGGCCGCGGCTACGACCGTGACCCGCGCTCCATCGCCAAGCGCGCTGAAGCCTACCTGAAGTCTTCGGGCATCGGCGATACCGCCTACTTCGGCCCGGAACCCGAATTTTTCATTTTCGACGGCGTCGAGTGGAATGTCGACATGTCTGGCTGCTCCCTGAAGATCCACTCTGCCGAAGCGGCTTGGGGTTCGGGTGAGAAGAACGAAGGCAGCGGTTCCACCGGCCACCGTCCGACTGTCAAGGGCGGCTACTTCCCGGTACCGCCGGTCGACAGCCTGCACGATATCCGTTCCGCCATGGTGCTGACCCTGGAAGCCCTCGGCTGCCCGGTCGAAGTTCATCACCACGAAGTGGCCACCGCTGGCCAGTGCGAAATCGGTACCGTGTTCAACACCCTGGTCAAGCGTGCCGACCAGACCCAGATCCTGAAGTACGTGGTGCACAACGTTGCTCACCAGTACGGCAAGACCGCCACCTTCATGCCGAAGCCCATCGTTGGCGACAACGGTTCCGGCATGCACGTTCACCAGTCCATCTGGAAGGACGGCAAGAACCTGTTCGCCGGTGACGGCTACGCCGGCCTGTCCGAACTGGCCCTGTTCTACATCGGCGGCATCATCAAGCACGCCAAGGCCCTGAACGCCATCACCAACCCGGGTACCAACTCCTACAAGCGTCTGGTTCCGCACTACGAAGCACCGGTCAAGCTGGCTTACTCTGCCAAGAACCGTTCCGCTTCCATCCGCATTCCGTACGTTGCCTCGACCAAGGCTCGTCGTATCGAGACCCGTTTCCCGGATCCGATCGCCAACCCGTACCTGTGCTTCGCCGCCCTGCTGATGGCCGGCCTGGATGGTATCCAGAACAAGATTCACCCGGGCGATCCGGCTGACAAGAACCTCTACGATCTGCCGCCGGAAGAGGATGCCAAGATCCCGACCGTCTGCGCTTCGTTGGAAGAAGCCCTGGCTTCCCTGGACAAGGATCGCGAGTTCCTGACCCGTGGCGGTGTCTTCTCCAACGACTGGATCGATGCCTTCATCTCTCTGAAGATGGACGAAGTCAATCGCGTTCGCATGACGACCCACCCGGTCGAGTTCGATCTGTACTACAGCTGCTAACCAGCGCTGCAGCCAAAAAAGGGCGGGGTAACCCGCCCTTTTTTTGTCCACTTTTTCGTGCCCCTGCCGTTAAGTCCGGTACACTGAAAAAGTTACGAGGAACCATGACGATGACACGTAGTCCGCTTGCCCTGCTTGTTGCTTTATTGCCACTGACGGCTTCTGCGCAAACCATTTATAAATGTATCGACGCTAATGGCGGAACGGTCATTTCCAATGCTCGTGTCGAGAAAAATTGCAAGGCGATTGCCAGCGGTCCGGAAAACGCCATTCCCGCTCCCCGGGCAAGAACGCCTGGCGCTGCGGCCAACCCCTCGCCGGCGGGCTTTCCGCGGGTGCCGGAAGATACCCAGAAAGCGCGTGATGGTGATCGCCGCCATATCCTCGAACAGGAACTGACTGGCGAGCAGCATAACCTGGAGCAGGCGAAAAAGGACTTGGCCGAGCAGCAGGCGGCAGGTGCCGTCGGGGACCGTCTTTCCCCCTACCGTGACCGGGTTGCCCAGCATGAGCGCAATATCCAGGCGATCCAGAAGGAACTGGGCAACCTCAGGTAGTTGTTGGCTGGTAGTGGCGAGTCCATTGGTCGATATCTGAGGGCGCCGCTCCACCCGGGCGATTCGGCTAACGCTTAATTCCTGGCTGGTTGATTCGGTGTTTTCACCTTGTACCAGGCGGCATAGAGCGCCGGCAGGAAGAGCAGGGTCAGCGCCGTGGCAACGATCAGCCCGCCCATGATGGCGACGGCCATCGGCCCGAAGAAATCGTTTCTCGACAACGGAATCATCGCCAGCACGGCCGCCGCCGCCGTCAACACAATGGGGCGGAAGCGCCGCACCGTGGATTCGATGATGGCTTCCCCGCGGGCCTTGCCAGCAGCCAGATCCTGTTCGATCTGGTCAACGAGAATCACCGAATTGCGCATGATCATGCCGAACAGCGCGATGGTGCCGAGCAGCGCCATGAAGCCGAAGGGCTGGTTGAAGACGAGCAGAAACAGGGCGATGCCGATAATGCCGAGTGGTGCCGTCAGCAGCACCATCACGACGCGGGAGATGCTTTGCAGCTGGATCATCAGGATGGTGATCACCGCCAGCACGAAGAGCGGAATGCCGGCCATCACCGAGCCCGAGCCTTTCGACGACTCCTCGACCGAACCGCCGGTGGCGATCTGGTAGCCGGCCGGCAGAGCGGCCTGGATGGCGTCGATCTCCGGCTTGATACGGGCGACCACGGTAGCCGGTTGCATCTCGCCGTAGAGGTTGCCGCGGATAGTGATGGTCGGCAGGCGGTCGCGGCGCCAGATCAATCCGGCTTCGAAGCCCGGCTTGAGATGGGCCAGCTGGCTTAGGGGCACGCTCTTGCCGGCCCGCGTCGGCACCGACAGATCGGCTAGCGACGACAGATGCGTACGTTCTTCGCGGTCGCCGCGCAGCACGACATCGATGCTCTTCTCACCTTCGCGGAAGCTGGTCACGGTGTAGCCGGTCAGCGACATGTTGAGCAGCGCGGCAATGTCCTGGCTGGAAACGCCGAGCAGGCGGGCCTTGTCCTGGTCGATTTCGAGGGTGACCACCTTCGACAACTCGTTCCAGTCGAAATTGACGTTGGAGAGTTCCGGATTTTGGCGCATCACAGCGGCGATCCGGTCAGCGGTTTGGCGCAGGGTGGCAATGTCTTCGCCGGAGACACGATATTGCACCGGGTAACCGACCGGCGGCCCATTTTCGATGCGGGCGATGTTGCCGCGGGCCGCGAAAGCGTCGCTCTCAAACAATTTGATCAGACGGCCGCGCAGCGCCTCGCGGGCCGCCACATCGCGCGTCACGATGACGAACTGGCCGACGTTGCTGGCCGGCAGTTGCTGGTCGAGACTGAGGAAGTAGCGAGGCGAGCCGGAGCCGATGTAGGCGATGTAATGCTCGAACTGGTTGAATTCGGCCTGGTCCTTGTCCAGCCAGTGTTCCAGGTGCCTGGCTTCGGCATCGATGGCGGTGATCGAGGCGCCTTCGGGCAGACGCAGTTCGACATTGAGTTCCAGGCGCGTCGAATTCGGGAAGAACTGCTTCTGAACCTTGCCCATGCCGACGATGGCCAGCACGAATAGCGCCACGGTGACGCCGATGACCAGCCAGCGCCGATTGACGCACCAGCCGACCAGTTGCCGGAAGCGGAGGTAAAAGGGGGTGCCATAGACATCGTGGTCTTCGGCGTGGGCCGGGCCATTGAAACCGAGCTTGTCGGTCAGGCGGGCGAGGCGCGGCCAGCGTGATGCGAAGCTGCTGGCCTGGCGCACAGCGTGGGGATCGGGCAGCAGCCTGTAGCCGAGCCAGGGAATGGCGATGACGGCGGCCAGCCACGAGATGAGCAGGGCGACGGCATTGATCTGAAAGAAGGCGAAGGCGTATTCACCGGTCGATGACTTGGCCAGCGCGATCGGGATGAAGCCGGCGACGGTGACCAGCGTGCCGGAAAGCATCGGGCCGGCCGTACTGGTGTAAGCGAAAGAGGCGGCGCGGGTACGTTCCCAGCCTTGCTCCATCTTTACCCACATCATCTCGACGGCAATGATGGCGTCGTCCACCAGCAGGCCGAGCGCCAGGACCAGGGCGCCGAGCGATACCTTGTGCAGGCCGACGTTGAACAGATACATGGCGAGGAAGGTGGCAGCGAGGACGAGCGGGATCGAAACGGCAACCACCATCCCAGTCCGGATGCCGAGGCTGATGAAGGTGACCAGCAGGACGACGGCCACCGCTTCGCCGAGTGCGTGAACGAAGGCCTGGACTGAACGCTTGACGGCATCCGGCTGGCTGGCTGCGGTGCCGATCTCGACACCGACTGGCAAGCCCGCCTGCAGCGTGGCGATGCGGGCATTCAAATCCTTGCCGAGCTGGATGACGTCGCCGCCCTTGGCCATCGACACACCGATCGCCATCGCCGGCTTGCCACCGAAACGGACCAGCGTGGCCGGTGGGTCGATGGTGCCGCGGCGCACGCTGGCGATGTCGCCGAGCCGGAAACTGCGATTGCCGGCCCGGATCAGCGTATCGGCGACCGCCTGGACGGTGTTGAAGGCGCCGCCGGGGCGAATCTGGATACGCTCGCTGGCGGTTTCGAAGAAACCGGCGCCCGTGACGGCATTCTGCTGGGCAAGTGCCTGAGTGATGGTGGTCAGGTCGATGCCGAGGGTTGCCAGCTTGGCATTGGCGAGTTCGACGTAGATCCTTTCCTCCTGAACGCCGAAGATTTCCACCTTGCCGACATTCGGAACCCGCAGCAATTCGTCACGCAGGCGCTCGGCCTGGTCTTTCAGCTGAGGATAATCGAAACCTTCCGCGGTCAGCGCATAGACATTGCCGAATACGTCGCCGAATTCATCGTTGAAGAACGGCCCCTGGATGCCGGCCGGCAGCGTCTGGCGAATGTCGCCGATCTTCTTGCGCACTTGGTAGAAGACATCGGGAACGGCGTTGGGCGGCGTGCTGTCCTTGGCGAAGAACATTACGGTCGACTCGCCGGGGCGGGAAAAACTGGAAACGCGGTCGATATAGGGCGTTTCCTGCAGTTTCTTCTCGATCTTGTCGGTCAGTTGCTGCTCGACCTGGCGCGCCGTGGCCCCTGGCCAGAAGGTGCGGATCACCATGATCTTGAAAGTGAAGGGCGGGTCTTCGGCCTGGCCCAGCTGGCCATAGGCAAAGACGCCCATCAAGGCGATGGCGAACAGGAAATAGCCGACCAGCGTCCGGTGATGCAGGGTCCAGTCGGAGAGATTGAAACGGTGGCTCACGGCTCAGCGCTGCCGCTCGGGCGGCGTCGCCGGCCTGGTCCGGACTTCCTGGCCATCGACCAGCTTGCCGGCACCGCTGACGACGACCAGTTCTCCGGCCTGCAGGCCGCCGGCGATGGCGACGCCATCCTCGCGGAACTGCGCGACCCGGACCGGCCGGGAAGCCACCTTGCCGTCCTTGACGACGCGCACCAGCGGCCCCTGGCCGAGATCGATGACCGCGCTCAGCGGCACCAGCAGGCCGCTGTCGGCGGCGCTGTCGAGGGCGACGCGGGCGGTCATGCCGAGACGGATTTCGGGCGGCGGGTTGAGCAGGCGGATACGTGCCGCGTAGGTGCGGGTGGCCGGATCGGCGGCCGGTGCCAATTCGCGCAATTCGCCGCGGATCAATGATTTTTGCTCGGCCCACAGGTTGACCGTGAGCGTCTTCGCAGCCCGGAGTTCGGCCAGGCGGCTTTCCGGAACGGCGATCGCCACTTCCTTTTCCTCGGGGCGGGCGACGCGCAGGACGGCCTGGCCGGCACTGACCACCTGGCCGGTATCGGCAATTACGGCCGTGACAACGGCCGGAAATTCGCTGTTCAGCGTACCGTAGGCCGCCTGGTTGCCCGTCAGCTTGTTTTGCGAGCGGGCTTGTTCCAGGCGTGCCTGGGCGCTGTTATAGGCGTTGTCCTTGGCATCGAAGGCCGCCTGGCTGACGAATTTCCTGGCAACCAGGCCGGCATAGCGTTCACGTTCGGCACGGGCCGTCGTCAGGTCGCTTTCGGCGGCGGCCAGCTGGGCGCGAGCGGCAGCGGCGGCGAGTTGCAGGTCGTTCGGGTCAAGGCGGGCGAGCGGCTGGCCGGCCTTGATCTCGGCGCCGGCATCGACCAGTCGGGCGGCAATCTTGCCGCCGACCCGGAAGGCGAGGTCGACTTCGTGGCGGGCACGGATTTCGCCCGTGTAGACGCCGCTGCTGGCTGGCGCGCTGGCGGCGGCCTGAACCAGCACGAAGCGAGTCGCGGGGGGAGGCGGGTCGCCGGCATGACAACCGGCGAGAAGGGCGATGGCCCCAAGCAGCAGGGCGGGCAGGCGAAGAGGGGGGGCGGGCATTGTTCCGGCATCCGTAACCAGTGGCTGCATGATAATGAACGATTGGTCAGTAACGCAAGTTGTCGTCAGCCGCTGGCCTCAAATCGCTACAATGGCAGCCATGAATGTCACCCATGCTTCGTTTGCCGGCCTCGATCTGCTGGCTTCGGCGGTGCTGCTGATCGACGAAGGGCAGGTCATCCGCTATATCAATGCGGCCGGCGAAAACCTGCTTGCCGTCAGCAGCCGCTCGGTCATTGGCAAGTCGCTGGCCGATGTCTGCACCTGTTCGACCACGCTGCAGTCGGCGCTCGACAACGGGTTGAACAACAACTGGGGCTACACCGGCCAGAATGTCGAATTGCGGCGCAGTGACGGCGAAAGGTTGCATATCAACTGCACGGTGACGCCCTTGCGCCCCGACATCGCGCCGGGTGTTCGTCTGTTGCTGGAATTGCAACCGATCGAGCATCATCTCAGCGCAACCCGCGAGGAGCGCCTGATCGAACAGCAGCAGGTCAGCCGCGAACTGATCCGCAATCTGGCGCACGAGATCAAGAACCCGCTCGGCGGTATCCGTGGCGCGGCCCAGTTGCTGGAACACGAACTGGCCAACCCGGCGCTCAAGGAATACACCCAGGTCATCATCAAGGAGGCCGATCGCCTGCAGGATCTGATGCAGCGCCTGCTGACACCGCACCGCGCGATGTTGCCGACGACGGTCAATATCCACGAAATCCTGGAGCGGGTGCGCAGCCTGCTACGCGCCGAGTTTCCCGGTTCCCTGCAGGTCCGGCGCGATTACGATACGAGTCTGCCGGAGCTGGTCGGCGACCGCGAGCAATTGATCCAGGCCGTCCTCAACATCGCGCGCAATGCCGCGCAGGCGATGAACGGCGAGGGCGAGATCATCCTGCAGACACGTTCCCTGCGCCAAGTGACGCTGGCCAAGAAACGCTATCGCCTGGCCATGGAGATCAAGGTGGTCGACAACGGCCCGGGCATTCCCGAAGAAATCCGCGAACGGATGTTTTACCCGCTGGTATCTGGACGTGAAGGCGGCAGCGGCCTGGGGTTGACCATCGCCCAGAATTTCATCCAGCACCATCACGGCACGATCGATTGTTCCAGCCGGCCCGGCAACACCATCTTCACGCTGCGTCTGCCGGTCGAACAGGCCTGAGTTTTGCTTCTGTTCAGGCTATTCTAACGAAAAGATGAGCCTACAGAATATGAAACCGGTCTGGATCGTTGACGACGATCGTTCCATCCGCTGGGTCCTGGAGAAGACCCTGTCCCGCGAGGGCATCCCGTTCAAGAGCTATGCCTCAGCCAGCGAGGCGATTTCCCAGCTCGAACAGGGGATCGAGCCGCCCCAGGTCCTGCTCTCCGATATCCGCATGCCAGGCCAGTCCGGGCTGGAGTTGCTGCAGGAAGTGAAGACCCGTTTTCCGTCGGTGCCGGTCATCATCATGACCGCCTATTCCGACCTCGAAAGTGCCGTCGCCGCGTTTCAGGGCGGAGCTTTCGAATACCTGCCCAAGCCGTTTGACGTGGACCAGGCCGTTGAACTGATTCGGCGCGCCATTGATGAGTCTATGCACCAAAATGGTGCGCTAGAGGAAGAAGGGCTGGTGCCGGAGATTCTCGGCCAGGCACCGGCCATGCAGGAGGTATTTCGGGCGATCGGCCGCCTGGCCCTGTCGCATGCCACCGTGATGATCACCGGCGAGTCCGGCTCCGGCAAGGAACTGGTCGCCCGTGCCCTGCACCGGCACAGCCCGCGGGCCGACAAGCCCTTCATCGCCATCAACACGGCCGCCATTCCCAAGGATCTGCTTGAATCCGAATTGTTCGGCCACGAACGCGGCGCCTTCACCGGGGCGCAGGCACAGCGCCGCGGCCGTTTCGAGCAGGCCGAAGGCGGCACGCTGTTCCTCGACGAAATCGGCGATATGCCGGCCGAATTGCAGACCCGCCTGCTGCGCGTCCTGTCGGATGGTCACTTCTACCGGGTTGGCGGCCATTCGCCGATCAAGGCCAACGTCCGCGTCATCGCGGCGACCCACCAGAATCTCGAAACCCGGGTCAAGGACGGCCTGTTCCGCGAGGACCTCTTCCATCGCCTGAACGTCATCCGCATCCGCCTGCCGGCGCTGCGCGAGCGGCGCGAGGACATCCCGCTGCTGACCCGGCATTTTCTGCAAAAGAGTGCCCGCGAACTCGGTGTCGAGACCAAGCGCCTGTCGGATGCCGCCTTGAAATATCTGGCCGGACTGGATTTTCAGGGCAATGTCCGGCAACTGGAAAACCTCTGCCACTGGCTGACCGTGATGGCGCCCGGCCAGCAGGTCGAAATCGGCGATCTGCCGGGCGAGCTGCGCGAAGCGACGCCGGTGGCGCTGGCTACCGACTGGGAAAGCGCCCTCGAAGGCGAGGTCGACCGCATGCTGGCGCGGGGGGTGCCGGACGTGCATGGCGTTCTGGCGCAGACTTTCGAACGCATCCTGATTTCGCGGGCGCTGGCGCATAGCGGCGGCCGACGGATCGAGGCGGCGCAGGCGCTGGGCATCGGTCGCAACACCATCACCCGCAAGATCGCCGAACTCGGCATCGACGGCGGCAGGGAGCATGGGGCGGAGTAAAATCCACCGCATGACAATGATCGATCCTGTTTTGCTCAAGGCCCGGCTGGGCGACCTGGCCGGGCGCTTCGACGTCGACGCACTCGATGAATGCGACTCGACGAGCAGCGAATTGATGCGCCGAGCCGAGCGCGGCGCACCGGCCGGCACGGTAATCGTCGCCGACCGACAAAGTGCCGGTCGCGGCCGACGCGGGCGCCAGTGGTGGTCGTCGCCGGAATCCAGTCTGACTTTTTCGCTGCTCTGGCGCTTCCCCGGCAATGCCTCCCGGCTAAGCGGCCTGTCGCTGGCGGTCGGCCTCGGGCTGGCCCTGGCGCTGGAGAAACTCGGTGCCGCCGGGGTTCGCCTCAAATGGCCGAACGATGTGCTGCTGCAAACGGGGGATGATTTCGCCAAGCTGGCCGGCATCCTGATCGAACTTTCCAGTGACCGGCGGGGCACGCAGGCGATCATCGGTATCGGTCTCAATCTGGAGGCGCCGGTCGGCGACCTGCCGCAACCGGCGGCCGGGTTGTATCAGGTCTGCCCGGCGCAGCCGGACCGGCATGCAGTGTTGGCCGCGATTCTGGTGAACCTTGCCAGCGTGTTCGAGGCCTTTGCGGTCGACGGTTTTGTCGGGCAAAAAGCGCAATGGCAGCGTTATCACGCCTGGCAGGAGCGGCCGGTGCAGGTTCTGGGCGATGCCGTCGAGCCGCTGTGCGGGCGCTGCCTTGGTGTCGATGACGACGGTTCCCTGCTGCTCGAAACTGCGCGGGGCGTTGAGCGCATCCTTTCGGGCGACGTCAGCCTGCGTCCCGCGGGAGGTAACCTCGGGATGCACCGCACATGATCGTCTGTCTGGACAGCGGCAATACCCGGATCAAGTGGGGCGTGCATGACGGCAGCCACTGGTTGGCCCAGGGCGCGCTGGCTCATGCCGAAGTCGCGCAGCTGGCCAAACTGCTCGGTGACTGGCCGCAACCCGACAAGATCGTTCTGGCCAACGTGGCGGGGGCCGAGGCTGTGCGCCGGGTACGCGAAAGTCTGGCCGGATGGCCGGCCCCCTGGGTCGAGCTGCATCCTGAGTTCAGCCGTTGCGGGGTGACCAATCTCTACCGGAACCCGGAGAAACTCGGGGTCGACCGCTGGTGTGCCCTGATCGGAGCCCGTGGCGCAGTCCGTTCGGCCGTGCTGGTTGTCATGGCGGGCACTGCGACAACCATTGACACACTGGATGCCGACGGTGCTTTTATCGGCGGCATGATCCTTCCGGGGATCGATCTGATGCGTCGCTCGCTGTCCGCCGAGACGGCGGCATTGCCGCTTGCAGCCGGGCACTACGCCGATTATCCGCGCTGCACCGATGATGCCATCGTCACCGGCATTGTCGAGGCCCAGGCCGGAGCCATCGAGCGCGCCTGGCATCGGCTCGGCGACATCGACAAACAATGCGTCCTGTCCGGCGGCAATGCGGCCCTGCTGCTCGGGCACCTCGGCATTCCCTGCCGCGAATGGCCCAATCTGCCGCTCGAGGGAATGGCCAGAATCGGCCTCGACGCTTGAAGAAACACCGTTGAGCGGCGACAATCCGTTGTCATTGCGCCATCTCGGGGGATTCCATGTTCGATCCGGTCATCAGCAGCCTGCCGGCCTTTGCCGGCTACTTCGCAACGGCCGTCGGTCTGCTCGCCGTTTTTCTGGCGCTCTATGTTTTCGTCACGCCGTACAACGAACTCTGCCTGATCCGCGAGGGCAATACGGCGGCCGCGATCACCCTGGGGGGCGCCGTGGTCGGCTACGCCCTGCCGATTGCCGTTTCCGTCGCGGTCAGCCATAACATCGGGGCGATGATCGGCTGGGGCGTCGTCGCCTGCGTCGTGCAACTGCTGGCCTACATCGTGGCGCGCCTGGCGCTGCCGCAGATCAACCTGAACATTCCCCAGGGCAAGATCGCCTCGGGCATCTTCCTCGCTTCGCTTTCCCTCGGCATCGGCATCCTCAACGCCGGCTGCATCGCCTGACCTCTCAAGGAGACTGACATGGCCCTGATGGACTTCATCAAGAAACAGTTTATCGACATCCTGCAATGGACCGAGGATGCCGACGGCACGCTGGCCTGGCGCTTCCCGATGGCGGAAATGGAAATCCAGAACGGTGCCAGCCTGACCGTGCGCGA
The DNA here is from genome assembly GCA_946479855.1 of uncultured Pseudomonadota bacterium. The sequence goes on from CAMLHL010000004.1 coordinate 10,795, forward strand.
TTCGCAGGTCGCGTTGTTCGTTAACGAAGGCACGGTGGCCGACGTCTTCGGCCCGGGCATGTACCGGCTGACGACGCAGACGCTGCCGGTGCTGACCTATTTGAAGCACTGGGACAAGCTGTTCGAATCCCCGTTCAAGTCCGATGTTTACTTCTTCTCGACGCGCACCCAGCTCGACCAGAAGTGGGGCACACCGAATCCGATCACCATCCGCGACAAGGAATTCGGCATCGTCCGCCTGCGCGCCTTCGGTATCTACTCGTACCACCTGGCCGATCCGAAGCTGTTCTACCAGAAGATTTCCGGTACCCGCGACCGCTATGGCCGTGACGAGCTCGAAGGCCAGTTGCGCAACACGCTGGTTGCCGGGCTGAGCGACCTGTTCGGCGAATCCGGCGTGCCCTTCATCGACATGGCGGCTAACCAGGATGAGTTCGGCAAGGCGATGCTGGCCAAGGCGGCGCCGCTGTTCGCCGATTTCGGGCTGGCCCTCGATTCGCTGGTCGTCCAGAACGTTTCGCTGCCGGAAGAACTGCAGAAAATCCTCGACCAGAAGATCGGCATGAACATGATCGGCGACCTGCAGCGCTACACCCAGTACCAGGTTGCCAACGCCATTCCCGAGGCGGCGAAGAACGAAGGCGGCGTCGCCGGCCTGGGCGTCGGCCTGGGGGCCGGTGTCGGCTTCGGGCAGATCATGGGGCAGGCAATGGCCTCGGCCGCCAAAGTCGTGAACCAGGCGGCGGCACCGGTGTCGGCCGACGAAGTCGTGGCGACGCTGGAAAAGCTGCACGGGCTGGTCGAGAAAGGCATCCTCAGCCAGGCCGAGTTCGACGCCAAGAAAGCGGAATTGCTCAAAAAATTGAGTTGACCGTAGCATCTTGGCTCTCAGCGCCTCCTGTCCCTCCTGCGGCGCGCCGGTTGTCTTCCAATCGGCGTCGTCGGTCTTCGCCGTCTGCGCCTACTGCCAGAGCACGCTGGTCCGTCACGACCAGAATCTGGAGGACATCGGCAAGATGGCGGCGCTGGTCGAGGACCGCTCGCCGCTGCAGCTGGGCGCCGAGGGCAGCTACCGGGGCGTCCATTTCGCGCTGATCGGGCGCATCCAGATCCAGTACAACCAGGGCCTGTGGAACGAGTGGCATCTGCTGTTCGATGACATGCGTACCGGCTGGCTGTCGGAGGCCGGCGGCGAGTATGTGCTCACTTTTGCCCAGTTCGTCGGGGAAGCGCTGCCGCCTTTCGCCGCGCTGAAGATCGGTCAGCGCTTCGTGCTGGCCAGCCAGACGTGGACGGTCAGCAATCTCGAGAGCGCCGCGTGCGTCGCCGGTCAGGGCGAACTGCCGTTCAAGGTCGGCGCCGGCTATCCGGTCGCCGCGGCCGACCTGCGCAATGGTGCCAACTTCGCTACGCTCGATTACTCGGAAACGCCGCCACTGCTGTTCGTCGGAGAGGCCGTCGACTTCCAGTCGCTACAGATGACCAACCTGCGCGATGGCATGGCGGCGCCGGCAGTGACGGTCGAAGCGCAGGTCTTCCGCTGCCCGAGTTGCGGTTCGCCGATGCGGGCGCGCTCGGCGGAAATCCTCGCCGTCGGCTGTGTGTCCTGCGGTGCCGTGGTCGATACGGCCGACCAGACTTACAAGCTGCTGTCGACAGCGCTCGGCAACCGCAACGAGAAATACGTGCCGCGCCTGCCGCTTGGCAGCCAGGGGCGGCTGCAGGATAAGCCGGTCGAAGTCATCGGTTTCCTGGTTAAGCAGAGCAAGGTCGATGGCATTGTCTACGACTGGTGCGAATACCTGCTGGCTGGCGATGGCGCTGAGAATCGCGGCAGCTACCGCTGGCTGACCGAATACAACGGCCACTGGAACATTGCCGATGTGCTCTCCAACCCGCCGGCCGGCAACGGTGCCATGGAACTCGCCGACCTGCGCTGGAGCGGCCGGACCTTCAAGCATTTTGCAACGACGCCGAGTGCCGAGGTGATCCAGGTTGCTGGCGAGTTCACCTGGCGGGTCAAACGCGGCGAGACCCATCGTATCGTCGATTACGTCGCGCCGCCGCTGATGCTGTCGCGCGAATCGACCGGCAACGACCTGACCTGGTCGCAGGGGCTCTACGTCGTGCCAGAGACGATTGCCGCCGCCTTCAAGTTGCCCGGCACGCTGCCCGCGCCGATCGGCGTCTTTGCCAACCAGCCGAATCCTTGGGAAGACACCAACCGGCGGGTCTGGCGTGTGTTCGGCAAGCTGGCGCTGGTCGCCATCGTCGTCCAGCTCTTTTTCGTGTTCGTCTTCAGCGGCCAATTGCTGCTGCGCCAGGATTTCACTTTCGAACCGCCGCGCGGCGAAGAAGTGCAGAGCCGCGACTTCGAAATCACCGGCCAGCCGCGCAAGATCGCTGTCCGCAATGCCACCTCGCTCGACAACAACTGGATCGGCCTCGACCTGATGCTGGTCAACAAGGCGACCGGCGCCGCCTGGCCGGCGGCCCGCGAACTCTCGTATTACAGCGGCTACGACGACGGGGCGTGGAGCGAAGGCAGCCGCGATGACGAAGTGGTTTTTCTGAACATTCCGGCCGGCACCTATTACCTGACCATCGACCCCGAGCTGGCGCCGGACAAGGCTGTGGCTGTACGCGACCGGCTGGAAGTGCATCGGGCCGGCACCGGCTGGTCCAATTTCGTCATCGTGATGATCTTCCTGCTTGCTTTTCCAATCTTCGCCGACCTGCGCCGGGCTGCCTTCGAAACCAGGCGCTGGGCGGAAAGCGATCACGCGCCGGTGAGCGGCGACGACTCGGCGGGTGACGACTGATGTTCGACAAAATAGCCATGGCCTGCGGAATATTCGCGCTGCTGGTCTTTGCCCATGCCCAGCAGCAGGGCTGGAGCCTGTTCGAAAACGTGGCAAACGCCGGCCACGGCGGCTCCGGGGGCAGCAGCCGGATCTATCACAAATAGCGAAGCCGCCTGAATTGCCTTGATAATCCCCGCCATGCGCCTGATCGTCCCGCTTTTCCTGTTGTTGATGCTGGCCCCGGCTTTTGCGCTGGAGCAGGTCGTCATCCAATTGAACTGGAAACATCAGTTCCAGTTTGGCGGTTATTACGCTGCCATCGAAAAAGGCTATTTTCGCGATGCCGGCTTCGACGTCAGCCTGCGCGAGTTGAGCGAAGGCCGTGATCCCATCGACTCAGTGCTCGACGGCGAAGCGGATTTCGGTGTCGCTGCATCGGAACTGGCCTTGCGCCGGGCGCAGGGCCAGCCGGTCGTGGCCCTGGCCGCCATCGTCCAGAACTCGCCGCTGGTCCTGCTGGTCAATCGGCGCAAGATCACCAGCATTGATGCGCTGAAAGGCAGTCGCATCATGTTGACGCCGCATGAAACGGAGCTGTTCGCCTACCTGCGCCGCGAGGATGTCGGCAACTACACCGCAGTGGCGCACAGCTTCGATTCACAGGATCTGATTTCCGGCCGCGTCGACGCCCTGTCGGGGTATCTGACCGACGAACCCTACACCTTGCGCGAAGCGGGTTTCCCCTACCTGGCCTTCCATCCATCGGCGGTGGGCATCAATTTCTATGGCGACACCCTGTTCACCACCGAGGCGCGCGTCCGCCACTCGGCCGACCGCGTGCGCGCCTTCCGGGCGGCGGCGATCCAGGGCTGGGCCTACGCCATGGCGCATCCCGAGGAAATCGCCGAGCTGATCCTGAAAAAATATTCGCAGCGCCACAGCCGCGAGCACCTCCTCTTCGAAGCCAACGAACTGAAGCGCCTGATGCAGCCGGAACTGGTCGAAATTGGCCAGCAGTCGGCTGCCCGCTGGCTGCAGATTGCGCAGACCTACGCCGAATTGGGCATGCTGCCGGAAAAATATTCGATCACCGGCCTGATTTTCGAGACCGAGGAACGCAAATTGCCCGCCTGGTTCGGTGTCGCGCTGGCGGCGGCGGTCCTGCTGATCGTCATCATTGCGGTGACTGCCCTGTATTTTGCCCGCCTCACCCGACGCCTGAGCCGTGAAATGATTTCCCGGCGCGTCTTCGAGCGCGCTTTGCGCAACAGCGAGGAGCGTTACCGGCAACTGGCCGAGCACAGCAAGGATGTGATCTGGACGCTCGATCTGGCCAGCCGGCGCTTTACCTATGTCAGTCCTTCGGTGGAAACCGTGCGCGGTTTTTCGCCGGAAGAGGTCATCAGCCAGCCGCTGGCCGAGGCCATGACGCCTGAAGCCTATGCCAAGGTGACGGTCGTTCTCGAAGAGCATCTGCAGCGCCTGGCGGCCGGTGACCAGAGTGCGTTGTCGGCGATGACCGAGATCGAGCAGCCGCACAAGAATGGCGGCATCGTTGTCTCCGAAGTCGTTGCCAGCTTTCTGCTTGATCCGCAAGGCAAGCCGCACGCCCTGCTCGGCATTGCCCGCGACATCACCGAGCGTCGCCGCGTCGAGGCCCAGTTGCGCGGCGCCAACGACATGCTGCGCAAGCAGCTCGGCGAAATCGAGAAACTGCAGGCCGCCCTGCAGGAACAGGCCATCCGCGACAGCCTGACCGGTTGCTTCAATCGCCGCTATCTCGATGAAACCCTCGAGCGCGAGCTGTCGCGTTCACGCCGAGAGGGCAATCCACTGGCGCTGGTCATCCTCGATATCGATCACTTCAAGCAGATCAACGATACCTACGGCCACCAGGCCGGCGACCAGGCGCTGATCGAGCTGGCTCAGACCCTGCGCGCCGATATCAGGCATGAGGATGTGCTCTGTCGCTATGGCGGCGAGGAGTTCGTCATCCTGATGCCGCAAATGCCGCTGGCCAAGGCCGCCGAACGTGCGGAGAGCTGGCGCCGCAGGATCGCCGACATTCGCGTGCCGTTCGGTAATTTCGAGCTGACCTTCACCACCTCGGCCGGCGTCGCTGCCTATCCGGACCACGGCAAGATGCCCGACGAACTGACCCAGTCGGCCGACCTGGCGCTTTACCTGGCCAAGAACGAGGGCCGCAACCGGGTGGTCGTCTATTCGCCGAACGCCTTCTGACGCCGCTGGGCCACCGCCAAGGGCTGGCCGGCACCAGGCGGGCAGGGAACGCGGCCGCTAACCGATGCTAGCGCAAGCGGCTCCCTCGGCGCATCGATTCGCCAATGAGCGCCCGCTGGCGCATACATCTAAGCTTCGATGTTGAAGCAGAGGTATTTGATTTCGAGATAGTCCTCGATGCCATACTTCGAGCCTTCGCGGCCCAGGCCGGATTGCTTGATGCCGCCGAAGGGCGCCACCTCGTTCGAAATCAGCCCGGTATTGATGCCGACCATGCCGTATTCCAGCGCCTCGCCGATGCGCCAGCAGCGCCCGACATCGCGGCTGAAGAAATAGGCGGCCAGCCCGAACTCGGTGTCGTTGGCCATGGCGATAGCCTGTTCCTCGGTCTCGAAGCGGAAGAGCGGTGCCACCGGCCCGAAGGTTTCCTCGCGGGCGACCTTCATCGTCGGAGTGACGTCGGCCAGCACGGTCGGCTGGAAGAAGTTGCCGCCACGTTCATGGCGAGCGCCGCCGCACAGCACGCGGGCGCCCTTGCCGAGAGCATCGGCTACATGCGCCTCGACCTTGGCCAGGCCGGCCGCGTTGATCAAGGGGCCCTGGGCGACGCCGGCCTCGGTGCCATCGCCGACCTTCAGGCTGTCTGCCTTTGCCGCGAACTTCGCTGCGAATTCTTCGTAGATACCGGCCTGGACCAGGAAGCGATTGGCGCAGACGCAGGTCTGCCCGGTATTCCGGTATTTTGCGATGATTGCGCCGTCGACCGCCGCATTGATGTCGGCATCGTCGAACACGATAAAGGGGGCATTGCCGCCCAGTTCCAGCGACAGCTTCTTGATGGTCGGAGCGCATTGCGCCATCAGCAGCCGGCCCACCGCGGTCGAACCGGTAAACGAGAGCTTGCGGACGATCGGGTTGGCGCACAGCTCGCCGCCGATTTCGGCCGGCTGGCCGGTCACCACATTGAATACTCCGGCCGGGAAACCCGCCTGTTCGGCCAGTGCGGCCAGCGCCAGCGCAGTCAGCGGCGTTGCCTCGGCTGGCTTGACCACCACCGGGCAGCCGGCGGCCAGCGCCGGGGCGACTTTGCGGGTGATCATGGCAAGCGGAAAATTCCACGGCGTGATTGCGGCGCAGACGCCGATCGGCTGCTTGATGACCAGCAGGCGGTTATTCGCTGCCGGGCTGGGAATGCTCTCGCCGTAGGTGCGCTTGCCTTCTTCGGCAAACCATTCGATGAACGAAGCGCCGTAGACCACTTCCCCCTTGGCCTCGAGCAGCGGCTTGCCGCACTCGGCGGTAATCAGCTGGGCAAGGTCGTCGGCATTCTGCAAAATGAGCTGGAACCAGGCCTGCAGCAACTGTGCGCGGCGCCGGGCTGTCAAGGCGCGCCAAGCGGGCCACGCCTGCTCGGCCGCTACGATGGCGCGGCGGGTTTCGGCGGCGCCGCAGCGTGGCACATCGCCCAGATTTTCCCCGTTCGCCGGGTTGATCACGGCCAGCGTGGCACCGTCGTCGGCTGTGCTCCAGTTTTGGCCAATCAGGGCAGTTGACCGTAGCAATTGCGTATTCGAGAGTTTCATGGTCTTGAAAAATCCTGTGGAAACGGTAAGTTACGGAATGTTCCGAGAAAAAGTCTTAGCAATATGCGCGTCCCGCTCCTGGCCCCGATTTTCCTTTCGATCCTGCTCCTCTCTGCCTGCAGCGGCCCGGAGCCACGGCCCGATGCAGCATCGAAGGAAACTATAACGCAAGCTTCCCGCCCGGTCAGCGAGAAGGGCAACGAGGTGGTCATGTATGCCCTCGGCCTGATCGATACCGGCTACCGCTTCGGCGGCAAGAACCCCGAGGCCGGCCTGGATTGCAGCGGCATGGTCAGTTACATCTACGCTCAGGTGGCCGGGCTGAAGGTCAAGGGAAGCGCGGCGGAGATCGCCCGCAACGGCCGTCCGATAGGGCGCACCGAACTGCGTCCGGGGGATCTCGTCTTCTTCAATACCCTGAATCGTTCCTTCTCGCATGTCGGTATCTACATCGGAGACACGCGTTTCATTCACGCCCCCTCCACCAACGGCCGGGTGCGCATCGATCGGCTCAGCGACGCTTACTACGCCCAGCGCTTCGAGGCGGCGCGCACCTTCTTCGACTGAGTGGTTTCAGGCGACGCAGGTTTCGGCCGCGGCACCCACCTTGGCGCGCAATTCATCGAGGTCATCGACCGACAGCCCGAGAAAATCGCAGGCCCGTTCAAACAGGTCGCTGCCAACTTCAATGTCGGTTTCATCCTGACATTCGCATAGCAGGCGTTCGGCAATCTGTGTCACGGCGATCAGCGACAAGGCTCCGCCGGGGAGGGTGCGGTCCGGCAGATCGTAGGCATCCGGTTCGTGATGAAAGCGGATCGCCTGGCCGAGCAGGGGCGGCAAACCCCAGTTGCGCACCAGCAGCGAGCCGATGATCGGGTGGGTGCAAGGGAAAAAACCAGCTTCGGCGCTGACCAGCATCGCACCGTCGTGCTGGCAGTTTTCCAGCAGTTCGCCGTAGCTCGGGAAGCGGCGCATCATCAGGGGAACCGCAGCGTCGTGGAAGAGCGCGTAGGTGTAGGCGGCATCCGGCGAAATGCCGTACTGGCGGCGGGCGATCAGGCTGGCGACGACGGATACCAGTGTCGTGCGCTTCCAGAAACTCTCGAGCCACGCCGCCGGCAGGCCGGTAATGCTGGCGCGCAAGGCCGAGGCGATCACGACGCAGACCACGTTATTGATGCCTAGCCGTTCGACGGCCTTGCGCACGCCGGAAAGCTGGTTGCCAACACCAAAGAGTGGCGAATTGGCCAGTTTCAGCGCGGCGGCGGACATGCCGGCGTCGCTGGTGATGATATTGGCCAGCCGTTGCAGATCCGGCTCGTCCTTCTGCGCCTCCTTCATGGCCTCGGTGACACTCTTCGGGCAAGTCGGAATGTCTACCGTCGACATCACCTTCTCGATATCTTCAGGGGAAAGTTCGCGGGTCAATGGCATATTTGCGCCAGTAAATTATGCATTATTGTTAATTCCGGAAATCTTAATCCGTCCCCCGGCATGGACGCAAGGATTACCTAAGGGTAGAATGCCTGCTCCCAAGCGCCCTAGCTCAGCTGGATAGAGTACTCCCCTCCGCAGGCAATCGTCGGAGAAGTCAGGCGTAGTTGAATGACGATTGCCTTAAGGTCATGCAAGTGACCGATCATCCTCCGCGCGGCTGTAGCTCAGCTGGATAGAGTACTGGCCTCCGAAGCCAGGGGTCGTGGGTTCGAATCCCGCCAGCCGCGCCAAATCCTGATTCAACCGATTTATTGACCGGGCTTGATCGGCCGGCGCTACGCTGGCCAATGGACGACGCTGTTCGGACGTCGCTGGGCGTCCTACCTTGGCCGGACACCGATTCAGGGGCGGCCGCTAACCGCAGCGCTCGGTCTGCGGCGTTCATTGAAAAGTCAGCCGCGGCGGGCTGCTTCAATTGCAGCGATATCGATCTTTCCCATCTGCATCATGGCATCGAAGGCGCGCTTGGCTGCTGCGCGGTCAGGGTCGGCAATGGCGGCAATCAGGGCGCGCGGCGTGATCTGCCACGACAGGCCCCACCTGTCCTTGCACCAGCCGCATGCACTTTCTTGTCCGCCATTATTAACGATCGCGTTCCACAAGCGATCGGTTTCGGCTTGGTCGTCGGTCGCAATCTGGAACGAGAAGGCCTCGTTGTGCTTGAAAGCCGGGCCGCCATTCAATCCGATGCAGGGGATGCCCATCACCGTGAACTCGACCATCAGGACATCCCCGTTTTTGCCGGCGGGGTAGTCGCCTGGTGCGCGATGGATCGTGCCTACGGCGCTGTCCGGAAAGGTTGCGGCATAAAACTGTGCGGCCTCCTCGGCCGTGCCGTCGTACCAAAGACAGATCGTGTTCTTGCTCGCCATCTTCGTTCTCCTCCGCATCGTGACCATGCCAATTGATGGCGCTTGATCAGTGGACCTGCAGCGCCCGAAAGGGTTCTTGTGGCGGAAGGGCTCTCGGTCCAGCCTATCGACCTGCGCCACGCCGGCCGGAAATCGTCGTTCCCTGAAGTGACGGGGCGTTTCAAGGTCGGTGATCGGCCTACTCAGCCGAGGTTCAGGCTAGGGTGGCCACGCCAGAGGTTGTACGATTCAAGCTTCGCTCACCGTTTGCGGATCAAGACATTGTTCTACGGCATCACTGACCTTACTACCTTTGTCCTGGGCACCATCTTCATTGTCTTGCTGCCAGGCCCGAACTCCATCTACGTGATGACCGTCGCTTCCCGGTTTGGCCTGTCGGCCGGCTATCGTGGCGCAGCGGGTATTTTTGTCGGCGACCTGATCCTGATGACATTGGCGGCTACCGGTGTCGCGTCATTGTTTCAGGCCAATCCTTCGCTCTTCCTGGCACTCAAATACGCCGGTGCCGCCTACCTGATATTTCTTGGGGCAGGTCTTCTCCGTTCGGCGCTATCTCTCTGGCGCGGAACGGATGGCGCAGCCAGCACGCAACTTGTTGTCAGCGCCCCTCGGCCATTTCGGGTCGCGCTGGGCATCAGCCTGATGAACCCGAAGGCGATTCTGTTTTATGTTTCCTTCTTCATTCAATTTGTTTCCCCGGCGTATGAGCATCCGGCGCTATCCTTCCTTATCCTGGGCGCCATCGTTCAAGCCTGCAGCATGCTATATCTGTTGCTCCTGATTCTCGGTGGCTCATTCCTGGCGGACACCTTCCGACGCCGGCGCAGGCTGTCGGCCGTTGCTACCGGTGGTGTGGGCGGGTTATTTATCGGCTTTGGAGTGAAACTGGCCGGCGCTAGCGCCTAGTCTGTGCGCAGGTTTAGCGGCTGCGCCATGCCGAGGGCGGGCAGCCAATCTCCTGGCGGAACATGTAAGTGAACGCAGAAGTTGAGGCATAGCCCAAATCGAGGGCAATATCGGTCACGTGCCGTCCGGCGCAGAGCCACTCCAGGGCCAGAAAGAGCCGAAGCTTGTGGCGCCACTCCCGAAGGGTGATGCCGGTCTCCTTTTCGAAGCGTCGGGCAAGGGTGCGGCCGGAGGCGCCCAACTCCCTTCCCCACGCGTCAATGCTGCGGGAGTCCGCTGGATTGGCGTAGAGCGTTTCGCAGATTCGGTGCAGTTGCGGGGTTTGGGGCCACGGCAAATGAAAGGCCTGCTTTTTCAGGCGCCGGAGCTGTTCGAACACCAAGTCGTGGAGCTTGTCGATATAACTGTCGGCCTCAATACGCTGGTCCGCCAACTCCAGTTCGACAATCAGCGCGCGAAGCAATCCGCTGACCGAATAGGGCGTGCACACATCGGGCATGCCGAGGCCCGGAACGTCAGCCACATAGAGGTTGCGAAACGCCGCCCCGTTGAGAGCCCCGGTAGTGTGCGGCACCCCGGTAGGAACCCAGATGGCTTGCTCCGGCGTGATGACATACCAGGAGCCGGCTACCGTCACGACCAGGGTGCCGGAAGTCGCATAGACGAACTGGTTCCAGCGGTGGGTATGGGTAGGGAATATCTCCCGGGCGCCGAGATTCTGTGAGCGCAGGAACACCGCCTTGGGGAGGGTCTCAATTTCCGGCACTTCAATTGTGGTCCAGCCTGCGGTTTGATACATGGCGTCCCGGCAATAAAATCGATTGTCGTTTCATCGATACAAGTAGGCATTGTATCGAAAGACTGGATCGTGCCCCATCTTTACCATGGCGGACGTTACTCAATCGCGTGGAGTCTCCATGAACACCGCTGTCGCAAGTTTCCCCAGAGCTGGCCGAGAGGAGCGCTATCGCGTCATCTTTGCCGGTATCTGTGCGCTCATCCTAACCGTCGGGTTGGCGCGTTTCGCCTACACCCCGATGCTGCCCATCATGCGCGACCAGGCCGGCCTGTCGCACCTGGCTGGCGGCTGGCTGGCAACCATCAACTACGCCGGCTACATGTCCGGAGCGCTACTGGCAGCCTCCATTAGCGACCTGGGCAGGAAATTTGTCCTGTATCGCCTTGGATTGGTCGTTGCCGTGTTGAGCACGGCGGCGATGGGGCTGACCGATAACGTGCTGATTTGGGCCGGCTTGCGGTTTGTCGCTGGCTTTTCCAGTACGGCAGGTCTGCTGCTGGCCTCCGGCCTTGTGCTGAACTGGCTGATGCGTCAAGGGCATCGCCCGGAACTGGGATTGCATTTCATGGGCCTTGGGCTCGGTATTGCCGTGTCGGGCATTGCCGTAGCCTCCATGGTCGACTGGCTCGGTTGGGACAAGCAATGGATGGGGCTTGGGCTGCTTGGGCTGTTGTTTTTCTTGCCCGCCTGGTGGTGGTTGCCGGCGCCAGCCGCGATCCAGTCGGCGGCAGCCAGGTCGGCGCCGCCGCCGACGCCGACTGCGCCAAGCAGGCGCTGGATGTGGCTGCTCATCGCTGCCTACTTCTGCGCAGGTTTTGGCTTCGTCATCAGCGCCACCTTCATCGTCGCCATTCTTGTCAAGCTGCCGCTGCTTGCCGGCAAGGGCAGTTGGGTCTGGGTCATTGTCGGCATCGCCGCCGCCCCTTCATGCTTCCTGTGGGACCGCATTGCCAATTCGTTGGGGCAGATTCGGGCCTTGATGCTGGCTTTCGGCTTGCAAACAGTGTCCATCATCTTGCCGGTCATGACCGAGGGGGCGGCGCTGAATGTATTTGGCGCCATCCTGTTTGGCGCGACCTTTGTCGGCATCGTCAGCCTAACGCTGACTCTGATCGGGCGTCACTTCCCGGCGAACCCAGCAAAAGCCATGGCGCGGATGACGCTGAGTTATGGTGTCGCCCAGGTCTTTGCTCCGGCCATGGCCGGCTACATCGCCACTGCTACCGGCAGCTATCGGGGGGCGCTGATTGTCACGGCCATCGTGATGGTAGGTGGCATGGTTTTGTTACATGCCCTGCTGAAGGAGGAGAAAAGAGTTGCCGGTCATTAACGGCTACCGGCAATGGGCCGGGGAAGCAGATGCCCGCGTCGACATGCCCGCCCTTGAAGAAGTGAAGGCAAGGCAAGGCTGGATAGTCCAGAAGCTCCGGCTATCTGCAATGTTCGAGAAATGGAGCGTGAGGTTGTATTTCGAAGGCATTTTCGGTGAGATAAGGAGTCGATTTTCTACAGCAGCTCTGGCTGGTGCCCGAGCCCGGGGCTGCCACTTGCCGGACACGGGACGGCCGTTCGGTCATATCGGTGGTGACTTCAAGAGCAGGAAAGAAACCAACGATCCTGTTGGAGAGACGGTACGGAGCAAGGCGGGCGATGTGCTCAGTGGTGAAAGCACTTGCATTGCTTTTTGCGTCAACGAATCACTGACAGTATTGCGTTCGGTAACCCTGCTCAAAGGCACAGCAAGTACATTGCCAAGATGGTGATTGTCGAACGTATCTCGAGTTGCGCGGGCAACCGATAAGGACTATAAATCTCCCATTCGCCATATGGTCCTGATTGCCATGCCCAGTCTTTCCCAAGCCCAACGCTGGCAACGCCGAGCGGAGGCCCGGCCCCAGAAACTGCGTGAGGCGGTGATTTCGGTATTCGTCGAGCGAGGCTACAGGGAGCCTCGCCTCGATCAAGTCGCCCGGCTCTGGGATGCTGATGTCTGGCGCATCATTGACGTACCGCTGCTCAGTTCGATCATCCGGAGGGGCTGTTTTCAGCCTGCGAGCCGGAGCGGCTCAATTTCCGCCGCCATCTCGATGCGCAGCTGAATCTGTTGTCTGACGGCCTGGCTACGAACAGCAATAAAAAGGTGCCAAGATGAAAAAAAAGCTGTTTGCGCTAGCCATCCTGGTGGTGGCATTGCTTGCTGCGATCTGGTGGGCCAGGAGCGATCAAGCGGAGAATCAAAATGCATTGGTGCTGCATGGCAATGTCGATATTCGACAAGTCGAATTGGCTTTTAACGCCAGCGGTCGCGTGGCCCAGATTTTCGTCCATGAAGGCGAGCGGGTGCATAAAGGGAATTTGCTGGCGAAGCTCGACACTACCCGTCTTCAGCTAGCGCTGGATCAGGCCAGGGCGCTGGCGGATGCACAGCGTATTCAGGTGGCCAAGCTCAGGGCTGGCTCGCGCCCCGAAGAGATCAAGCAGGCCGCCGCCGAGCGGGATGCTGCACAAGCCGCTGCACGCGAAGCGCGTCAGGTCTATGAGCGGCAGCTTAGCCTCGTGGCCAGAAATTTTGTTTCCCAACAGCAGGCGAACAGCGCAAAAAATACCCTAGATGGCGCCGAGAAGCGGCTTGCAGCGGCCGAGGAGGTCTATCGGCTGGCCGTCCTTGGTCCGCGTAAGGAAGATTTGGCAAGTGCGGAAGCGAATCTTGCAGCCCAGAATGCCGGGATAGGTGGCCTGGAGCATGACATCGCGGAAGGTGACCTGCGCGCACCGGACGAAGGCGTCGTCGAGAATCGGATACTGGAACCCGGAGATATGGCATCGCCGCAAAAGACGGTATTTACCCTGGCGTTGACAGACCCTGTCTGGGTCCGTGTCTATCTGCCGGAAAAGGCCCTTGGTCGCGTGCCCGTAGGCTCTCGTGCGGTGATTACAACTGATAGCCACCCTGGCCGAAAGTATCCAGGATGGTTAGGCTATGTCTCACCGGCTGCCGAGTTCACACCAAAAGCCGTGGAGACGCCCGAATTGCGCACTAGCCTGGTTTATCAAGCGCGGGTTTTTGTGTGTGAAAACAAAGAGGAGCTCCGCCAGGGCATGCCTGTCACGGTTGTAATCGGCTACGACCAGCCAGCGCTAGAGGAGCGGCCCTGCGCCATCGGGAAATAATGTCCCGCGAACCCGCTCTCGCAGCCGAGGGGCTGTGCAAATCTTTCCAGGCTGGTGGCAGGGTAGTGAGAGCTCTCCAGGGGGTTTCCTTGAGCATGCGTCCGGGCGCCGTGACCGGCCTGATCGGCCCCGATGGAGCGGGTAAGACCACCTTTATGCGGCTAGCCGCGGGTTTGCTCGTTCCTGATGCCGGGCAGGTGGGTGTCCTTGGTTTGGATTCGACGCGTGATGCGATTCAGGTTCAGGCCGCACTCGGGTACATGCCCCAGCGTTTCGGTCTCTACGAAGACCTGACCGTCCAGGAGAACCTCGATCTCTATGCCGACCTCCAGGGCGTCCCCGAAGCGGCTCGCCCGGAACGTTTCGAGGCACTGATGCGAATGACCGGGCTGGCGCAGTTCACGACGCGCCTGGCTGGCCGCCTCTCCGGGGGGATGAAGCAAAAGCTCGGTCTGGCCTGTACCCTCGTGCGTGCGCCTAGGCTCCTCCTCCTCGATGAGCCTACCGTCGGTGTTGATCCGGTGTCGCGCCGTGAGCTTTGGTCCATCGTGGATCGGCTGGTAAAGAGCGACGGCATGAGCGTACTCCTGAGCACCGCTTATCTGGACGAAGCAGAGCGCTGTAGCGAGGTGATCCTGCTGCATGAAGGGAAGATTCTCGATCAAGGCTCGCCCACCGCCATGAGCGCACGTATGGCGGGACGCACCTGGAAAGTATCGCGGCCAGGTGCGCGCCATCGCGATTTGCAAGCCGAGTTGGCGGGGAGCGCCGGCATCGTGGATGCGCTCGTACAAGGCGAGCATGTCCGGGTAATCACGACGGATACGGTGCTTCCTGCGGCGATTGCCGGGCGCCCCGGATTCGAGGTGCGCGCAGTGCCTCCCCGCTTCGAGGATGCATTTGTCGATTTGCTGCGCAGCGGCCGGGAACGACAGGTTTATAACGCGATCGCAAACGGCGATGCCCAAAGCTTTGACTCAGACGATAAGGAACCGGTCGTCCGGGTTGCTGGAGCGAAGCGCCGCTTTGGCGAATTCTGGGCCGTGGCTGGTGTGGACTTCGAGATCCGACGCGGCGAAATCTTCGGACTTCTGGGGGCCAATGGTGCCGGCAAGACCACCACTTTCCGCATGCTTTGCGGCTTGCTGCCCGCCAGTTCCGGATATCTGGAGGTCGCCGGCCTCGACCTGCGAAATGCAGCATCCGCGGCGCGGGCTCGCATTGGCTACATGTCCCAGAAGTTCTCGCTTTATGGGAACCTGTCCGTCACCCAGAACCTCGATTTCTTCGCCAGCGCCTACGGCCTCGCCGGTAAGGAGCGTCAGGAGCGCATTACTTGGGCTCTGGAAGAATTTGACCTCAATTCAACCGCTGAGCAACTGAGTGGCGAACTCTCCCTCGGCTATAAGCAGCGCTTGGCCATGGCGTGTGCGCTCATGCATCGGCCCGAAATCTTGTTTCTTGATGAACCGACCTCTGGTGTCGATCCCTTGGCCCGCCGCGAGTTCTGGCGGCGCATTAACACTCTGGCTGGGCAGGGAGTGACTGTCCTGGTGACAACCCACTTCATGGAGGAGGCCGAATACTGCGACCGTCTGGCGATCATGGCGGCCGGCCGCATTCTGGCCATGGATGCACCGGCGGTGATCAAAGCGCAGGCGAGGACCTCGGCCTGCCCAGAGCCCAATCTGGAGGATGCCTTCATCCGGCTCATCGAGGCTGCTACCGTTGCGGGGGGGGCATGAAAGGGAGCCGGGGAAGCGCACCGATGCGTCTCAGAGGGTTGGTTCGCAAGGAGTTCCTTCAGATTGTCCGCGACCCGAGCAGCATTGCCATCGCGCTGCTTATGCCAATCTTTCTCCTCCTTCTTTTCGGCTATGGCGTATCCCTCGACGCCGATCATGTTCCCATTGCCGTCGTGGCGGAGTCACCTTCGAGAGACAGCGCAGATTTTTTTGCCTCTTTGCAAGGTTCTCATTTTTTTGCACCACGGCCGATGGATTCCATGGCGTCGGCAGAACAGGCGCTGCTCAAGGGGGAAGTGAATGGCATTGTCCGTCTGCGGGCCAACTTCTCGCGGCAGATGCGCGAGGTCGGCGGAGCGCCAATTCAGGTGCTGGTAGATGGTGTCGATGCCAATACCGCCCGGCTGATGGAAGGTTATGTTGAAGGCGCATGGGGTGCCTGGCTCTTGGCGCAGGCGGCCAATCAGGGTGAAGAACTGCATGTGTCGGTGACCTTGCAGCCGCGGATCTGGTTCAACAGCGAACTTCGCAGCCGCAATTATTTGGTGCCGGGTTTGGTGGCGATCATCATGACCCTCATCGGGGCGCTGCTCACCGCCTTGGTGATGGCGCGTGAATGGGAGCGTGGCACCATGGAGGCGTTGATGGTGACGCCGGCGAGCATGAGCGAAGTGCTACTCGGCAAACTGGTTGCCTATTTCGTGCTCGGTACCGGCGGTATGCTACTCACCGTAGGCTTGGCGGTGTGGTTGTTCGAGGTGCCCCTGCGCGGCTCCTTCTGGTTGCTCTGGGCCTGTTCCAGCCTGTTCCTGCTCGCAGCGCTGGGCATGGGTTTGACGATCTCGACCCTGGTCCGTAGTCAGTTTGTGGCCGGCCAGATCGCCATTATTGCCACTTTTCTGCCGGCTTTCCTCCTCTCTGGCTTCATCTTCGACATCGGTAGCATGCCGACGGCTGTGCAGATCATTACCCACCTCATTGTGGCCAGCTATTTCGTGGCGATCGTACAGACGCTCTTCCTGGCCGGAAACGTCTGGTCGGTTATCCTGCCCAATGCGGCGGCATTGGCCCTCATGGCGGCGCTCTTTCTCTCCATCACCTGGCGCAAGAGCAGAAAGCGGCTCGACTGATGTGGCAACGGCTGCTCGCCCTCATCTGCAAGGAATTCCTCGCGCTGCTCAAAGACCCGAAAAGTCGCGCTGTCCTCATCGTGCCGCCGATGGTTCAACTGCTGGTGTTCGGCTATGCCGCCAGTTTCGACCTGAAGGAAGTGCCTTATGCCGTCTACAACGAAGATCGCGGCATTGCTTCCCGCGATCTGCTTGCGCATTTTGCTGGTTCAGCGAGCTTTCGCCAGGTGGCCGAGATTCGTTCCGGGAATGACATTGCGCCGCTGGTCGATGCGCGCAGGGTGCTGCTGGTCATTCATCTCGGGGCAAGGTTCAGCGACGATTTGCAGAGCGGGCGTCCGGCACCCATGCAACTGATCATCGACGGCCGTAATTCCAATACGGCAATGATTGGCCTCAACTACGTGCGCAGCATCGTCAATCGCTTCAATGACGAATGGGCTGCCGCACGGGGCATGCGAGGACCGCCGGGTAAGCTGGAAATCCGCGCCTGGTTCAATCCGAACCTGGAAAGCCGCTGGTTCTTCATCCCGGGCATCATCGGCATGTTGACTCTGGTAGTTACGATGCTGGTGACGGCGTTGACCGTCGCCCGGGAGCGTGAACAGGGCACTTTCGACCAATTGCTGGTCACCCCGCTAAGGCCGGGCGAGATACTCATTGGCAAGACCGTGCCCGGGCTTGTTATCGGGATGATCCAGGGAACAGTGATCCTGCTGGTGGCAACGCTTTGGTTCAAGGTGCCCTTCCTTGGCAGCCTGGCGGCGTTTTATGCGGGCTTGATCCTGTTTCTATTCTCCGGCGTCGGTGCCGGCTTGCTGATCTCCTCCCTGTCGGCCACTCAGCAGCAAGGACTCTTGGGCGCCTTCCTGTTCATGGTGCCAGCCGTCATCCTTTCTGGCTTCGCCACGCCGATAGCCAATATGCCGCAGGCCGTGCAACTCATCACTTACGCCGATCCCTTGCGTTATTTTCTGGTCGTTCTGCGCAAGGTGTTTCTCGAGGGGGCAGGATTCGAACTACTCGTCGACCAGTTCTGGCCCATGGCCCTGATCGCGGCCACTACGCTTCTAATGGCGAGTTGGCTATTCCGCCACCGGATGTACTAAATCGAATGCATCCGCAGAGTCTCGCTGGCTCAATATTTACAGAACGATGCGGAGAGAGCGCTTGTGGCGGGAAATCATTGGCCACGCGAGTAAAGTTAAACAACGTACGGTCGTCAGAAGCCCACGGCAGAAAGGCGGTAGCCTGCCGTAGCCGCCAGGCGGGCCGGTGGCAGGTACGAGACTAAGCTGGAAAAAGCGGTGCCCATGGCCGGCGAAGTGACGCCGTGCGCAATATCCGCCAGAGACGCAGAAAGCCATCGATATAGTCAAAGCGACTGAATCCGGGAAGATGCATCGGCGGCCAATCATCAAAACGGTGCTTCGTTCCCGGGCGATGAGGCGCTGGTGGAATTTGCTGGCGGGAGCTACGCAAGGTTGGTAAAAATCGACTGCGCCAATGCTGAAGCGGAAGCTTGCACTGGCCAGATCGACTATCCAGCGCGAAGACTGGATGAACCATGGCTAACTTGCAGCCTGTTCACACTAAATTCCGAGCGCGCCTAATCAGGAGGCTCGTCAGCTAGTGCCTGGTGTTAAACCGCTTGGTGATTTTGAAATCATTCAACGGCGACCAGGATGGAAATGGAAGTAGTAATTAGCCATTTCCTCGGCCCATTTTTCCAATGGGATCGGCTGTACTCCGATCGCTCGCCGCTCTGGCGTTAGCCGCCGCTCCTGACCCCTCGGAGGGCCTCCTTTGTCGATGATCCTTCTCTCAGGCCACCGGCGGTATTCAACGAGGTGCGTGCCGGCATGGTAGTAGTAATTCGCGACGTCGTCCGCCCATTGGCGCAGCGAGAGAGGTTTTTCGAGAATTCCCCTTCTTTCGGGGTGTATCCGCCTTTCAGCCAATGCGGCAGGCGGACCGAGCTCCTTCTGCCGCCTGTCGAGGCGTCTGGCAAGATTAAAACGATCCAAGGGGCTGTTCATGATTTCGCCTCCCCGCGCTCAAGTTGGCCAAGCAGTTGCCGATCCGCATGCAGGATGCCCTATCAATGTCCGTTTGTGCTGTCGGGCCAATTAGTCCAGCTATTATGCATAAGTCTAGGTCGGCTTCCGGCCGACTGCAAATAGGGCGAATTCGCAAAGGGAGAGAGGACTTCGCATGGCGCTATGAAATAAAAGAGCGCAGCAGGCGCTCGATCCATTCGCCAGATTCTTTCTCTCCGGCGTACGAGGAGTGAAGTCGGCGCTACGTTGCCAGCCCTCACGCCTTGTCGACGTTAGCCAGTGTCAGCCGTCACCCGTCTCGTAGGAGGACAGTGTCACCCCGGCGTGAGTCAGCACGTCGCGGATGGCCTTGATGTCGTTTTTGCTGCAGGTGCTGCTGTTGTGCGGATGGTGCAGGAAGGCTTCGACCTTGTTCAGGGTGATCTTGAAGCGGGCGCCGTGCGAGGGTTCGATATCGGCGCCGAGGTGGCTGAGCAGGGACTCGATTTCGCGCCAATGGATGTTCGCCGAGGGCGGGTCCTGGAAGATGCTGCGCATCAGGCTGGCGTGTTTGTGGCTCATGATGAAGCTCCCAGTAATAGGAACAGCTTCATTCTATGCTTCTTACGGTCGACCGTCAGGAAAGAACGATTTTCAGCAGGGCCAGGGTGAGCAATGTATAGCCGGCTGCCACCAGATCGTCGGCCATGACGCCGAAGCCATTCTTGACGTGTTCGTCGAAATAGCGGGCCGGCTGGGGCTTGGTGATGTCGAAGTAACGGAACAGCATGAAGGCCGTTAGTTGCCAGAAGAAGGTGGCCGGCGTCAGCAGCAGGACCAGCCAGAAGGGGACGATTTCGTCCCAGACGATGCTGCCGTGGTCGGGGTCGCCGAGGGCGCGGCCGGTGACGTCGATGAACCAGATCCCGGCGAGGTAGGCGACGGTCAACAGGAACAGCAGGCCGAAATCGGAGAAGTGCTGGTGGAATAACGCGAAGGTCAGCCACGCGAACAAGGTGCCGAAGGTGCCGGGCGCCTTCGGGGCCAGGCCGCTGCCGCAACCGAGCGCGAAGAAGTGCGCCGGGTGGGCGAACAGGAAGGCGAGGTTAGGCTTGTGCGCCAAAGTGGTCGTATCCCTTGTGACCGAATTCGACCGGCTTGCCGTCCGGATCGATAACGGTGACTGCGCCCGCCGGGCCGGTGATCATTTCGCCGATGTTCCACAGCGGCAGTTCGAGTCGGGCGGCGATCTGGGCGATGGCCAGGCTTTGCGAGCCAGGGGCGGTAAAGCAGAGTTCGTAATCGTCGCCACCGGCCAGTTGGCAATCGAGGGCGAGGCGGCGCAGCTCGGCGTCGTAGGTTTCGCCCTTGGGCAGGTGCGGCAGCTGGACCAGCTGGACCGCGGCGGCACAGGCGGAGCGTTCGGCGATGTGGCCGAGATCGGCGAGCAGGCCGTCGGAAACGTCGATGGCGGCGCTGGCGATGCCATTCAGCGCCAAGCCGAGGGCGATGCGGGGGCGCGGCTTTTCCAGGGCGCCGATGCAGAGGCGTGGCCACGGCTCCGGCAGCTTGATTTTGCCCTGGAGGTGGGCGAGGCCGAGACTGGCCAGACCGGGACGCCCGGAAACCCAGATCTGGTCGCCGGCCTTGGCGCCGTCGCGGCGCAGGGCGCGGCCGGGCTCGACTTCCCCCATGGCGGTGATGCAGAGATTGAGCGGGCCTTTGGTGGTGTCGCCACCGACCACATCGACACCGTATTCGGCCGCGCAGGCGAAGAAACCTTCGGCAAATTGGGCGATCCACGCCTCGTCAACCGTCGGTATCGCCCCGGCCAGTGTTACCCAGCGCGGCTGGGCGCCCATCGCGGCGAGGTCGGAAAGATTGACGGCGAGCGCCTTCCAGCCGAGATTTTTCGGATCGGTGTCGGGCAGGAAATGGGTGCCGGCGACCAGCATGTCGGTGGTGACGGCAAGCTGCTTGCCGGGTGTCGGCTGGAGCAGGGCGCAGTCGTCGCCAGGACCGAGCACGGCCGAGGGAGTGGGCCTGGCGAAGTACTTGTCGATCAGCGCAAATTCGCCAGGCATGGGCTTACTTGCCCTTCTTGCGGGCCGCGACCTCGGCCGGGCGCAAGACGCCGGCGACCTTGTCGAGCACGCCGTTGACGTACTTGTGGCCGTCGGTGCCGCCGAAGGACTTGGTCAGTTCGATGGCTTCGTTGATGATCACGCGGTAGGGCGTTTCAGGGTGATTGAGCATTTCGAAGCTACCCATCATCAGGATGCAGGCCTCGACTGGCGACAGTTCGGTGAATGGGCGGTCGATGTGCGCGGAAATCTGCTCGATCAGCTTTTCCTGCTGGGCCATGACGCCGCGCAGGGTGCCGACGAAGAATTCGCGGTCGGCTCTGGCAAAGCCGTCCAGCTCAGGCAGGTGAGCTTCGATGGCGGCTTCGTCGGCACCGCCGACGCGCCACTGGTAGAGCCCCTGCAACGCGAATTCGCGGGCCCGGCGGCGGGCCGACTTGGGCGGTGCCTTGGGTTCTTCCGGCTGGGGGGTGTCACTGGCGAAGGTGGTCATTGGGCGATCGCTTTCTGGAGATTGGCCATTTCGACGGCGGCCTGGGCGCAGTCGGCGCCCTTGGGTTGCATGCGGACTTCGGCCTGCTCGTCAGTTTCGCAGGTCAGGATGCCGTTGGCGATGGGAATGCCGTTGTCGAGCTGGACTTCCATGATGGCGCGGCAAGCGTCGTTGGAGACGACTTCGAAGTGGTAGGTTTCGCCGCGGATGACGGCGCCGAGGGCAATCAGGGCGTCGTATTTGCCGCTGTTGGCCAGGGTTTGCAGGATCAGCGGAATTTCCAGCGCGCCGGGGCAGGTGGCGATGGCCATGTCGGCGTCGCCGACACCGAGGCGCTTCAGCTCATCGACGCAGGCGGAAAGCAGGCCTTCGCAGACGGGCAGGTTGAAGCGGCTCATGACGATGCCGATCTTCAGGCCGGCGCCGTTGAGGTTGTTGTCGTATTCGTAGACGTTGTCGAAGCGGGACATGGTTTTATAACTCGGCGGGGGAGGTGACGAAACCGGTGACTTCCAGGCCGAAGCCGGTCATCGAGGGCATCTTGCGCGGGCTGGAGAGGAGGCGCATCTTGGAAACGCCGACATCGCGCAGAATCTGGGCGCCGATGCCGTAGGTGCGCGGGTCCCACTTGGTCTGGGGCCTTGGGGCGTTGCCGGCCAGGCGGGTGATCAGGTCTTCCCCGCATTCGGCGCGGTGCATCAGCACGATGACGCCGTGACCGTTTTTGGTCAGCGCCGCCTGCGCCTGGTCGATCGAGAAGGACTGCTGCTTGCTGGCCGGGTCGAGGAAGTCGAGGACCGACAGCGGTTCATGGACGCGGACCAGGGTTTCGCCGCCGGCCGGAATCTCGCCCTTGACCAGCGCCAGATGGGTGGCGCCACTGGCGCGGTCGACATAGGCGTGCAGGGTGAAATCGCCGTGCGCGGTACTGATGACCTTGCTGGTGACGCGTTCGACCAGTTTTTCCGAGGCGGCGCGGTAGTGAATCAGATCGGCGATGGTGCCGATTTTCAGGTCGTGTGCCTTGGCGAATTCCATCAGTTCCGGCAGGCGGGCCATGGTGCCGTCGTCGTTCATGATTTCGCAGATGACCGACGAAGGTTCGAGGCCAGCCATGCCGGCCAGGTCGCAGCCGGCTTCGGTGTGGCCGGCGCGGACCAGGACGCCGCCTTCGCGGGCGGTGATCGGGAAGACGTGGCCGGGCTGGACGATGTCGTCGATGGTCGTGTGCTTGGCGACGGCGACCTGGATGGTGCGCGCCCGGTCGGCGGCCGAGATGCCGGTGGTGACGCCTTCGGCCGCTTCGATCGAGACGGTGAAGGCGGTGCCGTACTGGGTCTTGTTGTTGCTCGCCATCTGGGTCAGGCCGAGCTTCTTGCAGCGTGCTTCGGTCAGCGTCAGGCAGATCAGGCCGCGGCCATACTTGGCCATGAAGTTGATCGCTTCCGGCGTGATGTGCTCGGCGGCCATGACGAGGTCGCCTTCGTTTTCGCGGTCTTCTTCATCGACCAGGATGACCATGCGGCCAGCCTTGAGTTCGGCCACGATCTCGGCGGTATTGGCGATGGCGGGGTGCGGGGGCATGGGGGCTTCCGGGAACGGCAAAAGGGCTGCTATTTTCGCAGAAACAGCGCGTTAGCACACGACTTTACTAGGGCGCCGGCCTTACGGGGCGCCTCCGACGCTCAGGGCAGATAGGCTTCGACCTGGATGTGCAGGCGGACTTCGTCGCCGATGAAGGGGATGCCCTGCTGCATGCCGAAGTCGGAGCGGCGCAGCACGCCCTGGGCGTCGGCGCCGCAGCCGCGCTTGCGGTTGGCGAGATTGAAGCCGCACTTGAAGCGGCTGACTTCCAGTCGCAGCGGGCGGATTTCGCCGAGCATGACCAACTTGCCTTCGACGGCGGTCAGCTTGTCGTCGGTGAAGAGCAGCTTGTCACTGCGGAACAGGATGTCCGGGAAATCTTTCGCCTTGAACCAGTTATCGCCGAGCAGCACCTCGTCGCGCTTGGCCAGGCCGGTGTCGAGCGAGGCAACGGCGATGCGGATGTCGATGCGGCCGGTCTTGGCCTCGGGATCGAATTCGATGACCCCGCTGCTCTGCTTGAACCAGCCGCGCTGGGTCGAGAAGCCGTGGTGATCGATCTCGAAGCTGGCGTAGGTGTGGGTCGGATCGACGGTGTATTCGGCGGCCTGGGCAAAGGGCGCGAAGACGGCGAGGAGGAGAGCGGAGAGAAAGGCGATCCCCCACGGGGACTTCTGAAAGGCTGCGGTCGACATCGGAAAATGGGCAAAAACCGGAAACGCGATGCCCTTCAGACCGTGGGCACCCTGGGCCGTTCCATCGAATTCGGGTTAGCATCCTCGCCCATGCGTCATGCCCTCCTTTTTTCCGTCTTCGTCATCGCTTCTTGCGGGCTGGCCTACGAACTGATCGCCGGCGCACTGTCGTCCTACCTGCTCGGCGATTCGGTGACGCAGTTTTCGACGGTGATCGGCACCTACCTGTTCGCCATGGGCGCCGGCTCGTGGCTGTCCAAATACATCACCCGCGACCTGATCGGGCGCTTCATCCAGATCGAGCTGATGGTCGGGCTGCTGGGCGGCTTTTCGGCGGTCGGGCTGTTTCTGGTGTTCACCTGGCTGGCGGCGCCTTTCAAGCTGGTACTTTATCTGGCGGTGTTCGGTGTCGGCGTGCTGGTTGGCCTGGAAATCCCGCTGGTCATGCGCATCCTGAAGCGTGAGCTGGCCTTCAAGGACCTGGTGTCGCAAGTGCTCACGTTCGATTATCTCGGCGCGCTGGCGGTGTCCATCCTCTTTCCGCTGGTGCTGGCGCCGCAACTCGGCATGGTCCGTACCGGGTTGCTCTTCGGCGTGCTCAACGTCGGCGTCGCGCTGTGGGCCTTGCATCTGTTCCGCGACCAGTTGCCGGGCCGGCGCTGGCTGGCCGTGCAAAGCTGGAGCGTCTTCGGACTGCTCGCCATCGGCTTTGCCGGGGCCGGCCAGCTGACGACCTTCGCCGAGGCCCATCTCTATGCCGACGAAATCGTCCATGCCGAGACGACGCCCTACCAGCGCATCGTCGTCACCCGCTGGCGCGACGACCTGCGGCTGTTCCTCAACAACAACCTGCAGTTTTCCTCGCACGACGAATACCGCTACCACGAGGCGCTGGTCCATCCCGGGCTGTCCAGCCTGCCCGGTGCCAAACGGGTGCTGGTGCTCGGGGGCGGCGACGGGTTGGCGGTGCGCGAAATCCTCAAGTACCCGAACGTCGAGTCGGTGACCCTGGTCGATCTCGATCCGGCAATGACCCGGCTGTTCTCGACGGCGCTGGCGCTGGTCGCCTTGAACCGGGGTTCGCTGCAGTCGGAGCGGGTCAAAGTGATCAATGCCGATGCGCTGCAATGGCTGGAGGAGAGCCGTGATTACTTTGATTTCATCGTCATCGACTTTCCCGATCCGGCCAATTTCGCCCTCGGCAAGCTGTACACCTCGGCCTTCTACCGGCTGGTCGAAAAGCGCCTGTCGGCCCGTGGTCGGCTCGTCGTGCAATCGACCTCGCCGCTCTATGCCCGGCAATCGTTCTGGTGCGTCGTGGCGACGCTGGAAGCGGCCGGTTTCAAGACGGCGCCTTATCACGCGCTGGTGCCGTCGTTCGGCGAATGGGGTTTCATCATCGCCGGCCGGGAGGAATTCGCCATGCCTGTCCCGGCAGGGGCGTTCCTTGGAACTGCGGTCGACGGGGAAAAAACGCGATTTTTGACCGGCGAAACCTTGTCTGGCCTGTTCAGTTTTCCGGCCGACATGGCGCGCGTGCCGGCCGAAGTGAACCAACTGAACAACCAGGTATTGGTGCGCTACTTCGAGACGGAGTGGCGCCAGGTCATCCGTTAGCCGGGCTTGCAATGCCCGGGTTGTCGCGCCGAGCCTGCAGGTAGGCCAGCGTTTCCTCGTAGGGCAGCGGCTTGCTGTACAGGTGGCCCTGCAGCGTGTCGCAGCCGAGGCGTGCCAGGAAGGCGCGCTGCATGTCGTTTTCGACCCCTTCCCCGACCAGTTCGAGGCCAAGGCTGTGGCCGAGCGCAATGGTGGCCTTGCAGATCGCGGCATCGTTGACGTCGGTCTCGATGTCCTTGACAAAGGAACGGTCGAGTTTCAGGCGCTGGATCGGCAAGTGCTTCAGGTAGGCCAGCGAGGAATAGCCGGTGCCGAAGTCGTCGATGGCCAGAACGATGCCCATCGCTGCCAGCTGGTCGAGGATGGACAGCGTCGTTTCCGGATTCTCCATCGCCGTGCTCTCGGTGACTTCGAGTTCGATATCCTGCGGTGAAAGCTCGTAGCAGGCCAGCGCGCCGCGGACAAGGAGGAGCAGGTTTTCGTGGCGCAACTGCTGGGCCGAAATATTGATGGCGACCCGGATGCCGTCGATACCCTCCTGCTTGAAGTTGCGAATCAGCCGGCAGGTTTCCCAGATCACCCAGTCGCCGAGCGGCTGGATCAATCCGGTTTCTTCGGCAATGGTGATGAAGCGCAGCGGCGGGACCGAACCGAAGATCGGATTGTTCCAGCGCAGCAGCGCTTCGAGGCCGATTACCCGGCCGGTCGTGGTCTGGATCTGTGGTTGGAAGTACAGCGCAAACTCGCTGTCGCCCGGGGAAATTCCCGAAACGGCCTGACGCAGCTCGTTTTCCATTTGCAGCCGCTCGCCGGCCGCTTCGTTCATGCGGGCCGTGTAGAACTGGTGATTGTTGCGACCGGCACTCTTGGCGTGATACATCGCCGTGTCGGCATTGCGCAGCAGCGTGCCGGGGTCGCCGCCATCGATCGGGAACAGGCTGATGCCGATCGACGGCGTGGCGTAGAGGATGTGATCGGCGATCCGGTAGCTGTCGGCCAGGTTGCTCTGGATCTTGCTGGCGACGCGGGCAGCCGTCAGCGGATTTTCGATTTCCGGCAGGACGACGACGAATTCGTCGCCGCCGATGCGCGCCACCAGATCGCTGGAACGCACGCATTCGCGCAGGCGCAGGGCGACTTTCTGCAGCAGCTCATCGCCCACCTGATGGCCCAGCGTATCGTTGATGTTCTTGAAATTGTCGAGGTCGATCAGCATCAGCGCCAGCTGATGGTTTTCCCGTTCGCAGATGCGCAGCGACTGACCCAGTTGCGACTCGAAGGCAAGCCGGTTGGGAAGGTTGGTCAGCGGGTCGTGATAGGCCAGATAGGCGAGCCGGTCGGCGACTTCCTTGCTGGCATTGATGTCGGTGAAATTGGCGACATAGCACTGCACGCTGCCGTCGTCGTTGCGCATTACGGCAATCTTCAGCCAGCGCGGATAGCTGGTGCCATCCTTGCTCTTGTTCCAGATTTCACCTTCCCAGAAATCCTTGGCCTTCAGCGCCTGCCACATGGTCGCGTAAAACTCCCGGCTGCTGTGGCCGGACGCCAGCATGCGGGGATTGTTGCCGCGCAGTTCGTCGAGCGAATAACCGCTCAGGCGGCAAAAAGCCCCGTTGGCGGCAACGATCAGGTTGTTCGCACTGGTGACCATGATCGGCTCGTGACTCTGCTCGTAGGCTCGCAACAAGACCGCCCCGGACAGTGCGGCGCTGTCCGGGGCGGTGATCTTGGTGCCGGCGGGGAGGGCAGGATCGGTCACTGATGCGGCCTGTCTGGATGATCGGGGTGGGGCTGTCTGGTTACAGTTTAGACGTTAAACAGGAAATTCATCACGTCGCCGTCCCTGACCACGTATTCCTTGCCTTCGGCGCGCATCTTGCCCGCTTCCTTGGCACCGGCTTCGCCCTTGTAGGTGATGAAGTCATCGAAGGCGATGGTCTGGGCGCGGATGAAGCCGCGCTCGAAGTCGGTATGGATGACGCCGGCGGCCTGCGGCGCCGTGTCGCCCTGGTGAATCGTCCACGCGCGAACTTCCTTGACCCCGGCCGTGAAGTAGGTCTGCAGGCCGAGCAGCTTGTAGCCGGCGTGGATCAGGCGGTCGAGGCCCGGCTCCTCAAGGCCGAGGTCGGCCAGGAACATTTCCTTTTCTTCGTCGTCGAGATCGGCGATTTCCGATTCGATCGAGGCGCACAGCGCAACCACTTCAGCCTTTTCGGCGGCGGCATGGGCGCGCACGGCATCGAGCAGCGGGTTGTTCTCGAAGCCGTTTTCGGCGACGTTCGCGACGTAAAGCACCGGCTTGGCGGTGATCAGGCAGAAGGGTTTGAGGCTGGCCCATTCTTCCTTCGACAAGTCGAGGGCACGGACCGGCTTGGCCTGGTCGAGCTGGACGAAGCATTTTTCCAGCACGGCAACCAGAATCTTGGCTTCCTTGTCGCCGGAACTGGCCGGGCGGCGGTAGCGATTGAGCGCCTTTTCGACGGTGGCCATGTCGGCCAGCGCCAGTTCGGTATCGATGACTTCGATGTCGCGCAGCGGATCGACGCCGCCGGAAACGTGCACCACGTTGTCGTCGGCGAAGCAACGCACGACATGCACCACGGCATCGGTTTCGCGGATGTTGGCGAGGAACTGGTTGCCCAGCCCTTCACCCTTCGACGCCCCGGCCACCAGGCCGGCGATGTCGACGAATTCGACGATGGCCGGCTGCATCTTTTGCGGCTTGACGATCTCGGCCAGCGCCTTCATGCGCTTGTCCGGCACTTCGACGATGCCGACGTTCGGCTCGATAGTGCAGAACGGGTAGTTGGCCGCTTCGATGCCGGCTTTGGTCAGGGCGTTGAAGAGGGTGGATTTGCCGACGTTGGGCAGGCCGACGATACCGCATTTCAAAGACATAGGTTTTCCTTAAACGGCTTTGCCGTGCAACTGTTGTTGGGCGCCGGCAAAGTCTCCGGCGGCAATTTTCGGCCAGGCCAGCAGACAGCGGGCGAGGGCGTGTTCGATCTCCGGCAGTTCTTCCTTGCGCGGCTGGTGCAGGACGAAGTCGACCACCTGCTGGGTCATGCCGAGCGTGCGCGGGTGGCCGATGCCCAAGCGCAGGCGCCAGAAGTCGGGGGTGCCGAGCCTGGCCTGGATGTCCTTCAGGCCGTTGTGGCCGCCGTTGCCGCCGCCCTGCTTGAGGCGGATGCCGCCGGGCGGCAGGTCCAGCTCGTCATGGATGACGAGAATTTCGTCCGGGGAAATTTTGTAGAAATTGGCCAGCGCCGCGACCGCCTGGCCGGAGCGGTTCATGAAGGTGGTCGGCTGTAGCAGCCAGGTTTCACCGGCGCGGGCTGCCTTGCCGAAAAACTTGGCTTGCAGGGTGAGGCTCACCTTGAGTTTGTCGGCAAGCTGGTCGATGAACCAAAAACCGGCGTTGTGCCGGGTGGCTTCGTATTCGGAACCCGGGTTGCCGAGGCCGACGATCAGGCGGGGAGGGGTCATAACTATAAGTGCGAAAAGGCCGCCGGCGGCATGAAGCCTGCGGCGGCCATTACAGCAGGTTGCCGGAAATTACTCGGCAGCAGCTTCGCCTTCGGCGGCTTCTTCCGCGGCACCACCCTTGCCGACCACGCCAACGACGACGTCGTCAGCAGTGTGGTGGGCCAGTTTGACACCCTTCGGCAGCTTGAGCTGGGACAGGTGGATGCTTTCGCCGATCTTCAGGGCGCCGAGGTCGACTTCGATGAACTCGGGCAGGTCGCCGGCCAGGCACACGACGTCGACTTCAGTCAGGACGTGGTTGACCAGGCCGCCGTTGAGCTTGACGCCGGGGGCGTTTTCTTCGTTGGTGAAGTGCAGCGGCACCTTGATGTGCAGTTCGTGCGTGGCATCGACGCGCTGGAAGTCGACGTGCAGGACGAGCGGGCGGTAGGCGTGGACTTGCGTGTCACGCAGCAGAACCTGTTCCTTCTTGCCATCGACGACGAGGTTGATGATCGAAGAATGGAAGGCTTCCTTCTTCAGCTTCAGCAACAGGTCGTTGTGATCCACCTCGATCGATTGCGGGGCAGCGGCGCCACCGTAAACGATGCCGGGCACCTTGGCAGCGTGACGCAGGCGGCGGCTCGCACCCGTTCCCTGCAGCGTACGCGCTTGCGCGATCAGTTCAAAAGTCATGGTGTTACTCCAGAGTTTTCCCGGTCCGCGACCAGAACGGGAAGGTTAAAAAACTTAGTCGATGAACAGCGACGAGACGGAGTCGTCGTTGCTGATCCGGCGAATGGTTTCGGCCATGATTTCGGCCACGGAAAGCTGGCGGATGCGCGGGCAGGCAGCGGCATCATCGCGTAGCGGAATGGTGTCGGTGACGACCAGGGCGTCGAGGTCGGAATCATTGACGCGTTCGACGGCCGGGCCGGAGAGCACCGGGTGGGTGCAATAGGCGACGACCTTCTTGGCGCCATTGGCCTTGAGGGCGGTGGCTGCCTTGCACAGGGTGCCGGCGGTGTCGACCATGTCGTCCATGATGATGCAGGTGCGGCCGTCGACTTCACCGATGATGTTCATCACTTCGGAGACGTTGGCCTTCGGGCGGCGCTTGTCGATGATCGCCAGGTCGCATTCGAGGCGCTTGGCCAGCGAACGGGCGCGGACGACGCCGCCGTGATCGGGCGAAACGACCAGCGGGTTTTCGTAATTCTGCTTGCGGATGTCGTCGAGCAGAATGGGCAGGGCATAAATGTTATCGACCGGAATGTCGAAGAAGCCCTGGATCTGTTCAGCGTGCAGGTCCATGGTCAACACGCGGTCGACGCCGGAAGCGGCGAGCATGTTGGCGACCAGCTTGGCGGCGATGGGCACACGCGAGGAGCGCGAGCGGCGGTCCTGGCGGGCATAGCCAAAATAAGGGATGGCGGCGGTGATGCGGCCAGCCGAGGCGCGTTTCAGTGCGTCGACGATGACCAGAAGTTCCATCAGGTTGTCGTTGGTCGGGGCGCAGGTCGATTGGAGCACGAAGATGTCGCGGCCGCGCACGTGTTCCTGCAATTCGACGCTGACCTCGCCGTCGGAAAAACGACCGACGTTGGCGCGACCGAGATCGACATTGAGCTGTTTTGCGACATCGGCAGCCAGTTTCGGGTTGGCGTTGCCGGTGAAGACCATCAAGCTGTTGTAGGCCATTTCGACGTTCCTCCGGACTTTCAGCATATTCGCCTGCCTTTGCCCGACACAATGAAAATCGGGCAGGCTTGTGACCTGCCCGAAGGAAGCTTGGCTGGGGAAGAAGGATTCGAACCTTCGAATGCCGGAATCAAAATCCGGTGCCTTGACCAACTTGGCGACTCCCCAGCGGGTTGCTTGAACGGGTTCGCGTCCAAGCGAGGCGCGAATATTACAGGAGTCGAAGCGGGAAAGCCAGTCTTTTTAGAGAATTTTTGCGAGTGGGTGTTCGGGCAGGCCATCGGCAACCCAGCCGCACATGCCGGCGGGAAGGCGGGTGAGGACGCTTTCGGCGGCGCTGCGCTGCGGGAATGCGGCAAAGACGCAGGCCCCGGAACCGGTCATCATGGCCTGCGGCGCCTGGGTTTTCAGCCAGGCGAGGTGCTCGGCGACAAGCGGGAATTTGGCGCAGGCTACCGCTTCGAGATCATTGCAGCCCTGTCCGGCTCGCCAGTCGCCCGGACGCATTGGCGGCGTGTCGCGCCGCAGTTCGGAAGCGCCGAAAATCGCCGCTGTCGGCACGTGGACCGCAGGATGCATGACCAGATAGCTTTCCGGCGGCAGATCGACCTCGGTAAAGGCTTCGCCGATCCCTTCGGCAAAGGTGTTGCGGCCATGGACAAAGACCGGCACGTCGGCACCGAGGCCGAGGCCAATTTTCTCCAGATCTGGACGAGTCAGGCCGGTTTGCCAGAGATGGTTGAGGGCGAGCAGCACGGTGGCGGCATCGGATGAGCCGCCGCCCAGGCCGCCACCCATCGGCAGCCGCTTGGTGAGATGAATGGTCGCCCCCTGGCGGCAGCCGGTAGCCTGCTGCAATAGGCGGGCGGCACGGACGGTCAGGTCGCTGTCCGCCGGAACGCCGGGGATTGGCGTGGCAAGCATGATCCCGCCGTCGCTACGCGGCGTGAAGCGCAGGGTGTCGGCGCGGTCGATGAAACGGAAGACGGTTTGCAGCAGATGGTAGCCATCGGCACGCCGGCCGACGACGTGCAGGAACAGATTCAGCTTGGCCGGCGCCGGCCAGTCGCTCGCCCAGTGCCATTGGGTCACGGTGTTTCTTTCCATGCCTCGATGCGCAGTTTCAGTTCGATTTCGCCGGGACGCGAAATGCTCAACCGGGTCGGCAGGGCGGCCGGCGTTTCGTCGTCGTAGGCGTAGTCCACTTGCCAGCCGTCTTCGTGCAGGTGGCCGGGGCGTCCGAAGGCATCGTGCTCGATCCGGGCGTTGCCGCCTGAGCGACCGAGCAGCCAGGCCGGCAGGTGAGTGACCGGCAGGCGCTGGCCGGTGACTTCTTCGATCAGCCCGTCGGGATCGGTCGATTCGCTGGTCTTGCCCTCGGCGGTGCGCAGGCGAGAGATTTCCGGCGTGCTCTCAATTTCGGCCAGTCCGTAGCCGAGCGGACTGGAGAGCAGGATGCGGTCGCTGCGATTCTGGTGCGTCCAAGACAGGCGGCCGCCGGAATTCTGCGCCGCCTGGCCGGGCAGGGTGACGCGCAGGGCGAAGCGGCCGTCCAGCGAAAAGTCGCGGATATGGTCGCGCGGCGCGAGAGGGGCGGACGGTAGGCCGGCGCAGCCGCTCAGCAGGCCGGCGGCGAGCAGCAAGGCGGCGCGCAGGTTCAAGGCAGGAGTTTCTTGATCGTGCCGGCGAGGACTTCGTTGTCCGGATTGGCCTTGGCAGCTTCCTTGAGGATGCGGCGGGCGTCGTCCTGGCGGTTCATCGTCCATAGCACTTCGCCGAGGTGGGCGGCAATTTCCGGGTCGGCCTTGATCTTATAGGCCCGCTCCAGCGTTTGCAGCGCTTCCGCCAGCTTGCCCTGACGGTAGAGAACCCAGCCCATGCTGTCCATGATGAAGGCGTCTTCGGGGGCGAGGCTGAGCGCCCGGGCGATCAGGTCGTGCGCTTCCGGCAGGCGAATGTTGCGCTCGGCCAGCGAGTAGCCCAGCGCGTTCAGCGCATGCGGGTGGTCCGGCTTGAGGGCCAGCAGGTGCTTGATGTGGGTTTCGAGCAGTTCGGGCTTGCCGATGCGTTCGGCGACCAGGGCGGCTTCATAGATCAGTTCCGGATTGTCCGGCTGCACGTTCAGGGCGCTGTCGAGAACGATATAGGCGTCGTTGTTTCGACCGGCTTCGCGCAGCAACTGCGATTCGGCGAGGATCAGCTGGGTGCGTTCGGCATCGGTCGTGCCGTGGGTGTTGTGCAACAAGGCGCGGGCTTCCTCGATCTTGCCTTGTTGCAGCAGGATCTGGGCCGATCGCGAGCGGGCAGCAACGTACTGCGGACCGGCGGCAACCAGGCGGAAGTGCTCGAGGGCCGCGGCGGGTTGATTCTGTTCCTGGTCGAGTTGGCCGAGAAAGAAGTGGATGTTGCTCTTGTCCGGATAGTCCGAGGCGAGCAGGCGTTCGAGCTGGAGGCGGCCAGTGGCGGTGTCGCCCTGTTGCAGGGCCAGCATGGCGACCGGGTACATGACCTCGGGATTGTCGGGGGTGTCCTTGATCAGGTGGTCGAAGTGCTGGCGCGATTCATCGTAGCGCTTTTCGGTGATCAGCAGGCGGGCCAGGGCGAGGCGGGCATCGCGCGCATTCGGGTTGCGGGCGACGAAGTCGCTCAGGCTGGCGATGGCGGTGGAGGCGGATTGTTGCGACTGGAGCTGGGCCCGCGCCAAGGCGGCAGGTTCCCAGTCCGGGCGTAACTGCAGGGCTTTTTCGGATTCGTTCAGGGCGCGCAGGTTGTCGCCGGCATTGGCGGCCGCCTGCGCCATGGCGAAATGGGCTTCCGGCAGGCTGTCGTAGGGGGTGGCGACGCGGTCGACCAGTTTCTGGACGGCATTCCTGTCGCTGTGCTTGGCCAGCATGCGGTTGAGGTGCATCAGGTTGTTGCCGAGATTCGGCTTGTCCTGTTCGAGCAGGGCAATCAGTTGCGGTGCCAGTTCATCGAGGCGATTGGCCAGGATCAGCAGCGAGGACTGGGTTTGCCTGGCCTTGGTCGAATCGGGTTCGACGTCCAGCCACAGCTTGGTCAGTTCGAGGGCGCGGTCGTACTGGTGGGTGCCGCCGGCGATTTCGGTGGCCCGGGCGATGACTTTCGGGTCGCGCGTGCGCTGGGCGAGATCGGTCCAGGCATCGGAACTCAACTTGGCGTCGCCGCGGCTCAGGGCGAACTCGCCGACCAGCACCTGGAAAACGGTGCGCGCCAGAATATCCTCCGACGAGGCTTGCGCCAGTCGCTTGCCGATCGGTCGGGCCGGAGCGTTGCCGGCGGCCAGGGAGTGTCCGCCGTGGGTCAGTCCCAGGGACAGGGCGATGGCGGCGGCGATGAGCTTCAGTTGCATGGACGGCTTTCTGTCGAGATTGGTGCTGGCTTGCGTATAAGAACGCATAGAATCCGATAAGTTTGCGATGTTATTTTGGATTTGTCAGGGGAACAAGCAATGCCGGAGTTGCCGGAGGTGGAAGTCTGTCGTCGCGGCTTGGCGCCGGAGCTCGTCGGTGCGACGATCGAAGGGGTAGTTATCCGGGCGCCCAGGTTGCGTCAGGAGATTCCGCGCGAGCTGATCGGGCTGCTGCCGGGCTGCCTGATCGTTGCCGTCCGGCGGCGCGGCAAGTATTTGCTGGTCGACTGCCGGCGGGATGGGGTGCAGGGAACCCTGATCATTCATCTCGGCATGTCGGGCAATTTGCGTTTCGTGCCGCCCGACTTGCCGCCGGCCAAGCACGATCATTTCGAACTGCTCCTGGCCGGACAGATCCTGCGCTTCGCCGATCCACGCCGTTTTGGCGTGGTGCTCTGGCAGCCGGGGCCGCCCGAGGCGGCGGAGCGGCATCCGTTGCTGGCGACGCAGGGGGTCGAGCCCTTGTCCGAGAAGTTTACGGTCGACTGGTTTTTTGAGGCGATTTCCCGCCGCGGCGGGCCGATCAAGCCGACCTTGATGGATAGTCATCTGGTGGTCGGGATCGGCAATATCTATGCCTCCGAAAGCCTGTTCCGCGCCGGTATCTCGCCATTGCGGGCGGCCAACCGGATCAGCCGGGCGCGTTACGGGGTGCTCGTGCCGGCCATCCGTGAAACCTTGTCGGAGGCCATTGCGGCCGGCGGCAGCAGCATCCGGGATTACGTGCATAGCGATGGCGGCGCCGGCTGCTTCCAGATCCAGGCCGGTGTCTACGACCGCGCCGGACAGCCCTGCCTGCGTTGCGGCGGCGTCGTCCGACAGATTCGCCAGGCCGGGCGGAGCACCTATTATTGTGTTGGCTGCCAGCATTAATAACTATCTGCAAGCCCCTGTTTTTATGCTAAATTGGAACTTCAGATAGCATCCGGGAATACGTTCATGTCGCTTGCCAACCAATTCGCTGCCTATACCGCCTGGCGGTCTCGTCTCGCTACTTATATCGGTGAGTTGCAGAGCTGGCTGAGTCAAAACGAACTTTCCGATGCCCAGAGCGACCTGCGTCTGACGCAATTGCTCGAACGGCTGCGCGAGGACCGCCTGAACGTCGCCTTTGTCGCCGAATTCTCGCGCGGCAAGTCGGAGTTGATCAATGCCATCTTCTTTGCCGATTATGGCAACCGGATGCTGCCCTCGTCGGCCGGGCGGACGACGATGTGTCCGACCGAGCTGCTGTTCGATGCCGGCAAGGCACCTTGCATCGAGCTGCTGCCGATCCAGACGCGTTCGTCGAATTCCAGCGTCAGCGAGTACAAGCGCTTTCCCGACGAATGGACCAAAGTGTCGCTCGATACTGAATCGCCGGATGCCATGCAGTATGCCCTGCGCCATGTCAGCGAAACGACCCGGGTTTCGCCGGAAGAGGCGGCTCGTCTCGGCTTCGAGGTCGGCAACGGCCAGATCGAGCTGTACAGCGTCGGCGAGGACGGTTTGGTCGAGGTGCCGCGCTGGCGTCACGCGATGATCAACTTCCCCCACCCGCTGCTCAAGCAGGGCCTCGTTGTTCTCGACACGCCGGGCCTCAACGCCATCGGCGCCGAACCCGAGCTGACCCTGTCGCTGCTGCCCAACGCCCATGCCGTCCTGTTCATTCTGGCCGCCGACACTGGCGTTACCCAGTCCGACATGGCGATCTGGCGTGAGCACATTTGCGCCGGCGGCATGGCTCGGCGCGGCCGCATGGTCGTCCTGAACAAGATCGACGGCCAGTGGGACGAGCTGAAGACGCCCGGCGAAATCGACGCCGAAATCAACCGGCAGGTCGAAACCAGCGCCGATATCCTCGAGGTACCGGCCAGCCAGATTTTCCCGGTCTCGGCCCAGAAGGGGCTGGTCGCCAAGATCAACGGCGACAGCGCGCTGCTCGAGAAGAGCCGTCTACCACAGCTTGAATCGGCGCTCTCCCGGGAACTGATTCCCGCCAAGCGCGACATCGTCTGCGACAACACTGAAAGCGAGTTCGGCGATGTCAGTCGCCGCGTGCGCGGTCTGCTCGATTCCCGCCTCCTCGGTCTGCGTGAACAACTGACCGAGCTGACCGAGCTGCGCGGCAAGAACAAGGGCGTTGTCGAATACATGATGGGCAAGGTGCGCGCCGAAAAGGACGAGTTCGAGTCCGGTCTGCAGCGTTACTACGCCGTGCGCAGCGTCTTCTCGACGCTGACCAACAACCTGTTCGGCCACCTCGGCCTCGACGTGCTGCGCCAGTTGACGCACGAAACCCGCGAGGCGATGCTCGACGCGGCGTTTTCCAAGACGCTGTCGGATGCCATGGCCAATTTCTTCGCCGGTTCGCGCGAGGCATTGGCCAAGTCGAATGGCGAAATCAGCGAGATCCTGGCCAT
The DNA here is from genome assembly GCA_946479855.1 of uncultured Pseudomonadota bacterium. The sequence goes on from CAMLHL010000004.1 coordinate 47,059, forward strand.
GATGGAGGCGGTGTACAAAAAATTCGCTGTCGAACATGGCCTCAAGCTGGGTTCGCCGACGACCTTCTCGCTGCTCCGCTACGAGAAGGAGCTCGATCGCCTGCAGGCCTGGTGCGACGACCATCTGAACACGATGGTCAGCCTGCTGACGCACGACAAGAAGAACATCACCCAGAAGTTCTTCGAGGAAGTGGCTGTTCAGGTTCGCCGTGCCTTCGAGCATGCCAACCGCGATGCCGAAATCTGGCTGCGCGCCATCATGGCGCCGATGGAAACCCAGGTCCGCGAGCACCAGATCCAGTTGAAGCGCCGTCTCGAGAGCATCAAACGCATTCACCAGGCGACCGATACGCTGGAAGACCGGATCGCCGAACTCGACGGCGTCGAAAAGAACCTGCTGCAACAGATCGACGCGCTGGAGGAAATCATTGGCCGGGTCCAGGAAATGCTGTTGCCGCTCGATCGGCAGCAACTGGAGGCGGCGGCCTGATCGCTTCCGGCGATCAGGGGGGCGATGCTCGTCCTACGGTCGACCGCCTGAAAGACCAAAAACCGGCCAATAAAAAACCCGCGGATGCCGCGGGTTTTTTATTGGCTGTGCGCGGAAAATCAGGCGCGCTTGTTGCCGGTGAGCTTTTCGTACTTGACCCACAGCATTTCCTCGGTTTCCACGTGGTTGGGATCCTTGGGGATGCAATCAACCGGGCAGACCTGGACGCACTGCGGCTCGTCATAGTGGCCGACGCATTCCGTGCACTTGTTCGGGTCGATCTGGTAAATCTCCTCGCCCTGGGAGATGGCCTCGTTCGGGCATTCCGGTTCGCACACATCGCAGTTGATGCACTCGTCGGTGATGATCAGGGACATAGCTGTTGTTCCTCTCTCGGTTAAGCTGTGGTTTTCGCCCGCAGGCGCTTTTCTACACAAGGTTGCACAAATTTACTGACATCGCCGCCCAGGCGCGCAATTTCGCGCACCATGGTGGCAGAGATGAACATGTACTGCTCGCCCGGCGTCAGAAACACGGTTTCGACCTCCGGATAGACGCTGCGGTTCATTCCCGCCATCTGGAATTCGTATTCGAAATCGGAAACGGCGCGCAGACCACGGACGACGACCTTGGCGCCCTGCTCATGAACGAATTCCATGAGCAGCGTATTGAAACCGACGATTTCGATGTTTTTCAGGTCGCCCAGCGATTCCTGCGCCATGGCGACGCGGTCGGCCAGCGGAAAGCGCGGCTGCTTGGACGGGCTCTCGGCGATCGCCAGGATCAGCTTGTCGAACAGCGTTGCCGCCCGGCGGACCAGATCTTCGTGACCCCGGGTAATCGGGTCGAAGGTGCCCGGGTAGATCGCTACACGATGATTGAGTTTGCTCAAGACGCTTGCCGCCGCAATAAGTGAAAGTGGACTTCCCCCGCCTTGCCCTGGCGCACCGTGCGCCAATCGCCAAGCGATTCGATTTCATGCTCTGCTTCGACGTAGATGGCCGCATCTTCGTTCAGTACGCCGGGGAGAACGGGCTCCAGGCGGGCAATCCAGCCTTTTTTGTAGGGCGGATCAAGGAAGATAAGGTCGAATTTCGCCTTCGTCGAGGCCAAATATTGTAGCGCATCCGCGCGGATGATCTCTAGCGCGCTCGGTTTATGGAGCAATTCGTGGTTTGCATGCAACGCCGCCAGCACTTTCGGCGATTGCTCGACCATGACTACCCGCGCCGCGCCGCGCGAGGCCGCTTCGAAGCCGAGGGCGCCGCTGCCGGCGAACAGGTCCAGACAGTGCCAGCCGTCGAGTTCCTGGCCGAGCCAGTTGAACAGCGTTTCGCGGACACGGTCCGGTGTCGGCCGCAATCCCTCGCTGTCCGGGAACTTGAGGAGGCGCCGACGGTATTCGCCGCCGACGATACGCACGGTGTTCAATCTGCCGCCACCGTCACCGTGATCAGGTTGGCCGGGCGCACGCGGCGGGCAAATGCCGTCCTGATCTGCTCAGCCGTGACGGCCTGCACCTTGGCTTGGTACTGGTCGAGATAGTCGAGCGGCAGGCCGTAGAAGCCGATGTTGGCGACGTTGTCGAGAATCTTCTTGTTGCTGTCCAGGCGCAGCGGAAAACTGCCGGTCAGGTTGGCCTTGGCGGCGGCCAGTTCCTCGTCGCTCGGACCCTCCTTGAGGAAGCCGGTGAGGACGTCGCGGGCGACCTTGATCGCGTCCCTGGCCTGCGAACGCTTGGTCTGCAGGCCGATCTGGAAGGGGCCGCTCTGCTTCAAGGGCGAGAAATAGCTGTAGACGCTGTAGGCATAGCCGCGCTGATCGCGGACTTCCTTCATCAGGCGCGAAACGAAACCGCCGCCGCCCAAGGTGTAGTTGCCGACGAGCAGCGGGAAGAAGTCCGGATTGCCGCGCTCGATGGCGGGCAGGCCGATATAGACGTGCGCCTGGGTCGCCGGGTGGGCCAGCGCGATGGTATTGCCGGCCGGCAGTTCGGGGGCGGCCGGCAGCGTCGCGGCCTGGCCCTTGGGCAGACCGGCGGCGATGGCTTCGGCGATTTTTTCGGCGTCCGGGCGCGACAGGTCGCCAACCAGCGTGATGCTGGCGTTGGCGGCGTTGTAGTAGCGGGCGTAGAAGGCGGCAAGGTCGTCGCGGGTCAGGGTGGCGACCGATTCCGGCGTGGCCTGCCGGCCGTAGGGATGGTTCGGGTACATCGCCGCCCAGAAGGCCTTGCCGGCGATGCTGTCGGGGCGGGTCATTGCCTCCTTGAGGCTGGCGATGGTGCGATTCCTCTCCCGTTCGACAATCGCGGCGTCGAACAGCGGCTGGTGCAACACGCTGTTGAGAATGGCCAGGGCCGGCTCGCGCTTGTCCTTGGCCGACAAGGTGCGCAGGGTGATGTTGGCGCGGTCGGTGTCGGCGCCGCCACCGAGGTTGGCGCCGATGTCGGCGAGCTGCTCGGCGATGGCGGTCTCGTCGAGCTTGCCGGCGCCGAGATCGAGCGCGCCGCGGGTCAGTGCGGCGAGACCGGACTTGCCGGCCGGGTCGAACATCGAGCCGGCGGCGAAATCGACCTGCACGTCGAGCATGGGCAGAACCCGGCTTTCGACGAAATAGACGCGAGCCCCGGAGGGCGAAACCCAGTGTTCGATCTTGACGCCGGCCAGGGCGCTCTGGGCGAAAAACAGCGCAAATGCTACGGTCAACAGTCTTTTCATGATGTTTTTCTAGTACCGGCTGGTGGTTGCATGGTGCATCAGTGACGGGTGGCGACAGCCGGGCGGCGCGGCTTGCCGTCGAGCGGCTGCGGGTCGAGGATGCCGATGGTCAGGGTATCGTCGGTGAAGTATTTTTTCGCCACGGCCTGGACGTCGGCGGCGCTGACCTTCTGCAGTTTGTCCAGCATGTGGTCGAGCTTCTGGTAGGGCAGGCCGGCCGCTTCGATCTGGCCGATTTCCATGGCCTGACCGAACATCGAGTCGAGTTTATACACTTCGCCAGCGACCAGTTGGGCCTTGGCCCGTTTCAGTTCGGCTTCGCTGACCCCGTCCTTCTGGACGCGGGCAATCTCGGCGCGCAGGGCGGCTTCGAGATCGGCCACGCTCCTGCCTTCCGACGGCGTGCCGTGCAGGTAGAGCATGCCCGGGCCGCGCGCCGTGTTGTCGTAGTCGATGCCGGCCGACAGCGCCACCTTGTCCTCGCGCACCAGCTTCTTGTTGAAGCGGGCGGCGTCGTGGCCGTCGAGGATGGCGGCGAGCATCTGCAGCGCGTAGGGGTCGCTGTCCTTGTCGATGTCGCGCAGGATCGGCGCCTTGTAGCCCATGATCAGCACCGGCAGCTCGGCCGGCGCCTTGACGTTGACCCGGCGCGTGCCTTCCTGCGCCGGTTCGATCTGCTGCTTGCGGGCCGGCAGGGCGCGCCCTTCGAGCGGCCCGTAGTATTTCTCGGCCAGCGCGAAGACGGCCTTGTGGTCGACGTCGCCGGTGATCACCACGTAGGCGTTGTTGGGCACGTACCAGGTGTCGTACCAGGCCTTGGCATCGGCTGCGGTCATCGTTTCGAGGTCGTTCATCCAGCCGATGATCGGCCGGCGGTAGGGGTGAGCCTGGAAGGCGACGGCGTTCAACTGCTCGAACAGCTTGGCCTGCGGATTGTCGTCGGTGCGCATGCGGCGCTCTTCCATGACGACCTTGATCTCCTGGGCGAATTCCTCCGGTGCGACAGTCAGGTGGCGCATGCGGTCGGCCTCGAGCTGCATGACGTCGGCCAGCTTTTCCTTCGGCACCTGCTGGAAGTAGGCGGTGTAGTCGCGGCTGGTGAAGGCGTTGTCACGGCCGCCGGCGGCAGCGACGCGCTTGTTGAACTCGCCGGGGCCGACGCTCGGTGTGCCCTTGAACATCATGTGTTCGAGCACGTGGGCGACGCCGGAGGTGCCATCGACTTCATCGATGCTGCCGATCCGGTACCAGACCATCTGGACGGCAGTTGGCGCCCGGTGGTCTTCCTTGACGATGATGCGCAGGCCGTTCTTCAGCGTGGTCTCGTAGGGGTTGGCGAAGGCTGCGGTCGACAGCCCGGCAGCGAGCAAAACGGGAAGCAGGTATTTGAGGCGCATGGGGTGACGGGGCTTTCTGCTAGAATTCAGGGCTGATTTTGCATCGAACCGGACGGCATCTTAACGGCTTGCCGCCCGCCTGTCAGCAAGGCTTGAGACCCCGATCCCCATGTTCAGTTTCCTGAAAAAATCCGGCACCGCGACCAAGGCCGAAGCGCCGGCCAATACTGCGGCCCCCTCCTGGCGTGAGCGCCTCTTCAAGGGGCTGGCCAAGACCCGCGCCCAGTGGGGCGGCAAGCTCAAATCCATCTTCTCGCGCGGCAAGGTCGACGACGAACTGCTCGAAGAGCTGGAAACCCTGTTGCTGACCAGCGACTGCGGCATCGAGGCGACCACCCATCTGCTCGACGAGCTGAAGAAGGCCGCCAAGCGCGACAAGCTCGATACGCCGGCGGCGATCCAGCAGGCGCTGCACGACGCCTTGCTCGAAACCCTGCAGCCGCTTCAGCAGCCGCTCGATGTCACGACCCACAAGCCCTACGTGATCATGATCGCCGGGGTCAATGGCGCCGGCAAGACAACCTCGATCGGCAAGCTGGCCAAGTATTTCCAGACCCAGGGCAAGAGCGTGCTGCTCGCCGCCGGCGATACCTTCCGCGCCGCTGCCCGCGAACAGCTGGAAACCTGGGGCGAGCGCAACAATGTCACGGTCGTCGCCCAGGAATCGGGTGATCCCGCGGCCGTCATCTACGACGCCATTTCGGCTGCCAAGGCGCGCGGCATCGACATCGTGCTGGCCGACACCGCCGGCCGCCTGCCGACCCAGCTGCACCTGATGGAAGAAATCGCCAAGGTCCGCCGGGTGATCCAGAAAATCGAGCCGGAAGGCCCGCACGAGACCCTGCTCGTGCTCGACGCCAACATCGGCCAGAACGCGCTGGCCCAGGTCAAGGCCTTCGACAAGGCGATCCACGTGACCGGCCTGGTCCTGACCAAGCTCGACGGCACGGCCAAGGGCGGCGTCGTCACGGCGATCGCCCGGCAGTGCCCGAAGCCGATTCGCTTCATCGGCGTCGGCGAGCAGATCGACGACCTCCGCCCCTTCGTCGCCAAGGATTTCGTCGACGCCCTGTTCGAGTAGCTTTAACGCTCGCTTGCCCGCAGTCAGCCAACTTTCCCCGCCAACGACGAATCACTAGCCACTGCCGACAAAAATGATCGAGGCCAGCAATCTGACCAAACGCTATCCGGGCGGCTTCGAGGCCGTCAAGGATGCCAGTTTCCGCATCGATGCCGGGCAGATGGTGTTGATCACCGGCCATTCCGGCGCCGGCAAGACGACCCTGGTCAAGCTGATCTCGACCATCGAGCGGCCGACGGCCGGCAGCCTGGTGGTCAATGGCCAGAACCTGGCCGCCCTCGGGCGCAAAGCCATCCCGCATGTGCGCCGCCACTTCGGCCTGGTCTTTCAGGACCAGAAGCTGCTGTTCGATCGCAATGCCCTTGATAACGTGCTGCTGCCGCTGGAAATCGCCGGCCTGCCCCGCCGCGAAGCCGTCCGCCGCGGCCAGGCGGCGCTCGACAAGGTCGGCTTGCTGGCCCGTGAAAAGGCCCGGCCGATCGCGCTCTCCGGCGGCGAGCAGCAACGGCTGGCGATCGCCCGCGCCGTGGTCAACCGGCCGACCATCCTGATCGCCGACGAGCCGACCGGCAATCTCGATGCCGAGTCCGGTGCGGCCATCCTGGAAATCTTTGCCGACTTCCACCGCGTCGGCGTCACCGTCGTCGTCGCCACGCACGACCAGAGCTGGATAGCCCGCTACCATCCGAACGTGCTGCGCCTCGATCATGGGAGGGTGGTCGCATGAACGCCTGGTTCACCCAGCACCGCGCCGCACTCGTCGCGGCTTTCCGTCGCCTCTGGGCGACGCCGCTCAATACGCTGCTTTCGCTGCTGGTCATCGGCATCGCAATGACCCTGCCGGCCTTCGGCTATGTCGCCCTCGACAACCTGCGCGATCTCGGCCGCAACGCTTCCGGCGTGCAGCAGATCAGCCTGTTCATGAACCTCGAGGCCAGCAAGAAGGACATCGGCGAAATCGAGAATCGACTGCGCGCCGCGGCCACCGGCAAGTGGCGTTTCGTGCCCAAGGAAGAGGCGCTGAAACGCATGCAGGCCAGCGAAGGCATGGCCGAGATCGTCGCCAGCCTGCCGCGCAATCCGCTGCCCGATGCCTTCATCGTCGACCCGGCCAACACCGAACCGGAAGCACTGGAAATCCTGCGCAAGGAAATCGCCGGCTGGCCCAAGGTCGCCCATGTCCAGCTCGATTCGGCCTGGGTCAAGCGTTTCGACGCCTTCCTGCGTCTCGGCAAGCTGGCGCTGTGGATGCTGGCCGGGCTGTTCGCTGCCGGCCTGGTGGCCGTCACCTTCAACACCATTCGCCTGCAGGTCATGGCGCAGTCGGCTGAAATCGAAGTGGCGCGGATGATCGGCGCCACCGATGGCTTCATCCGCCGGCCTTTCTATTACTTCGGCGCCCTGCAAGGGGCGCTTGGCGGCCTGCTCGCAGCCGTCCTGGTCATCGCCGCGTTGCGCCTGCTGGCTGGCCCGGTTGGCGAACTGGCGGCGCTCTACGGCGGTGCCTATAGCCTGCAGTTGCCTGGGGCTGGCGCAGTGCTCGCGCTGGCGGGCCTCGGCGCCTTCCTCGGCTGGCTCGGCGCGCAGCTTTCCGTCAGCCTGTCGCTGCGGAAGCTTGACTAGCCGCCGGGACTTCCTCTGCACGGTGGGGGCGGTTGCCCTCGCTGGATGCGCCCCGGCCGGAAAGCCGCCGCTGCCGCCCGGCGAACTGCTGGGCATCAACCATTCCCTTGGCCACCGGCTGCGCGATGGCAATTTTCCCCGGCCCGCCGAAACCCGCCGAACCGGCGTCCTGATCGTCGGTGGCGGCATTTCCGGACTGTCGGCGGCGTGGCGGCTGGCCAAGGCCGGCGTCGACGACTTCCTACTCCTGGAAATGGCTGACGAGGCCGGCGGCAATTCGCGCGCCGGGCAGTCGCCGCTCGTCGCCTACCCCTGGGGCGCGCACTACCTGCCGTTGCCGACGGGCGAAGCGGTGCATGTGCGCGAGCTGCTGGCGGAACTGGGCGTGCTGCAGGGCGACCCGGCCGCCGCCAGGCCGAGTTACGACGAGCGCTACCTGTGTGCGACGCCGCAGGAGCGAGTCTTTCGCAATGGCCTGTGGGAAGAGGGCGTGCTGCCGCATCGGGGCCTCGGCGCCGAAGAGCGCGCGCAGCACAAGCGCTTTCACGACCGCATGGCTGACCTGAAGCAGGCGCGGGGCCGCGACGGCCGCCGGCTGTTCGCCATCCCGATGGCGCTGTCGAGCCGCGATCCCGAATGGCGGGCGCTCGACCGGATTTCCTTCGCGCAATGGCTGCGCGACCATGGCTTCTCGGCGCCGACGCTGCACTGGCTGGCCAACTACGCATGCCGCGACGACTACGGCATGGCGCACGATCAGGTCTCGGCCTGGGCCGGGCTGCACTACTTTGCCTGTCGCAATGGCGAGGCGGCCAATGCCGCGACCGATGCCGTGATCACGGCGCCGGAAGGCAATGCCTGGCTGGCCCGGGCCCTGGCGCAAAAGGCCGGCGAACGGGTGCTGACCGGGGCGTTGGTCTGGCGTTTCGCTGAAGGCAAGGCGACTGCTACGGTCGACGCGCTTTTAGGGGAAAAAACCGTGCGTTTCGAGGCCCGGCAGGTGATCTGGGCGGCCCCGGCCTTCGTGCTGCCGCGCGTCTGGCCGGCCATGCCCGGGGAATTGAAGGCGGCGGCGCTGGCCGGCGATTACGCGCCGTGGCTGACCGCCAACCTGCATCTGTCGGATCTGCCCGAGGAGCGGCACGGCGCGCCGGCGGCCTGGGACAACGTGTTCTACGACAGCCCCGGCCTCGGTTATGTCAGCGCCACCCACCAGCTGATCCGCCGCCGCCTGCCCGGCACGGTATTCACTTACTACCGCGCCCTGCACGAAGTGACGCCGGCCGAGGGGCGCCGCCTGTTGCTCGAAACGCCGCGCGAGGCTTGGGCGGAGGGCATCCTGGCCGAACTGGAGCGGGTCCATCCCGGCATTCGCCAGTTGTCGACGCGCCTCGATATCTTCCGCAACGGCCACGCCATGCGCCGCCCGGTGCCGGGCAGCCTGTACGACGGTCAACGTGAAAAACTGGCCGATTTTCGCAGCCCGCGCCTGACCCTGGCGCATGCCGATCTTTCGGGGTTTTCGCTGTTCGAGGAAGCGCAGTATCGCGGGGTTTTGGCCGCCGAACGAACTTTAGCGGCCCTGGGGCACTAGCAAGGGCGGGGCAGGGTGATATCCTTCCCGAGGGGGAGGGAGCTGCCGGCGCATGGCAGACCGATTCAGGGCGTTGGCCGCTAAGGACGGGGGAGGGGGAATGGCAGCGCTTGCAAGCCTGGAAAAGGCCAGCCGCACATATCGCAGTCAACTCAGGCTGCTGTGGCTCGGCACGTTCCTGATCAATCTTTTCGTTATCGGCATGGTTGCCCTGATCCTGCAGCGCAATTATGAGCGCGAGGTCGCTCAGGCGGCGATCCTGACCGAGAACTACTCGAAGATTCTGGAAGAGAACCTGGCCGGCTTTGTTAGCCGGATCGACATTACGCTGCGCAACGTCGGCCACGAAGTGACGCGCCAGATAGCCGCCGGCGGTATCGAGGAGCAGGCGCTGGCGGCGATGATCGCCAGGCAGGATGCCCATATCCCCGAGACGCTGGGGCTGCGCGTGGTCGATGCCCGGGGCGTCGTTCGCCATGCGGTCAATGACGTGAAGGTGCACAACGCCAGCATTGCCGATCGTCCCCAGTTCATTCGCCTGCATGACAACCCGCAGGCCGGGCTGGTCTTTTCCGGGCCGGTCATGGGGCGGACGGCAGAGAAATGGCTGATGACGCTCGGTCGGCGCATCAACAACCCGGATGGCAGCTTTGCCGGCGACGTGCATGTCGCGGTCGCCATCGATCAATTCATCCAGATGTTTGCCAAGGTCGAGCTGGGAGAAAAGGGAAATGTCGGCCTCTGGGACAAGACCACCCTGCTCGCCCGCTATGCCAAGCACGATGCCCATGGGGCGTCGGTCGGCTCGACGACGCCATCGCCGGAATTGCGCAGCCTGCTCGATTCGGGGCAGCGGGCGGCGACTTACCACACCCGTTCCGGGGTTGATGGCATCGCCCGGATCTTCAATTTCCGCCAGGTGGGCGACCATCCGCTCTACCTGGTCGTCGGGTTGGCCGACGACGACTACCTCGGCAGATGGCGGAGCGATGCCCTGGGGGTCGCCGGCCTGGCCGCCCTGTTCGTTCTGGCCACCGTGATCTCGGCCTTTCAGCTGGGCCGCAGCCTGAAACGGCAGGACGCGGACCAACGGGCCCTGCTGCGCCAGGATGCCGACTACACCGCCCGGCTGGAAGCGTCGAAAAGCATCGCCGAAGCGGCCTGGCAGCAGAGCGAGCTGATCCTCTGTTCGGCCGCCGAAGGGATCTGCGGGGTCGATCCGGAGGGCAAGGTCGTTTTCGTCAACCCGGCCGCCCGCCGGATGTATGGCTGGGCCGAGGATGAGGGAGTGGGCAAGCAGCTGCATGCCGAGACGCATCATCACGATCCCCTGGGCGGTGAATTCAAGGACAGCGACTGCCCCCTTTTCCAGACGCTGCGCGATGGCCGGCGGCGGCATGTCGACGACAGCCTTTACTGGCGCCGGGATGGAAGCACTTTCCCGGTCGAATATACCGTCTCGCCAATCACCCGCGACGGTCGCATCACCGGGGCCGTCAATGTCTTCCGCGAGATCAGCGAGCGCAAGCAGATCGAGGCCGAACTCGAACAGTATCGCCGCCATCTTGAGGAACTGGTCCAGCAGCGTACGTCCGAGCTGATGCAGACCGAGGCGCGGGCCAGCCATATCCTCGATTCCAGCGCCGACGGCCTTTACGGGATCGACCGCAATGGCATCATCACCTTCATCAATCCGGCTGCTTGCAGCATCCTTGGCTATACCGCCGAGCAGGTCGTGGGGAAGCCGGCGCACGGGCTGTTTCACCACAGCAAGGCGGACGGTGCGCCTTATCCGTCGAGCGAGTGCCCGAGCTACGCCGCCTTGGAGCTCGGCGAGAAGGTTCGTGTCGACGACGAGGTTTACTGGCATGCCGACGGCCATGCCGTCCCGGTCATGTATGCGACCCATCCGATGCTTCTGAACGGCGAGATCACCGGGGCGGTGACCAGCTTTGTCGATGTCAGCACCCAGCGGGCCGCCGCGCAGGCGCGCGAGGCCGCCCTGGCGGCGGCAGAAAACCTGGCTCGAGTCAGGCGCGAGTTTCTGGCCAACATGAGCCACGAAATCCGGACCCCGCTCAACGGGGTGCTCGGCTTTGCCGAAATCGGCAGCCGCAACTGCCAGGACAGCGACAAGGTCCGCGAGGCCTTCAGCAAGATCCAGATGTCCGGCAAGCGTCTGCTCGGCGTCATCAACGATATCCTCGATTTCTCCCGGATCGAGGCGGGCAAACTGAGCATCGAACATACCGAGATCGTTCTCGATGATGTCGTCAACCACGCCCTTGATCTGCTCCGTGACCGGGCTGCCGCCAAGCACGTGGCGTTGCGGACCGAACTGGCGGCGGATCTTCCCCGCACCTGCATCGGCGATCCGCTGCGTCTGGGACAGGTTTTGCTCAACGTGCTGTCCAACGCTGTCAAATTCACCGAGGCGGGCAGCGTCACCCTGTCGCTGGTCTGCCAGGATGGACAGCTGCGTTTTCGCATCGTCGATACCGGCATCGGTATGGATGCGAACCAGTTGGCGCAGTTGTTCAACCCGTTTCAGCAGGCGGATGCTTCGGCGACCCGGAAGTTCGGCGGCAGCGGCCTCGGCCTGGCCATCAGCAAGCGGCTCATCGAATTGATGGACGGCGATATCCGCATTGAAAGCCAGCCGGAGGTCGGCACCTGCTGCGAATTTCGTCTGCCCTGCGTTATCGGGCCGCTCGCCAGCCTCAACGAGGCCGGGGCAGCGGGAACCGGCGAGGCTGCGGAAAAGCCGCTGGCCGGCCTGTCGATCCTGGTCGTCGACGATGAAAGCATCAACCGGCTGGTTCTTGCCGAACTGCTGGCTGAGCACGGGGCGCGTGTCCGTACCGTCAGCAACGGCGGCGCCGCCATCGAGCAGGTGGTCGATCACGGACGGGCGGCATTCGATCTCGTCCTGATGGATATCCAGATGCCGGAAATGGACGGTTACGAAGCTACCCGCCGGATACTCGAACGGGCGCCCGGACTGCCGGTCGTCGCCCAGACGGCCCATGCCTTCAGCACCGAGCTGGAAAAATGCCTGGCTTCCGGCATGGTCGGGCATGTCACCAAGCCGATCAATATCCCGGAATTGATCAGGGTCGTGCGCCAGCATACACAGGCGCCTGCCTGAGGCTGTGCCGCCAGGCGCCGCCGCGGTTCAGGCGGCGAGGTGGCGCAGCAGCAGTATCTTCAGGTCGTCCGGCTCGACCGGTTTGGCAATGAAGTCATTCATGCCGGCTGCCAAGCAGTGCTCGCGATCCTCGGCGAAGGCATTGGCGGTCATCGCGATGATCGGCAAGCGGGCATGCTGCGCCTGGGCACGGATGCGGCGAGTCGCTTCCAGACCGTCCATTTTCGGCATCTGCATGTCCATCAGCACCAGATCGTAGTGCTGGGAGTTGATCAGTGCCAGAGCCTGGTAGCCATCTTCGGCCGTATCGGCGGTGACGCCGAACTCGCTGAGCAGTTCCAGCGCAATCTCCCGATTGATCGCCTCGTCTTCGACGACCAGCAGGTGACGGCCGGCCAGCGAGTCGTGCACAGCTTTTTCGCTGAGACCGGCAAAGGTCGAACAGAGGGCATCCATGTCATCGTCACCGGGCTTGAGCCGGGCGGTGAACCAGAAACGACTGCCGCTGCCCAGCTGGCTGCTGACCCCGACCCGGCCACCCATCAGTTCGGCCAGGCGGCGGGTGATGGCCAGACCCAGGCCGGTGCCGCCGAACTTGCGGCTGGTCGAACTGTCGGCCTGCTGGAAAATGCCAAACAGACGCTCGATCGCCTCCTCCGGGATGCCGATGCCGGTATCCTCGACTTCGAAATACAGTTGCACGCCGTTGGCGTCCGCCGAGTGGCGTCTAGCCCTGATCGTCACGCTGCCGTGCTCGGTGAACTTGATGGCGTTGCCGGTGTAGTTGATCAGGCACTGGGTAATGCGTGTCGGATCGCCGATCAGCGTGTGTGGGAAATCGTCGGCCTCGATCCGCAGTTCCAGTCCCTTTTCCCGGGCGCGCTCGCCAAGCACCGAAACGACGCGCTTGAGGATGCTGTTGATGTCGACCTGGGTTTCGTCGAGTTGCAGCTTGCCGGCCTCGATTTTTGAAATGTCGAGGATGTCGTTGATGACGGCGAGCAGATGCTGCGAGGCGAAATCGATCTTGTCGAGGCGTTCGATCTGGTCCGGCGTCGGCGCATCGCGCCGCAGCAGGTGCACCATGCCGAGCACGGCATTGAGCGGGGTCCGGATTTCATGGCTCATGTTGGCCAGGAAGGCGCTCTTCGAGCGGCTGGACAGCTCGGCTTCCTGGCGGGCGATTTCAAGTTGCCGGGTGCGCTGCCTGACCTGTTCTTCCAGCTGGTAGCGATGCTGTTCGAGTTCCTGGGCGGCGCGGACCCGTTCGCTGATGTCGGTGAATACGACCACGACGCCATTGACCACGCCTTCGCGCCGGATGGGCGTGATGGTCAGGCGAACCGGGAAGCTTTCGCCGTTCTTGCGCCAGTAGACATCCTCGTGGCGTCGTGGCTTGCCATCTTTTGCCGTCAGCGTGGTCGGGCATTCGTCCGGCGGGTAGGGGGAGCCATCGGCACGGTGATGATGGAACAGGAAGTGGGTCTTCTTGCCGATCACTTCGCTTTCGTTGAAACCGAGCAGGCACAGCCCGGCCGGGTTGATGAAGCTGCAGGTGCCGTCGAGTTCGGTGCCGTAAACACCTTCGCCCAGAGTCTCGAGAATCATCCGTTGCCGGGCTTCGCTTTCGACCAGCGCCTGTTCGGCCTGGACCAGTTCGCTCAAGTTGATGTCGAGACAGAACAATATCGGGCCATCCTCCCCGCTGTCGACGACGGTATGGCTGGAATAGACCTCCACCGGCTGGCCGTCCTTGTGGCGCAGGGTCAGGCGGCCGGCCGGAATGCCGGTCTTGTGGGCAAACATCCACTGCACTGCTTCGCGCACCGTGTCCCGTTCCTCGGCAGGAATGATCAGGTCGAGCAGCGATCGGCCGCGGGCCTCCTCGGGCGTGTAGCCGTAAATGTTTTGCGAGGCGTGGTTCCAATAGACGACGGTGCCGTCAACCCGGTAGCCCTGGATGGCGATGGCATCGACGTTTTCAACCACGGCCCGAAAGCGGGCTTCCGTCGCTTTCTGCTCAAGCCTTGCCGCCTTGGCCCGCGACCGCTCTTCGCGGAGCCGGCGGTTGGTGCGAAACAGGGCAATGGCGACGACGAGCAGGCTGCCGCTGCCCACCAGCGAAGCCATGACGACGAGACTGCTGTGCCCGCTCGGCGCGGCGGCGGAATCAGGCGGTTGCGCCGTCTCAAAGGGCGCCATGCGAAGCTGGCGCATCAGGGTCTCGACTGGTCGGTAGTCGCCTGGAATGGTAAATCCGTACAGGCTGCCGGCGGGCGAAGAAATCTGCTCGGGTGACAGGGAGAGGGCGGCGACGGCGACTTGCCGGGCCAGGGTCGGATCGGCCCACGGCAGTGCGACCAGGGGCCATGCGGGATAGCGCCGGGTCGACACGGCCAACGGAAATTCGCCGGCCGGTTGCTGGTTGATGACGCGCAGCTGTCCAAGGTCGAGTTTGTTTTCCCGCTGCATGGTCTCGAGGGTGCCGCTGGGTACGAAGGCGGCATCGGCCCGGCCGGCCAGCAGTTCGCTGATGGGCAGAGTCAGCGGTTGGCCGGTTTCAATGATTTGCGCCTTGTCCGGCAACGGGACGCCATGGCGCTGCAATTCGTAGATTTGTGCCAGGTAGCTGTCGAGCGAAGCCCTGCTGCTGGTCGCGATGCGCATGTCCAGAAGATCGGAAAGGCGCTGGATGCCTGCCTTGTCGGCCCGGGTGACAATGACGCCGCCAACGCTGGCTAATGGCGTGCCGCCATTCTTTTCGAGCAGGGTGGCGAGTGGCGACAGGCTGTCTTCAAGCTGGGTTAGCTGGATGTAGTGAGTGGGCTCGGTGAGAACGAAATCAACCTGCTTGTGCTTGATGGCCGCTTCCATCTCCGGCTTGCTCAGGGCCGTGAGGCTCAGCGTCCGGGCGAGGCGGCGGCTGTTCAGGAAGTCGATCAGCGGTTGCCAGCGTGCTTCGGCTTCCGGTTTGGAAGGCAGGGCGAGGACCGCGAATTTTGCCGTTTTTGCAACGTCGACCGTAGCGTTCGTCGTCTCTTCGGCATGGCTGGGCGCCATGGCAGACAACAGGCCAATGGCGATCGCCAGAAATAATGACCAGCGGTCAACAGTGTTGCGGAGGCAAGATGACAAGCGCGCTCCCGGTCCGGTTAGGCGAATCGATACTATCCTTCTTGAATAGTAGCAACCAATAATGCCGCTGGGTAGTGCGCTGCTCCGCCGTCTCAATAAAACAGGAAATCAGCCCGTTCGTCGCGCCATTGCTGTTCGTCGGCCATGGCCATGGCTTCGAGGTCTTGCGGTGCGCTATCCGGGTGGTCGACCCATTCCCGCAGTAGTGGCGAGCCGTTGATCAGGTCGATGGCCAGACGGTCGTGTTCGTACTCGTAGGCAAAGTCGCGCCACAGCGGGTAATCCGGCCAGAGGCGGCGGATGGCCTTGAAGGCCAGCGTCTGCAAACGCCAGGGCAGGAAGGTCGCGTGCTTGTAACTGCTGTCCTCGACGTGAATCTGGATGCCGTTGCAGAGCCGGCCGGCATGCTTGTGGAACGTCGGCTCGAACCAGCACTCGCGCAGCCGGCAGCCGGCCAGCCAGTGCGGGGCGAGGGCATGCATCTCGCCGAGAATGGCGCGGGCGTCGAGGTCGGGGGCGCCGAACAGTTCGAGCGGCCGCGTCGTGCCGCGCCCTTCGCTGAGCGTCGTCCCTTCGAGCAAGACGGTACCGGCGTAGGCGCGGGCCATCGATAGGTTGGCGGCGTTCGGGCTGGGGTTGATCCAGGTGCGTTCGCCGAGCGGCCAGCCGTAGCCGGGGGCGGCCTCGGGCTGCCAGCCCTGCATGTCGATGACGCGGTAGTCGACGTCCAGTTGCAGCGTGGCGATGAACCAGTGGCCGAGTTCGCCCATGGTCAGGCCGTGGCGCATCGGCATCGGTCCGGCGCCGACGAAGCTTTCCCAGCCGGCGCGCAAGGTCAGGCCCTCGACCGGCCGGCCGGCCGGGTTCGGGCGATCGAGCACCCAGACGCTCTTGCCGTGGGCGGCGGCGGCTTCCAGCACGTAGCGCAGCGTGGTGATGAAGGTGTAGATGCGGCAACCGAGGTCCTGCAGGTCGACGAGCAGCACGTCGAAAGTATCCATCATCGCGGCGGTCGGCCGGCGCACTTCGCCGTACAGGCTGAAGACCGGGATGCCGTGCTGCGGATCGAGGAAGTCGGGCGACTCGACCATGTTGTCCTGCTTGTCGCCGCGCAGGCCGTGTTGCGGGCCGAAGGCGGCGCTCAACCGGAGGTCGGACTGGGCGGCCAGCGCATCCAGCGAATGGGTCAGGTCGGCCGTCACCGAGGCCGGGTGGGCGAGCAGGGCGAGGCGCTTGCCGGCCAGCGGGCGGCGCAGGGCGGGATCGGCGAGCAGGCGATCGAGGCCGAACTGAATGGTCTGGGTCATGGTGCGCTTCGTTGCAGGGTCAGGATAAAGCTTGGGCGGAGATGGAAATCGGGCTGGGCGGCGCAGTGGGCCAGCGCCCAGTAGCTCTTGCCGCCCTCGGCGGCTTCGATGACCGCACTCAGGCCGAGCAATAGCGTCCGGCCGGCCGGCAGCAGCGCCGGAGGCAGGCAGGCCTTGAGCAGGAAGCCGTCGGCCAGCGCCTGCAGTGTGATCTGCGGCGCGGCGGCCGGTGAAAATGCACCATCGCGCTCGCGGTAGCCGGTAAAACGATAGGCCGCCCACTGGCCGGAAGGTGAGAAATTGAATTCGCAGTATTCCGGGCCGTCGACCGTGGCGATGAAGGCTTCGCAGCAGGTGTGCTGCCACAGGCCGTCGGCCGGGCCGGCGGGGTGCGGTGCCGGCAGGCGGATCCTGGCCGGAAGGCTGTGCACGCGATAGCTCAGGGCCAGGCCGCCGTCGGCGGTGGCGGTCGCGGCCACGGTGATGCGTTCGGCAGCGTGGTCGGGCAGGGCCGGGTGGCAGCGCAGGGCGGCGTTGATCGGGGCAGGCAAGGCGGTGTCGGGAAATCAAAACGAAAGGGCAGGCGGTACTTTAACTGCTTGTGCCGAACGATGCTGCGGTCGACGGTGAAAAACCGGCAAAATCCCGGCCCACCCTTGGTTGGCGGATGCTTTTGGGGTAAGTTACCGCCTTTCAGGGACCGCTTTCCGGGAGAGAAAAGTGACACCATTGCGCATCAATCTAGAACAAGAAGAGATTCCGACCCACTGGTACAACATCGTCGCCGACATGGCCAATCCGCCGGCGCCGCCGCTCGGCCCGGATGGCCGGCCAGTGCCGCCGGAAGCGATGGGGGCGATTTTTCCCGACCCGATCATCGAACAGGAAATGTCGGCTGAACGCTGGATCGCCATTCCCGAGGAAGTCCGCCAGATCTATGCGCTGTGGCGCCCGGCCCCGTTGTGCCGGGCCTTGCGCCTGGAGCAGGCGCTTGGTACGCCGGCCAAGATTTTCTACAAATACGAAGGCGTCTCGCCGGCCGGTTCGCACAAGCCAAACTCCGCCGTGCCGCAGGCCTATTTCAACAAGATCGCCGGCACCAAGAAGCTGACCACCGAAACCGGCGCCGGCCAGTGGGGCTCGTCGATCGCCTTTGCCGGCCAGATGTTCGGCCTGCCGGTGCGCGTCTTCATGGTCAAGGTCAGCTACCAGCAGAAGCCTTTCCGCCGCTCGATGATGCAAACCTGGGGCGCCGAGGTCTTTGCCAGCCCGACCAACCTGACCAACGCCGGCCGCGCCGCGCTGGCCGCCGATCCCGACAACCAGGGCTCGCTCGGCCTGGCGATTTCCGAGGCCGTCGAAGAAGCGGCAGCCGACCCCGGCACCTGCTACACCCTGGGTTCGGTGCTCAACCACGTGCTGCTGCACCAGACGGTCATCGGCCTCGAGGCCAAGAAACAGTTCGCCAAGATCGGCCTCTATCCCGACGTGATCTTCGGGCCCTGCGGCGGCGGTTCGAGCTTTGGCGGCATCGCCTTCCCCTTCCTCGCCGACAAGGCGGCTGGCGACCGGCGCGCCGCCAACCTGCGCTGCGTCGCCGTCGAGCCGACCTCCTGCCCGACGCTGACCAAGGGCCACTACGCCTACGACTACGGCGACGTCTCCGGCTACACGCCGATCATGAAGATGTACACGCTCGGCCACGACTTCATGCCGCCCGGTATTCACGCCGGCGGCCTGCGCTACCACGGCGATTCGCCGCTCGTCTCGCAACTGCTGCACGAGGGGCAGGTCGAGGCGCTGGCTGTGCCGCAGGTGGCGACCTTCGAGGCCGGCGTCCAGTTCGCCCGCGCCGAAGGCATCATCCCGGCGCCGGAATCCTGCCATGCCATCCGCGCCGCCATCGACGAGGCCCTGAAGTGCAAGGCGACCGGCGAAGCGAAGACGATCCTGTTCAGCCTGACCGGCCACGGTCATTTCGACATGGCCTCCTATGACAAGTTTTTCTCCGGCCAGCTTGAGGACTACGACTACCCGGCCGCAGCCATTGCCGAATCGCTGAAGCATTTGCCGAAGGTAGGCTGATGCCGTGAAAACGCTTGTTTTCCTGCTCGCTCTCGCCAACTTGTTGTTCTACGCCTTTGCTGCCGGCTATTTCGGCCGGCCGGACAATCCGGATGCCGGGCGGGTCGGCCAGCAGATCCTGCCGGAACGCATGCGCATCGTTTCGCGCGGCGAAACGCCGGCCAAGGCTGCCGAGCCAAGGCGGGAGAGCGTCCCCGGGCCGGTTGCGGCGGACATTCCCAAGCCCGAGATCGCCGAGCTGGAGGCGGCCAGGCAGGCCGCTGCAGCGCCACCGGTTTGCCTGGCCTGGGAGCACCTGGCCGTGGCCGACGCCGATCGCCTGGCGGCCGCGCTGGCCGGCCAGTTCGCCGAATTCAAGGTGAGCCGGCGGCTGGTGCCGACCGAAGGCAATGGCTGGTGGGTCCATATTCCCCCCCTGGCCAGCAAGGCCGATGCCGACCGGAAGGCGGGCGAGCTGAAGCAACTCGACATCAGCGATTTCTTTATCGTCCAGGAGGGCCCCAGCCGCTTTGCCATTTCGCTCGGCGTCTTTTCCTCCGAGAAGGGCGGGCAGGATCGCCTCGCCGAACTGAAAGCCAAGGGGGTCCGTTCGGCCCGCCTGGGACCGCGCCCCGGCAAGGACAGCACCATCCGGCTGCAGGCCAGCGGTCCGGCCGCGGCTCGGGAAAACGTCCTGGCCGCGGTCGGCAAGGTCCTGCCCAAGGCCGAAGCTGTGGATTGCCAGTGAGCGAGTTCGTGGTCGGCCTGACCGGAGGCATCGGCAGCGGCAAGAGCACGGTGGCCGATCTTTTCGTCGCGCACGGTGCGGTGCTGGTCGATACCGATGCCATCGCCCATGAGCTGACGGCCGCCGGCGGAGCGGCGATGCCGATGCTGCGGGCCGAATTCGGGCCGGCCGTGGCGACGGCGGAGGGGGCCTTGGATCGCGCCGCCATGCGGCGCCAGGTGTTTGCCGACCATTCGGCCAGGACGCGGCTCGAAGGCATTCTGCACCCGCTGATCCGCCAGGTGTCAGCCGAACGCTGCCAGGCCGCGGCATCGCCCTACGTTATCCTGGCCGTGCCGCTGCTGGTCGAGTCCGGCACCTATCGCCAGCGTTGCGACCGGATTCTTGTCGTCGATTGCCCGGAAAACCTGCAGGTCGAGCGGGTCGTGGCGCGCAGCGGGATGCGCGCCGAGGAGGTCAGGGCGATCATGGCCGCCCAGGTCAGTCGTCAGCAAAGGCTGTCGGCCGCCGATGATGTGCTGGTCAACGATGCGGGTTGCGCAGAACTTGCGGTTCAGGTCGATGGCCTGCACCGGAAGTATCTAATGCTTTTGGCCGAAAAAGTTAAAGCCGGCTGTTGAGATTTGGCTGCAAATGGCTCAGAATTAACAAAATTTTCCCTTCTACCGGGCACCCTCGCGTGATTACTTACGAATATCCGTTCAATGAGCGCATCCGCACACTGTTGCGTCTCGAGGACCTGTTCGAGAAAACCGCGTACTTCACACAGGAAGACGGCCCGCTGGAACATCATGCGGCCCTGGTTTCCCTGTTCGAGATCCTTGAAGTGGCGAGCCGTGCCGACCTCAAGATGGACCTGATCCAGGAACTCGAGCGGCAACGCCAGACCCTGCTCGCCTTCCGCAACAACCCGGATATTTCCGAAGAGGCACTGTCCGGCGCGCTCTACGAAATCGAGCAGTCCTCGGCCGCCCTGCTCGGCATGACCGGCAAGATCGGCCAGTACCTGCGCGAAAACGACTGGCTGATGAGCATCAAGAGTCGGGCGGCAATTCCCGGCGGTGTCTGCGAATTCGATCTGCCCTCCTATCACTGGTGGCTGCATCGTCCGGTCGACACCCGGCGCCATGCCCTGGAGGGCTGGAGCAAGCCGCTGCTGCCCTTGCGCGATGCGGCAGCCATCGTGCTGCGCCTGTTGCGCTCCAGCGGCCGGCCGAAATCCTATTCGGCAGCCAATGGCCAGTTCCAGTTGAATCTGGGCGGTTCCGCCGCGCAGATGGTGCGCGTTACGGTCAGTACCGACGAGCAGGCGGTACCCGAAGTCAGTGCCAACAAATATTTCCTCAACATCCGGTTCACCAAGCCGCCGGCCAGCGAACTCAAGGCCCGCGGCTGCGAACACGATGTTGCCTTCGACCTGACCTTCTGTAACCTCTGATGGCAGTACGCAAGGTCCGTTGCCCGCAATGTGGTGAAGACGCCCTGTGGGCGCCCGAGAATCCGTGGCGCCCGTTCTGCTCCGAGCGTTGCAAGCAGATCGATCTCGGCTGCTGGGCCAGCGATTCCTACCGGATTCCGGTGCAGGAAGACAGTAACGAGCCGGGCAGCGACCCCGACCCTACCAGCCGCGCATAAGCGCGATACCGTGCGCGCCGTGGCTTTGGGCTTCGCTCAGCAATGCCGGTTGCATGCCTCCCAAAGCAAAAACAGGCAGCGAATTGCCGGCCAGCGCCGTGCTGAATGCCGGCCAGCCAAGACCCGCTGATTCCGGATGGGTCGGCGTCGGCAGAACCGGGCCGAGCAGCGCATAATCCAGCGCCAGTTCGCCGGCGCGGGTGATTTCCGCCGCATTGTGGCAGGACGCGCCCACCCAGGGGAAATCCGGGCGCTGTCTGCAGGCGGCCAGGTGCGCCGTCGACAGATGCAGGCCATCGGCGCCGACGCGGCGGGCGATCTCTTCGTCGTCGTTGATGACGACCAGCGCCCCGTAGCGGTGCGCCAGCCGGGTCACCGCCTCGGCAAACGGCAGGCGCCGCGCCGGCGGCCAGCCCTTGTCGCGCACCTGGATCAGGCGCAGGCCGGCTTGCAGGGCGTTGTCCAGACGCTCAAGCTGGCGTTCGCTGCCTTCATTTTCGGCATTGGTGATGGCCAGCGTCGTCGGCAGCGACAAGGCTTTCAGGATCGGGTCGTTGGCCGGCAGGATGGGGGTGACCGTTGCGCTTTTTCCGGTTTTTTGCCAGTCGACCGCAGCATGTTCGAGCGGGGCAGTGATGCCGATCTCGCCCTCCCACGCCGTGACCCGCCAGAAGCCCAGGCGGACCGTGGCGTGCGGGTAGGTGAACACGCGGGTCAGCCAAGGGGAGCAGACGGTCACGGTGATCCCCAGTTCTTCCTGCAGTTCACGGATCAAGGCTTGGCGCACGGTTTCGCCGGGCTCGACCTTGCCGCCGGGGAATTCCCAGTAGCCGGCGTAGACCTTGCCTGCCGGGCGCTGGGCGAGCAGGAACTCGTCGCCGTCGGCCCGCAGCATGACGGCGGCCGCCACTTCGACGATCTTGCTCACGGCTTTTCCTGGCGGCCGGCCAGGTCTTTGGCGAACTGCCAGGCGACGCGGCCGGAGCGCGAGCCGCGGCCAAGCGCCCAGTTCAGCGCTTCGCGTTCGCTGGCGGCGATGACGGCTTCGGAGACGCCGAGCTGGCGCGCCCAGTGCCTGACGATGCTCAGGTAGTCATCCTGGCTGAAGGGGTAGAAGGAAATCCACAGGCCAAAGCGTTCGGACAGCGAAATTTTTTCCTCGGTGGCTTCACCGGGGTGGATTTCGTCGTTGACACGGTGCGTCTCGAGGTTTTCGGCAAAGTATTCCGGCATCAGGTGACGCCGGTTCGATGTGGCGTAGATCAGCACGTTGTCGGGCGGCGCGGCGATCGAACCGTCCAGCACCGATTTCAGGGCCTTGTAGGCCGTTTCGCCGGCTTCGAAGGAGAGATCGTCGCAGAAAATGATGAATTTTTCCGCTCGGCCGTCGACCAGGTCGATGATGTCCGGCAGGTCGATCAGATCCTCCTTGTCGACTTCGATCAGGCGCAGCCCCTCGGCGGAAAACTCGTTGAGCACGGCCTTGACCAGCGACGATTTGCCGGCCCCGCGGGCCCCGGTCAGCAGCACGTTGTTGGCCGTTTGGCCGGCGACGAACTGACGGGTGTTGGCGGCGATGCGTTCCTTCTGGCTGTCGATATTCTCGAGATCGGCCAGGCGGATCGGGTGCGGGTGGCGCACCGCCTGCAGCCAGCCGCGGCCATTGCCCTTGCGCCAGCGGAAGGCGACGGCGGACTGCCAGTCAGGGAGCGGTGGCGCTGGCGGCAAGGCGGCTTCAAGGCGGCCGAGAACGGCCTCAGCGCGGGTAAGCAGGCGTTCCAGTTGCAGGGGATCGGTCATCGGGGCGGGTATACTTTGCGACAAATCGAGAACTCTAGCGAAACCCATGCGAAAAATCCAAGCTGCCGCCGTTTTATTTATTGCCCTGCTGGCCGGCTGTTCGACTGTGCCGCCGAGTTCACCGCTGCCTGCCGTCGTGCCGCCCGCCACCTGTGCGCCTTGTCAGGCATGTCCGGTCTGTCCGGGGGCGGCGCCTGTGCCGGCCTTTACTCGTGCCTATCTCCCGGCCAGCTGGAGCGATTTGCCCGGCTGGGCCGATGACGACGTGGCGGCCGCCTGGCCAGCCTTCATGCAGTCCTGTCGGGGCGTCGCCAGCAAAGGCAACGGCGCCGGCTGGAAGCGCGTCTGCGATTTGGCCAGGGCGGCCGATGGTAAAACCGGGCACAACGTGCGGCGCTTTTTTGAGCAGCATCTGAAACCCTATGCCGTCGCCACCGGTGACGGCGTCGTCAGTGGCCTGATCACCGGCTATTACGAGCCGCTGCTGCGCGGCAGCCGGACCCGGAGCAAGGGCTACGAGCAACCGGTGCGCGGTGTGCCGGATGACCTGCTGACCATCGACCTGTCCGCCGTCTTCCCCGAACTCAAGGACAAGCGCCTGCGTGGCCGGCTGGAGGGCAACAAGGTCGTGCCGTACTGGTCGCGGGCCGAAATCGCGGCACGCGGCGACAAGCTGCCGGGCAAGACGCTGCTCTACGTGGACGACGCCGTCGAACTGTTTTTCCTGCAGGTGCAGGGCTCGGGGCGGGTCAGGCTGGCAGATGGCAGCATGGTCCGGCTGAACTATGGCGACCAGAACGGCTATCCCTACCAGTCGATCGGCAAGGCCTTGGTCGAACGGGGCGAACTGAAGCTGGAAGAGGCCTCGATGCAGGGCATCCAGTCCTGGGCGCGAGCCAATCCAACGCGGCTCGACGCATTGCTCAACATCAATCCGAGCTACGTCTTCTTCCGCGAAATGCCGAACAGCCCGGATGGCCCGGTCGGCGCGCTGGGCGTGCCATTGACAGCGGAGCGCAGCATTGCCGTCGACCCGCGTGCCGTGCCGCTCGGCTCGCCGGTCTTCTTGGCCACGACCCGGCCGAATTCGACGCTGCCGCTGAACCGTCTGGTCATGGCGCAGGATACTGGCGGGGCGATCAAGGGGGCGGTACGGGCTGATTATTTCTGGGGGTTCGGCAAGGAGGCCGGCGAGCAGGCCGGACGGATGAAGCAGAGTGGGCAGATGTGGATATTGTTGCCCGCCGAGCTTGCCCCCAAATAAGGCATGGACGCACCAAGGCCGCGCATCGTGACAATAAATCGCACCAATACGGTGCGATTTATTGCTTTATGACTTTTGCAATGCACTGATTTGTAACATTTTTGATGCACTGGAATGGTGCTTGCTTTTGATCCTCCCATCTTTTGTATGGGGGTTTCATGGAAACGTATCAATCCAGCAGCAACGTACTGTTTATCTTGCTTGGCGCCATCATGGTCCTCGCCATGCATGCGGGCTTCGCCTTCCTGGAGGTCGGCACCGTCCGCAAGAAAAACCAGGTTAATGCCCTAGTCAAGATTTTGAGCGATTTCGGCATGTCGACCGTAGCGTATTTCTTTGTCGGCTACAGCATCGCCTACGGCGTCAATTTCTTCACCGGCGTCGACACCCTGATGGAGAAGAACGGTTATGAGCTGACCAAGTTCTTTTTCCTGTTGACCTTCGCCGCGGCCATCCCGGCCATTATCTCCGGCGGCATTGCCGAGCGGGCGAGATTTCACCCGCAGTTGATCGCGACCTTCCTGCTGGTCGGATTCGTCTATCCCTTTTTCGAGAGCATCGCTTGGAATCATGCCTTCGGCATTCAGACCTGGCTGAAGGCGACATTTGGCGAAGAGTTTCACGATTTCGCCGGATCGGTTGTCGTCCATGCCATGGGCGGCTGGATCGCCTTGCCCGCCGTGCTCCTGCTCGGCGCCCGCTACGGTCGCTACAGCAAGGATGGCCGGATTTCCGCGCACCCGCCGTCATCGATCCCCTTTCTGGCGCTGGGTGCCTGGATTCTGACCGTCGGCTGGTTCGGCTTCAATGTGATGAGCGCCCAGACGCTGGACAAGATTTCCGGCCTGGTGGCCCTGAACTCGCTGATGGCCATGGTCGGCGGCACGCTGGTCGCGCTGGTCCTCGGCAAGAACGACCCCGGCTTCCTGCACAATGGTCCGCTGGCCGGCCTGGTGGCCGTTTGCGCCGGGTCTGACCTGATGCACCCGATTGGGGCGCTGGTGGTGGGTGGGGTGGCCGGGGGGCTGTTTGTCGTCATGTTCACCCTGACCCAGAACCGCTGGAAGATCGACGATGTTCTGGGCGTCTGGCCTCTGCATGGCCTGTGCGGCGCCTGGGGCGGCATTGCCGCCGGCATCTTCGGCAGCAAGGCGCTGGGCGGTGCCGGCGGTGTCGCCTTCATGCCGCAACTGATCATGACCGGCATGGCCATCGTCGTTGCCCTGGCTGGCGGCAGCCTGGTCTACGGCACCCTGAAGGCGACGCTGGGTTTGCGCCTCGATCAGGAAGAAGAATATGACGGTGCCGACCTCAGTATCCACAAGATTACCTCGACGCCGGAACGGGAGCCGAACTGGTAATTTGCGGCTGATGGGAAATAATAAAGTCTGTCGGGCGAGAATAAAGTCTGTCGGACTATCGATGTGAGTCAGGCCCGGCAGTTGCCGGGCCTGTTTTTTTACTCCCGCAATTCGGCCAAAACAGCCGTTCGACCAGCACAGAACGAGTGGCAGGTCTCCGCACTTCAGGAGACGTTGGCGACGTATTGGCAACGAACATCAGCTTCCTGATCTGGCGAACTCACCCTACCGATCCGAAGCTGTCAGTTGGGCTTTGGAGAAGCTGAAATACAGATGCGGCTACTCGAGGCAGGTCATGCACATATAAAAGGGCAGATCGATAACTGGGTAGGCATTGCTAATCAGCCAGAAACTCTGGCTCAAGTTTCCCGGAGCCAACGTGTAAGACACTTCCTCCACCAGAGACGCAAAGCGTCCCTTAGATATAGGAGGGAAGGCGGGTTAGGTTAAGGGGGGTCCGATGCCGGTCCCTACGCGCAAGCGGTTCCGGATGTGATAGTGCTGATGGGACTGCGTTAGAGAGGACCCCAGGAAGGAAAACGCGGGTGAACCGAGGACAAATCAAAGATCGGTCTATCTTGTGGTTTCATCGGTCCCAGTACGGGGTTGGTCCGAAGCGCTTAAGAAGAAATTCGATAAAGGCGCGTACTTTCAGTGGTAAATGTCGGTTTTGCAAATGAACGGCATAGATGAAACGCTCGGTCGGTACATACCCCGGCAATACCTCGACCAGTCGTCCCTCCTGCAAATCCTTGCCGACGATGAAGGTGGGTAGCAGGGCCAGGCCGAGGCCACCGAGCACAGCCTGGGACAAGGCCTCGTCGTCATTGATGCGCAAGGTGCCGGACACCGGGATCGAGACATTGCCGTTATAGCCGTTCAGATGCCAGACCCCCTGAGTGTTCATGAAGGTGTAGTCCAGGCAGTTGTGCAGAACTAGGTCCTCCGGAACGAGCGGAATGCCGCGACGGGCGAGGTAGGACGGGCTGGCGCAGATCTTCCGGCGGATGGGGGCCAGCTGGCGAGCGACCAGGTTCTGCCCCGGTTCGCGGGTGATGCGTAGCGCAATGTCGTACCCCTCGTCGGCCAGGTCGACCAGGCGGTCGCTGATCGTCAGGTCCACCGTGAGGTCGGGGTAGAGCGCCATGAAATCGGGCAGGGCCGAGGCGACATGCATGGTGCTGAAGGCGACGGGGGCGCTGATTTTCAGCTTGCCACGCGGCTCCTGGTGCAGGCGGGAAATCGTCGTGTCGGCCTGGCTGAGTTCCTCCAGTATCCGGTCGCAGTGTTCGAAATAGGCCTCGCCGACATCGGTCAGGCTCAGGCTGCGTGTGCTTCGGTGCAGCAGGCGTACGCCCAGGTTACCTTCCAGGCGGGCAATGGCTTTGCTCACGCGTGACTTCGACACATCGAGGCGGCGCGCAGCTTCGGAAAAGCTGCGAACCTTGACCACATGAGCAAAGAACAACATGTCGTTGATATCGTGCATGTGGCCTCCTATTGTTATCAAAATGGAAACGGTTTTGTTCGAATTCGATGGCTTATCAAGCCCTGTTCCGGACTCTATTATCGAATCTTTCAAAAACGGCTGAGTTGCCTTCTCAAGAAAAACCAAAAAAATCACTGAGAATGCCCATGATCAACTCGCCGGCCACTGCTGTTGGCATCCGCTTCCGCGCACCTCCTTCTGGCGCCCCTGATTATTGCACCAATTTGGCGCATTTATTGTTGCCAATCGGCTATCAATGCAGGCGCTTTTTGCCTGCCTTCGGCGTGGCGGACAGCACCGAATCAAGACAATTCATTACATACAACAAGCTAGGGAGAGATGATGCGTTACGCCAGTTTTGAGGATTTCATCCAGCAAGTCGCCGTGCGAAATCCGGGACAGCCGGAATTTCTGCAGGCGGTTACCGAAGTCATCGAAAGCCTGTGGCCGTACATTGCCCAGCACTCGAAGTATGCGGAACACGGCTTGCTGGATCGCCTGGTCGAACCCGAGCGCGTCATCATGTTCCGCGTCTCGTGGGTTGATGATCATGGCGAGGTACAGGTCAATCGTGGCTACCGCATCCAGCACTCCTCGGCCATCGGTCCCTACAAGGGCGGCATTCGCTTTCACCCGTCGGTCAATCTTTCCATTCTCAAATTTCTGGCCTTCGAGCAGACCTTCAAGAATGCGCTCACCACTTTGCCGATGGGCGGTGGTAAGGGCGGTTCCGACTTCGATCCGAAGGGCCGCAGCCCGGGTGAGGTGATGCGTTTTTGCCAGGCTTTCGTCAGCGAACTGTTCCGCCACATCGGTTCCGATACCGACGTACCGGCCGGCGACATCGGTGTCGGCGGACGTGAGGTTGGCTTTATGGCCGGCATGTACAAAAAGCTGGCGAACCGCGCCGACTGCGTATTCACTGGCAAGGGCCTGAGTTTCGGCGGCTCGCTGATCCGTCCGGAAGCGACCGGCTACGGTACAGTCTATTTTGCCGAGCAGATGCTCAAGCAGGAGGGACGCAGTTTTGAAGGCTTGCGCGTCAGCGTTTCGGGTGCCGGCAATGTCGCCCAGTACTCGGTCGAGAAAGCCATGGCCCTTGGCGCCAAGGTCGTCACCGTGTCGGATTCGAGCGGCACGGTGGTCGACGAAAGCGGCTTCACGCCGGAAAAGCTGGCTGAGTTGATGGAGGTGAAAAACCATCTCTACGGCCGCGTCAGCGATTACGCTAAGCGGGTTGGCGCCACCTTCCACCCGGGCATGCGCCCGTGGCATGTGCCGGTCGATGTCGCCCTGCCGTGCGCCACGCAGAACGAGTTGGACGGCGAGGATGCCAAGACGCTGGTGAAAAATGGCGTCATCTGCGTCGCCGAGGGCGCCAACATGCCGTCGACCGCCGATGCCGTGAAGGTTTTCGAAAGCAATGGCGTGCTCTATGCCCCGGGCAAGGCCAGCAATGCCGGCGGGGTCGCCACTTCCGGCCTGGAAATGAGTCAGAATGCTATGCGCCTGTCCTGGCAGCGTGACGAGGTCGATTCCCGCCTGCATGAAATCATGTGCAACATCCATGAAGCCTGCCTGAACTACGGCCGGGCTGCCGATGGCAAGGTCAGTTATGTCAATGGCGCCAACATCGCCGGCTTCGTCAAGGTTGCCGACGCCATGCTCGCCCAGGGCGTCATTTAAAAACGCTATCCAAGGAGGCCACCATGTTTCATGAGTTTCGCGACTTGATTGCCGAGTTGAAGTCGAGCGATCGATATTTTCAGAATCTGTTCGAGAAGCACAACGTGCTCGATCAGAAGATATCCAACATGGAGGCCCGCCTGGAGCCGGGCACGCCGGACGAGATCGAGGTTCTGAAAAAGAAGAAGCTGGCGATCAAGGACGAGCTTTACGAGCTGCTTCAGAAAATCAGCCTCAGTCGAGTCCGGCCCTGACTGCCGCATGGCCAGCTTGCGTGGCGATGCCGCCGCTTCAATGTATCAGCGCTACGAAAGATACCCGGTCAGTTGTGAAATTGATGGCCATGTGTTTTCTGGCCATTACTGGGTGGCTGGCATGATCTTCGTCGTATCGACCGCAACCGGAGGGGTGAGTCGGCAACTGGCCAACCAGCAGCCCGAGGAGTTGACCAGGAGCCTGTTGCGGACTATCGTGCTCGATAAAAGGCAGGATTTGCTTCCCTCACCCCGGGGAATGTGAGAAGAAAATATGGTTCGATAAATATCGCCTGCCAAAGTATGTGGTGAGCGACCGTTTCTCTCCTTGGATTCAACCCATTACAGCTTGAAGGTCGGTTTATGGTCGCGAGCACATATTCGTTTTACGAAAATGCTGCCGTTACCGGCACTTTCTCGCGGTGCGGCCGGTAACAGTCGCATATCTGCCCGATCCAGCGCCAAGGCTGACAGTCAGCTTTGGCCGATAAACAGCCGATGCTTCTGGCTGCCGTTCAAGCGCAAAGTGCTGAATGACCGGTCCGGCCGATGAGCAGGAGCTCAGAATGCAGGCAGTATCTGGCCCCGACAGACTTTATTCTTCGCGATCGCGGCTGGGAAACAATTAGGTCTGTCGGAAGACCAAGCAGAAAGGGAGCGGATTCGCTCCCTTTTTGTTGGTGCAAAACAGCCCGGCCGCTGAGGCATGTTCCCTCCGCGGCAAGGTGTTTCGGCCGCTTGCCAAGCGGTCGCGCAAGGTGGCGCTTGTAAAGCGTCGCAAATCGCAGAATACTTTGCTGAAGTCGGTATCGGTGCTCGTTGCAACGAGCGGACCGACTCAACCGCGCGTAGTTCTTCGAACGACAACAATCGGATGGAGGATCGAGACATGACTTTGGCTGCCAAAGTGCGTCCGCACAAGATTTCCAAGAATGCCACCCTGAGTGCTTCCGGCTACAACCTGGTCGGCGCCGACTCGCCAGCAATCGAGGCGATGACCGACTTTTTGCGCGTCAATGTGGTGCATATCGAATCCGCCGCGTCGATCGTCGAGGCCAATGCCCGGATGATCTCGCGCGGCGTTCGCCTGCTGATCGTCAGCAGCGGCGACGACCGGGTCGAAGGCCTGATCACGGCGCGCGACATCCTCGGCGAAAAGCCGCTGCAGGTCGCCCAGGCGCGCGCCTGCAAGCGCAGCGAGCTGCTGGTCGCCGACCTGATGACGCCGGTCGCCAGCGTCGACACCCTGTACCTGAACGAGGTCATGAACGCCCGTGTCATCGACATCCTCGACGCCCTGAAGCAACTCGGCCGGCAGCACATCCTGGTCGAGGACGTCGATCCGGCGAGCGGCCATCCCCGTGTGCGCGGCCTGTTCTCGGCGACCCACATCGGTCGCCTGCTCGGTGTGCCGGTGCTCGGCTTCGAGCTGGCCAGCACCTTCGCCGAGATCGAAGCGGCGCTGGCCAACTGAGCGCGGCATGACGACGCCGGACGATCTGCGCCAGCTGGCGTCGCAATCGCTGCTCGCCCACTTCGCCGATCTGTGCGAGGGGGCGGTGATCGTTGACGCGCAGGCCCGGGTGGTCTGGATGAACGACCAGTATCCGGCCCGTCTCGGGGTGCGCGATTCGGCGGCGACAATCGGCCGGCCGATCGAGGAAGTCATCCCGAACAGCCAGATGCGGCAGGTGGTCGAGAGCGGCCGGCCGATCATGCTCGACATCATGGAATTCGGCGACGAGTCCTTCGTCGTTACCCGGTTGCCGCTGCGCGATGCCAGCGGCAAGGTGGTCGGCGCCGTCGGCTTCATGATCTACGACGACCCGCGCCACCTGGCGCCGGTGGTGTCGCGCTACCAGCGCCTGCGGGCCGACCTGGCCGAGGCCGAGCGCAAGCTGGCCGATGCCCGGCGGACCAAATACACCTTCGCCAGTTTCGTCGGCGCCGGCCCGGCCTGCAGCGAG
>CAMLHL010000005.1 GCA_946479855.1 uncultured Pseudomonadota bacterium
TTTTCGACGCCATGCCTTCGCTCGGCCGCAAGTTCCTGATGGCCGGCAAGGGCGGGATGAACATCACCCACTCGGAGCCGGCGGCGGATTTTATTCGCCGCTACGGCGGGCGGGCGATGCAGATCGCCCCGCTGCTTGACGGCTTCGGGCCGGCGCAATTGCGCGAATGGATACACGGCCTGGGGATCACGACTTTCGTCGGCTCGTCCGGCCGGGTCTTTCCGACGGAAATGAAAGCGGCGCCACTGCTGCGCGCCTGGCTGCATCGTCTGCGCGAGCGGGAGGTGGCCTTCCACGTCCGCCACCGCTGGCTGGGCTGGGCGGATGACGGCCTGAAGTTTGCCACGCCGGCCGGCGAGATCGCGGTGGCCGCCGATGCCGTCGTCCTGGCACTCGGTGGCGGCAGTTGGGCCCGCCTCGGTTCCGACGGCGCCTGGGTGCCGCTGCTGACCGGGAAGGGAGTCGCGGTTGTACCGTTGAAGCCGGCCAACTGCGGCTTCGACGTGGCGTGGAGTCCGTTTTTCCGCGAGCGCTTTGCCGGCGCGCCGGTCAAGGCAGTCGTCGCCACGGTCGGCGGCCAGCGCCAGCAGGGCGAGTTCAACATCACGGCAAACGGCATCGAGGGCGGCCTGGTGTATGCCATGTCGGCGCTGCTGCGCGATGCGCTGGAACGCGACGGCGCCGCCACCCTGACCCTGGATCTGGCGCCCGGCCGCAGCCTGGAACGACTGAGGGTCGAGCTTTCCCGCCCGCGCGGCCACGACTCTCTGGCCAGCCATCTGCGCCGGCGAGCCGGCATCGAAGGCGTCAAGTCGGCCCTGCTCAGGGAATTTTGCCCGCCGGACACGTTGACCGCAGGACCGGCCCTGGCCGGGGCGATCAAGGCACTGCCGCTGCCGGTCACGGCGACGCGGCCGATCGACGAGGCGATCAGCACCGCCGGCGGCGTCGCCTTCGAGGAACTCGATGAGCAGTTGATGGTGAAGCGCCTGCCCGGTGTTTTCTGTGCCGGCGAAATGCTCGACTGGGAGGCGCCGACCGGCGGCTACCTGCTTACCGCCTGCCTGGCCAGCGGCCGGGCCGCCGGGCTGGGCGTGCGGCGCTGGCTGCTGGCGCAGGATCAGTAAAGGCGGGGCATCCGGCAGGTCATTCGGGCGGCAGGACGTCGTTGAGGTAGGCCAGCGCGCTTTCGAAATCAAATGAAGCGACCAGTCCTTCGAATTCGCCGTGACCAGCCCCCAGCAACTGGCGCAGTGTATTGGCCTGCTGGCTGACCAGTTCCTGGACGCTGATTTCACCGAGCAGCAGTTCCCGCCGGATACGCTTGACCAGGGCGGCGGTCGCCGAGGCGTCGCCGACGTTTTCGCTGGCCCGGGCGGGGTGGGAAAGCTTGCCGAGTTGCCCGCAGAGCGCCGCATAGACATTGGCGGTCTGCTCGATCAGCGGCTCGATTTCGGCCAGCGGTCGATTTTCCTTGATGGCGGCTTCCAGCGCTTGTGCTGCTTGCTGGATAAACACGGCACCGAGCGTGGCCGAAACGCCCTTCAGCGAGTGGGCCAGACGGCGGGCTTCGTCGTTCTCGCCAGCGGCAAGATTGTCGCGAATCCGCGCACAGTCGTCGGCATGATTTTCAGCAAACTTGTTGAGCAGGCGGCAATAGCTGTCCACCCGGCCGCGCACCGACTGCAGACCGAAACGGCTGTTGAGGCCGATGATTTCGGGCAGCAAGGCGGCCGCCGACTCGGCCCCTCCGGCCGCTTGCCGCGGCGCCTTGGTGGGCAGCCAGCGGGTGAGCGCGGCAAACAGCACCTCGGGGGAGACCGGCTTGGCGACGTGGTCGTTCATGCCTGCCTCGAGACAACGCTCCCGATCTTCGCCAAAGGCATTGGCGGTCATGGCCAGGATGGGCACCGTGCCATAGCCGGGTAGCAGGCGAATTTGCCGGGTAGCTTCGAGGCCATCCATGATCGGCATCTGCATGTCCATCAGGATCAGGTCGTAGTGCTGTCGGCGGGCCAGGTCGAGCGCCTCGCTGCCGTTCAGCGCATGGTCCACGGTCAGCCCGGCGCTGAGGAGAAGGTCGCTGGCCACTTCGGCGTTGACGGCGTTGTCTTCGGCCATCAGGACGCGCGCCCCGGGATGGTGGGCCGACAGGGCCCCGCGGCTGGGCGGGCGTTGCGGCACTATGGAGTGGGCAGGCGCCAGCGGGATCGAGAACCAGAATGTGCTGCCCTGGCCGAGCACACTTTCGACGCCGATTTCACCGTGCATGGCCTCGACCAGGCGGCGGGTGATCGCCAGCCCGAGTCCGGTGCCGCCATAGCGCCGGGTGGTCGAGGTGTCGGCCTGCTCGAAGGGCAGGAAGAGCTTGGCCTGCGCCTCGGGGGCGATGCCGATGCCGGTATCCGTCACCGCGCAGCGGACGTAGATGGAGAGATCATTGCGATGCAGCAGGCTGGCCGAAAGGGAAACCTTGCCGCGTTCGGTAAACTTGATTGCATTCGACAGGAAATTGAGCAGGATCTGCTGGATG
Organism: uncultured Pseudomonadota bacterium; assembly: GCA_946479855.1. The sequence goes on from CAMLHL010000005.1 coordinate 2,534, forward strand.
CGCAGCGGGTCGCCGCGCAGCATTGCCGGAATGGCGGGGTCGAGCTGGCAACTGACCGGCAGGTGTTTGACTTCGGCGCGCTCGGCAACCAGGTTGCAGGCGGTGGCGCAGACGTGGGCCAGGGAAAAGTCGGTGTGCTCGAGGACCAGCTTGTTGGCTTCGATCTTCGAGATGTCGAGCACGTCGTTGATGATGGCCATCAGATGCTGGGCGGCATCGGCGACCTTGTTGAGGCGTTTTTGCTGCTCGGGGTTCTGGGTGTCGCGCTGGGCGAGGTGGGTGAGACCGATGATGGCATTCATCGGCGTGCGGATTTCATGGCTCATGTTGGCCAGGAAGGCGCTCTTGGCACGGCTCGCCGATTCGGCTTCTTCCTTGGCCTGGATCAGTTGCTCGGTGCGTTCGGCAACCAGTGCTTCGAGGTGCCGCCGGTAGTTTTCAAGTTCGGCCTGATTGCGCTTTTTCTCGGTGATGTCTTCCTGGATGCCGAGGTAGTGGCTGATCCGGCCGTCGGGCTGGCGCACCGGCGAGATGATCGCCAAATCTTCGAAGACGGAGCCGTCCTTGCGCCGATTGACGAACTCACCGCGCCAGATTTCGCCGCGTTCGAGCGTTTTCCACAGGGAGTGGTAGGTCTCGGCCGGGGTGATCCCGGAGCGCAGCAGGCCCGGTTTGGCGCCGATCACTTCGGCGCGGGAGTAGCCGGTATTGCGCACGAAGGCGTCGTTGACGTACTCGATCTCGGCATGGGTATTGGTAATGACGACGCTGTGCGGATTCTGCTCGATGGCCAGCGACAGTTTGCGCAACTGCTCCTCGGACTCGCGGCGTTCGCTGACGTCCTGGACCGTGCCGACCGCGAAGATGGCCTGTCCGGCATGGTCAAAGCGGACGTGGGCGCGCTCGCGCACCCAGCGTACCTGCTGGTCGACCATGATGCGATGTTCGTTGTCGTAGGGCTTGCCCTGCAGCGCAGCATTCCAGTCGGCCAGCACGCGCTCCCGGTCATCCGGATGGATGCGCTCGACAAAGTCGACCAGCGCCAGCGGGTGGTTCCGGCTCAGGCCGAAGATCTGATAGACCTCGTCGCTCCAGTTGAGCCTGTCGTTGAGGATGTCCAGCGTCCAGCTGCCGAGGTGGGCGACGGCCTGCGCTTCCTTCAATTCGGCTTCGCTCTGGCTCAGTCGCTGTTCGAAGTGCTTGCGCTCGGTGATGTCCTGGCTGGTGCCGAAAAAACGGCTGACCCGGCCATCGGGGCCGATGGCGATCTGGCCGGCACCGTGAATCCAGCGTTCCTGGCCGTCGTTCTGGCGGATGATCCGGTATTCGTTATCGAAGGGCTGCTTGTTGCGGAAGACGTGGTCGCGGGCGTAACTGCTCATCCGTTCGCGGTCGTCGGGATGGATCAGGGCGCGCCACGACTCGGTGTTGAGCAGTTGCCCGGGCGGAATGCCAAAAATTTCGTTGTGCGTTGGCGAGCCGGTCAGGGTGTCGGTGGATGCTTCGAAGGTGAAGTGCCCGATCCGGGCCAGACGCTGCGCCTGCATCAGCATTTCTTCGCTGCGGGCCAGGGTCTGCCGGGAACGCTGCATGCTCAGCCCGAGACCAAGTTCGCCGGCGAGATTGCCGAGCAGATTGATTTCGTCGTCGTCGAAGATGTCCGCTTCTGCCGAATAGAGGTTGAGCGTTCCGACAATTTTCCCGTCGACGCGCAAGGGCAGGGCAATCGTTGCGCGAAAGCCGGCAGCCAGGGCGGCGGCGCGCCAGGGGGCGAATGCCGGGTCGCTGCCGGTATCGCGGACGATGCTCGGAATGCCGCTGCGGATGGCTCGGCCGATCGGGCCCTGGCCGCTGGGCGTGTCACCCCAACTGATGTCGAGTTCCGCCAGGTAGCGGTCGCTGAGCCCCGAGGATGCGTGCTGGATGACGCTCTGTTTGTCGTCATGGGAGATCTCGCCGACCCAGGCCATGCGATAGCCGCCGATCTCGACGGCGACCGTGCACACTTCGTCGAGCATCAGTTTTTCGTCGGTATAGCGGACCAGCGCCTGGGCGACGCCGCTCATCAGCCGCAGGGCGCGATTCTGGCGGGTGATCTGCTGGCGGGCGATATGGCGCTCCGAGATATCGTGCAGCACTCCCGCCGTGATTTTCGGGCTGCCGTCGTCATTGCGTTCGATGACGCAGCTGCGCTCCTCGACCCACAACCAGTGGTCATCGGCATGGCGAAGCCGGTATTCGCGGCACTGGGTCGGGGTTTTTGCCGTCTGCGGGGCGTCGACCGTCGCATTCAGCGGCGCCCTGTCTTCGGGGTGGATCAGCGCCTGCCAGGCGGCCAGCGTGTGCGGGGCGTTGGCCGGCGCGCTGCCGAGCAGGGCGAGCAGGCCGTCGCTGACGACGACGCGGTCAAGATCGTGGCGATATTCCCAACTGCCGGCTCCGCCGACGTCGAGGGCCAGCTGCAGATGGGCTTCCAGGCGCAGACGGTCGCGTTCCTGCTGGACCTGCTGCAACACACCTTCCAGCTGCTCCAGGGCGAGCTGTTCGAACAGGCGACGCTGGTTGACGACGCCGATGATCCGGCTGTTGCCGTCGAGTACCGGCAGGTGGCGCAGGCGGAAACTGTGCATGGTTTCGAGCGCGATGCTGACCGAGGTGTCGATGCTGACACTGTGCAGCGGGGCGCTCATTGCACGGCGCAGGGGAATGTCGTGCGGCTGGTTGAACTGTTTGAGCAGCCGGGGAATGTCCCGTTCGGTGAGGATTCCGATCGGCTGCTCGTGCTCGACGACGATCAGGTAATCGGCCGAATGTTCCAGCATGCAGGCGACGGCATCGTCGAGGCGCGCTTCCGGCGGCAATTGCGGGATCTTGCGATCCATGGCGCTGTCGAGCGTGCGCAGTTGGCGGAACACCGTGGCCCCCAGGTGGATGCGGAAATCCGTATCGCTGACCATGCCGATAATCTGGCCGTCGGCGTCGGCGACGCCGAGGTGGCGGATGCGCCGGCTCTCGACCAGCCGGCGGGCGCTGATCAGATCGAGATGAGGGGGGGCAGTGATCAGCGGCTGGGTCATGATCGCCGCCAGGCGAACATCCATCGGCTGCTTTTGATGCAGGGCGCGGAGAATGTCGGTTTCGGTGACGATGCCGAGCGGCTGCCCGTCGCTGATGACGAGCAGGCTGGAAATCCGCTCCTCGGCCATCAGCCCGGCGGCCTCCTGCAGATTTGCCTGGGGCGGAAGGCTGCGGACACCTCGGCTCATGATGTCGGCCAGTGTGCTGGTAGCGGTAGCGGTCATGAATGGTCGCCCGGAGTGTGGTCGAGAATAGCGGTCAGTGCCCGGCACGCGTCCTGCATCTCCCGGGTCAGCTTGGCCTGCAGGGAGGGCGTTTCGGGGGACGGATCGGCTTGGCGCAGGGCCTGGTTCAATGCCGTTGCGGCTTGGTGGATGCCGGTCAGGCCGAGCGTCCCGGCCGCACCTTTCAGGGCATGGCTCAGCTGCTCGGCCTCCCGATGCGGGGCATTGGCGATTTTTTCGTGGTCATCGCCATGGGAACTCAGGAACAGCCGCAACAGCCGCAGGTAATTGGGTAGTTTGCCGCGGGTAGCCTGCAGGCCGCTTGCCCAGTCGACCCCGGGTAGCGTTTTCAGGGCGTCCAGCGTGGCCTGTGCGTCAGGGTGCTGGGCCGTCGTCGGGAGCGGCGGGGGCGGGGCTTGGCGTTTCGTCACGGTCGGCGCCAGCCATCCGATCAGCATGGTGTACAGGTTGTCCGGGTTGACCGGCTTGGCGATATGGTCGTTCATGCCAGCCTCGAGACAACGCTCCCGATCTTCGCCAAAGGCATTGGCGGTCATCGCCAGGATCGGCACCGCCTGCCCGGATTGGCTCTGGCGAATGAGCCGGGTGGCCGTCAGGCCATCCATGACCGGCATCTGGATGTCCATCAGGATCAGGTCATAAGTATTCTCGGCGGCCATTTTGACGGCTTGTTCGCCGTTGACCGCCAGGTCGACCTGCAGGCCGACGCCTTGCAGCAGATCGACGGCCACTTCCTGATTGATCGGATTGTCCTCGGCGAGGAGGATGCGGGCGTGGGCATGCTGGCTGGCCAGCAGGTGCTCGGCTTCTTCGCCGGAAATGCAGATGTTGGTTTCCGCTGCGATTGGATTGCCGGCTTGCAATCGGCAGGTGAACCAGAAGGTGCTGCCTTGGCCAGGCTCGCTGCTTAGGCCGGCTTCGCCACCCATCAGTCGCGCCAGGCGGCGGGCGATGGCGAGTCCGAGGCCGGTGCCGCCGAAGCGTCGGGTGGTCGAATTGTCGGCCTGTTCGAAAGAATGGAACAGACGTGCCTGATGTTCCGGCGCGATGCCGATGCCGGTATCGCTGACGGCAAAACGGACGACCAGGCAGTCGGCGTCGCGGTCGATCAGGCTGGCGCTCAAGGCAATGCTGCCGCGCTCGGTGAATTTGACGGCGTTGGACAGGTAGTTGAGCAGGATCTGGCCGATGCGCAGGGGATCGCCGTGGAGAACGGGCGGCAGCGTCGGGTCGACGGTCATCCGGAACTGCAGGCCGCGCGACTGCAGGCGGTCGACCACGAGGGCGCTGGTGTTGTCGAGAATGCGAGCCAGCACGAAATCCACCGGGACCAGTTCCAGTTTGCCGGCTTCGATTTTCGAGATGTCGAGAATCTGGTTGATGATCGACAGCAGGTGATGGGCGGCATCGGCGACCTTGTGCAGGCGGGCGAGTTGCCCGGCGTCCTGGGCATGGTGCTCGGCCAGGTGGGTGAGGCCGATGATGGCATTCATCGGCGTGCGGATTTCATGGCTCATGTTGGCCAGAAAGGCGCTTTTTGCCCGGCTGGCCTGCTCGGCGACCGCTTTTGCGGTGGTCAGTTCGGCGGTGCGCGCCTCGACCAGTTCCTCGAGGTGGTTACGGTGCTGGGCAAGTTCGGCAGCGGTTTTTCTGGCTTCGGTAATGTCCTGCCAGATGCTGCTGATCATCTGCTTGTTGCCGACCGTGACCAGGGAGGTGGCGATACGGGCAAACTGGATGCTGCCATCCTTGCGCCGGTGTTCGCTTTCGAAGACGGCGCTGCCCTGGGTCATGATCCGGTCGAGGGTGGCCCGGATGGTGGGTTCCGTCATTCCGGCCTGGATGTCCGGCAGGGTCAGGCTGCTGAACTCGTCGTGCGAATAGCCCAGACCTTGCACGGCAGCATTGTTGAATTCGACGAATTTCAGGGTGTCGGGATCGATCAGCGCGATACTGTCCTGGGCATTGCTGACGATGCTCCGGAAAATCTCCTCGCGTTCGCGCAGCGCCCGCTCCGCCGCCTTGCGTTGCGATAGATCGAGGATATAAACAACCATGTGCGGTTCGCCATCCATGTCGACCACTTCGGCCGACAGGCTCATTTCGCGGCGACGACCGTCACGGCCGACACCAATGCTTTCGAAATCGATGATTCGACCGTGTTGGTGGATGGCGTCGACCAGGATCGAGCGGTCATGCTCATTGCCCCACAGGCCGGCTTCAAGGGTGGTTTTGCCGAGCAGCTCCTGGCGTGTCCAGTTGTATTCGAGGAGCAGGCGGTCGTTGACCTCGACCAGGCGGCCGTCTTTCATCCGGGTGATGCAGGCGGCGACCGGTGCGGCGCGGAAGGCCGTGGCCAGACGTTCCTGCAACTGTCGGATCTGCTGTTCGGCCTGCTTGCGTTCCGAGACATCGATCAGGAAGGCGAGAATGAAGGGCTTGCCGTCGAGATGAACGATTTCTGCCGACAGGCTGATGTGGATCAGGCTGCCGTCGCGTTTTTGCCATTCCGCCTGGTAATCATGCAAGACACCGTGTTCCTCGAGTTTTTCCTGCCAGTCCCGCCGGGCTTCGGTGCACGGCCACAAGCGGGCGATCGCCGAATTGGTGCCGATCAGTTCCTCGCGCTGCCAGCCAAACATTTGCAGATAGCGCTGATTGACCTCCAGGAAGACGCCGTCGTCGATCGTGGTCAGCGAGATCGCGGCCGGGCTGGCATTGAACGCAACCGAGAAACGCTCCTGCAGTTCGTGTGCCCGGGTGATGTCGCGCCCGATGCCGAGGACGCCGACCAGGCGGCCGCTTGAATCGCGCATCGGGGCCTTGATGGTGTGCAGCAATTCGCGGTGGCCATCGCCGGCAAAACTGACCCACTCTTCGTTGCTGCGCGGGCTGTCGGCAGCCAGCGCGGCCCGGTCGTTGGTGCGAAAGAATTCGGCCAGTTCGCGGTCGACGAAGTCGAAATCGGTCTTGCCCCGGATTTTTTCCTCGCTGGCGCCGAAAAATGCTTCAAACCGCTTGTTGCAACTGAGATAAACGCCGTCCGGGTCTTTCAGCCAGACGAGATCGGGCAGGGTGTCGAGCAGGGTGCGCAGATGGGCGCGTTCATGGTCGAGAACGATACCGCTGGCCTCGGCGGCCCTGCGGCGGGTGATGTTGTCGCGAAGCAGGCGATAGAGCAGGGCGCCAAGCAGGGTGGCCGTGACGGCGATGAAAAACCACCCCTTCAGCGTGTTGACCGTAAGGCGCAGCCCGGGATCGCTGACCCATTGCTCGACGAGGCGATCGGAGATCAGGATCCACAGCGTGGACAGCGTGAGGTAGGGGAGGACAATGTAGGCAATTGCCCGCCATGCTTCCTGCCGATCGCTGGCATTGTGGCGGTGGTGCATGGTCTATTCGGCGTAGGCCTTGGCGATGTTGATGAAGGTCTGAAATTCCCGTACGAAGGCGTCGACGACGTCGGGGTCGAAGTGTTTGCCCGAACCGTCGACGATGATGCGGTAGGCGTCCTCGAAAGAGAATGCCGGCTTATAGACTCTTTTGCAGGTCAGCGCATCGAAAACGTCAGCCAGCGCCATCAGGCGTGCCGCAATCGGGATGGCATCGCCGGCCAGGGCATCCGGATAGCCGCTGCCATCCCATTTTTCATGGTGCGAGCGGGCGATCAGCTTGGCGATGGAGAGAAACTCCACCGGCTTTTCGGCATCGGCTTCGGCCTGGGCAATGGCGTTGCTGCCCAGTTCGGCATGGGTTTTCATGATTTCCCACTCTTCCGGAGTGAATTTGCCGGGTTTGAGCAGGATGTGATCAGGAATGCCGACCTTGCCGATGTCGTGCAGCGGTGCCGACTGCGCCAGGGCGCTGATCGTCCGATCGTCGAGATAATGGGCAAAACGGGGATGTTGGCGCAAGGCTGTGGCCAGCGTGAAAACGTATTCCTGGGTGCGGCGCAGGTGCTTGCCGGTCTCCGGGTCGCGGGTTTCGGCCAGGCGGGCCAGGGCGTGGATGCTGACTTCCTGGATCAGCTGGTTTTCGCCCATGCGCCGTGCCACTTCGGCTTCGAGAAAGCTGTTCTGGCCACTCAGCACGTCCCGGGCGTGCTTGAGGTCGAGTTGCGTACGGACCCGGGCGAGCACGATGCTCGGGCGGATCGGCTTGGTGATGTAGTCGACGGCGCCCCGTTCAAGGCCGCGCTCCTCGTCCTCGGTACCGTCCATGGCGGTGACGAAGATGACCGGAATGTCTCGGGTGGAGGGCGATGCCTGCAACTCGGCGAGGACATCGTAGCCATCCATTTGCGGCATCATGACATCGAGCAGGATGAGGTCGGGAGTGGGGGCGCCCTGGGCAATCTGCAGGGCGCGGCGTCCGGAATTGGCAGCTCGCACCCGGTAGCTGGGCTGCAACAGCTCACCGAGTACGCTGAGGTTTTCGGGGGTGTCGTCGACGATCAGGATGGTCGGTTGGCTGGCGGCCATGGTGCTTTTCTCCGGTCGCGCAAAAATTGCAACTTTGCCAGAATTATCACGTTGTGTCAGTGATATTGCTATCTCTGTTTACCCCTCCCGTCGACCTGGCGAGATTCGATGTGGGGGATTTCAGGCCGGACGCAGGCTGCTGGCGATGCGGTGATAAATGGCAAAGCGCGTTTTGTCGATTTTTCCAGCGTCGACCGCAGCATTCAATGCGCAATCCGGTTCGCGATCATGGCGACAGTCCCGGAAGCGGCACTGGCCGAGATAGGGGCGAAATTCGCGAAAGGCGCTTTCGATATCCTGTCGATCGAGGTGGCCGAGGCCGAATTCCTGCAGGCCGGGCGAGTCAATCAGATGGCTGTCGGCATCGAGGTGATAGAGCGTCGCGTGCGTCGTCGTATGCTTGCCGGAATCGAGTGCCTGGGAAATTTCCCGGGTGGCGGCATTGGCTTCCGGGATCAGGGCATTGACCAGCGTCGACTTGCCCATGCCGGACTGGCCGACGAGGACGCTGGTTTGGCCATGCAGGTAAGGTCGCAGGTCTTCGGCATGGTCGAGCGCCGACAGTTCGAGAATGCGGTAGCCGAGCCCGGCAAGGACCGCGAGATGCTGACGGGCCGCCGGTAGCTTGTCGCTCAGGTCGCACTTGTTGAGGACGAGCAAAGGTTCGATATCCTCGCTGTCGGCGGCGAGCAGGGCGCGGGCGACCAGCTCGTCGGAAAAGGCCGGCTCGGTGGCGACGACGATGACGATCTGGTCGACATTGGCGGCAATCAGCTTCTGGCGGATTTCATTCGAGCGGTAGAGCAGGCTGCGCCGCGGCTGGATCGCCTCGATGACGCCCTGGTCGTCCGAGGTGCGCTTGATATCGACCCGGTCACCACAGGCAACTTCGCTTTTCTTGCCGCGCGGGAAGCAGGGCAGCAGGCTGCCATCGGGCAGTTCGACAATGTACTGACGGCCGTGGGCGGCAACGACGCGGCCTTCCATCAGTCTTTGAAATGGTAGTACTGCTGGTTCAGATAGGCGGCAACTTCGGCTTCTTCGTCCGGGAACCAGCCGGCCTTGGTCATGGCATTGCAAGTCGCAACGCGTTGCAGGATATCGAGCTTGGTCGACAGCAGGCGACCGTCGCGGGTGTACATTTTGCTGCCGTCGCCGCCGTAGAGTCGGGCATGGCAAGTAGTGCAGTGCTTGTCGTGGAGTACCTTGCCGGCCTTGGGATCGGCGTTTCCCCAGGGCTCGGCGGCGAGCGCCGGGAGGGCGAGCAGCGATGCGGCAAACAGCGTTGCGGGCATGTTCATGCGGGTTTCTCCAGTTGTTGCAGGCGGGCGATGCGTTGCGCCGCCGGCGGATGGGAATCATAGAACAGCGAGTGCAGCGGGTCGGGGGTCAGGGTCGAGGCGTTGTCCTGATAGAGCTTGACCAGGGCGCGGATGAGGTCGGCGGCCGAGGCGTGCTCGGCGGCGTAGGCGTCGGCCTCGAATTCGTTGCGCCGCGACAGGTAGCTGGTCAGCGGCGTGAACGGGAAGGTGAAGACGGGAATGACCAGGAAGAAGAGGATCAGCGCCAGCGCCGTGTTCTGGGCCGGCACGCCGAGGCCGGCGTAGAACCACGGAGCGTCGATCAACTGGCCGAGCAGCCAGAGCAGAGCGAGCGAGCCGGCAAACATCAGGGCGATGTGCTTGAGCACATGATGGCGCCGGAAATGGCCCAGTTCGTGGGCCAGCACGGCCTCGATCTCGGGCGGTGCCAGGCGGTTGAGCAGGGTGTCGAAAAAGACGATGCGCTTGTTGTTGCCGAAGCCGGTGAAGTAGGCGTTGCCGTGGCTGGAGCGCTTCGAGCCGTCCATCACGAACAGGCCGGAGGAGCGGAAGCCGCAGCGGGTGAGCAGGGCCTCGATGCAGCGCTTCATCTCGCCTTCTTCGAGCGGCGAAAATTTGTTGAACAGCGGGGCGATCCAGGTCGGGTAGACGAACATCACGAGCAGATTGAAGGCGCTCCAGAACAGCCAGACGTAGAGCCACCACAGGCCGCCCATGGCGCCCATCAGCCAGAGCACGGCGAGGATGACCGGGGCGCCGACGGCGACGCCGAGCAGGGTCTGCTTGACGAGGTCGGAGAAGAACAGGCCGAGGGTCATCCGGTTGAAGCCGTGGCGGGCCTCGATCACGAACTGGCGATAGAGGGACAAGGGCAGGTCGACGACAGCAGAAATGGCCATGACGCTGAAAATTATCGCCAGCCCGTAACCCAGCCCGTCGAGGCGGAGCGACCAGAAGCCGTGCAATGCGGCGAGGCCGCCACCCAGCGTGAAGGCGAGCAGCAAGATGCCTTCGCTGACGATGGCGAAAAGCACTGATTTGACACGGTCGACCGTGTAATCGGCCGCTTTCTGATGCTCGGCCAGCGCGATGCTGGCGGCGAAATCGCCCGGCACGGCGCCGCGGTGCGCGTTGATGAAGCGGATGTGCCTGAGCTTGAGCCACAGGCGGGCGGCCAGGGTCAGCGCGAAAAAGGCGAGAAAGAGAACAGTGAATTCTTGGGAGACGGGCATGGGGGCCAAGCTGTGAGAAAATCGGGCTTTTGAAGGAATCGGGCAATTATATGGCAGGCAACGCAAACAACCTCGTCTGGCTGGACATGGAAATGACCGGCTTGAATCCGGACGGTGACCGGATCATCGAAATGGCTATGGTCGTCACCAACTCGGAGCTCGAAATGGTCGCCGAGTCGCCGGCCTGGGTGGTCCACCAGTCGGATGCGATTCTCGCCGGCATGGACGATTGGAACCAGAAAACCCACGGTCGTTCCGGCCTGATCGACAAGGTCAAGGCATCGACCCAGGACGAAGCCGCCGTTGAAGCCGAGGCGCTGGCCTTCCTGGCCAAATATTCGCTGGCCGGCCACTCGCCGATGTGCGGCAATTCAATCGGCCAGGACCGCCGCTTCATGGCTCGCTACATGCCGACGCTGGAAGCCTTCTTCCATTACCGCAATCTCGACGTCAGCACCCTGAAGGAATTGTGCAAACGCTGGCAGCCGGAGATCTACAAGGGCTTCAAGAAGAAGAGCAAGCACACGGCGCTGGCCGACATCTACGAGTCGATCGACGAGATGAAGTACTACCGCGAACATTTCCTGGTCAAGTCAGCCCCCTGAACGGGGCGACTGCCGAGGCGCGGGCCTTTGCCGGCGGGGGCCGTGCCGTCTGACGATTGCGACGGTCAACGCCGGAAAAGGCGGAATTTCTCCCGGCGATCGCCGGGGCGATTGCCTTCCCAGACCTTGGTCCACTGGCTGCCTGGCGCGGCCAGAGCGCCGTGGTTGTCACCGACGACCAGCAGCCAGTTGCAGGCCTGGCCAGCCTTTGAAGCAGCGGACACCGGTTCGATCTCGATAAAATAAGCCAGCGAGGCCAGTTGGGTATCGTTCAGGCCACGCTCTGCCAGGCAGCCGTGATCATTTGGCAAGGCCCGGGCAATCGCCTGGGCGACCGGGCGATAGGTCTTGCCGTAGTCGAACCAGGGCAGGATCAGTGTCGTTGCCAGCAGCCAGAGGGTGGTGAAGCCCAGGGTCCAGTGCGTCAGGCTGCGATAGGGCGAACGTGGCGTGGTCACGATGATCCATATCCACCAGCCGGTGGCCGTCAAACCAATGAGCAGCGCCAGCAGGTCGAATTGGCCGACAAAACCGGGGCGCAGCACGACCACCCGGTGAGCCAGCTTGGTCGGCCAGCCCAGCGCCATCGCCGACCAGGCGATCCAGACCAGGGCGGCGAACAGGCTGAAGGTCGACATGGCGAACCAGTCGAAGGCGTTGGCGGCGCCGCGGCGCAAGGCCAGGGCGCCGGGCGTGGCGAGCAGCGCCAGCGGCGGCAGCAGCAGCAGCGAGGGGATTTCGCGCGGGCGGAAGGCCCAGGCCAGCATCAGCAGGGTGAGCAGCAGGAAAGTCAGGGGTAGCACTTGCGGCGGCGCTTTGATGTCCTGCCGGCGAATCCAGAGCGTCCAGCCAGCCAGCGGCAGGATGGGGAAGGCGAACCAGGGCAGCAGGCTCAGGAATCGGCTGCCGCCGACAAAGGAAAACGGTGTTTTCAGCGGTGCCAGTTCGGTGGTCAGCCAGCCGTAGAAACGGGCGGGTTCGAGATCGAGCAGCAACAGCACCCACGGCAGGCTCAAGGCGGCGGCGATGGCGAAGCCGATGAGCAGGGTGTGCAGTGCTTTCGGGCGATCCGGCGACAGCCACCAAGCCACCGGGGCGATGGCCAGCAGCGGCAGCGTCGGGGCAATGCCGGTGCCGAGCAGGCAGCCGGCGATGGCCAGTCCGTAATAGATGCCGGTCAGCCGCGGTTTGCGGCCAATCGCCGCGAGGGCGCCAAGGCCGCCGGCGTAGGCGGCCAGTGCGATCAGCATCGGCTGCGCGTCATGGGCGTGGAAGAGCAGGCCGGCGCAGCCGGCAAGCAGCAGCGGGCTGGCCGCCGCCGACTCTTCGCCGTAGAGTTCGCGGCCCGCGTAGTACAGCCCGGTCAGCGCCAAGGCGACCCAGATGCCGCTGGCCAGGCGCATCGCCTCGTGCAAGGGCAGCAGATCGCCGAAAAGCTTGCCGGTCAGCGCCGCCGTCCAGTAGTAGAGCGGCGGTTCGTGGAAGGGCCGGCCGGCGAGATCGGGCGACAGCCAGTCGCCGAAATGCAGCATGTGCCAGGCGGTGCCGATGTGGATGGCATCTTCGCCCTTCCAGGGGTCGCGTCCGAAGAGGCCGGCCAGCACATAGAAGGCGAGCATGGCCGTGAGCATCCAGCCGCCCGGGGGCAGACGAATACCGCGACGGATCAGCGCGAGAAAGTCAGGCATAGAGGCCAGAAATGAAAAAGGCAGCCAGTCGGCTGCCTTTTATAACGCATTTCGGACAGATCAGGCAGCAGCCTTGCCGCGCATGGCGCCGAACTTCTGGTTGAAGCGCTCGACACGACCCGCCGTATCGACGATCTTCTGCTTGCCGGTGTAGAACGGGTGGCAGGCGGAGCAGACTTCAACGTGGAAGGCATCCTTGGCCATGGTCGACTTGGTCGTGAAGGTGTTACCGCAGGAGCAGTTGACCTGGATTTCTTTGTAATTCGGGTGGATATCGGCTTTCATCTTTTGTCCTTTAGTCAAGCGACCGGCGGATTTGGCCGATCTGGGAAGCGCGTGATTATCTTCGAAAAATCACGCGCTTGCAATAGCTCGGCGTTGGCTTGGCCGCGACCCAACGGACGTGGCCGGAGTCAAACCCCGCCGGGCGCGCGCTTAGCCGCGGCGCATTGCGTCAAAAAATTCCTGGTTGCCCTTGGTCGATTTGACCTTGTCGAGCAGGAATTCCATGGCCTCGAGATCGTCCATCGGGTAACAGAGCTTGCGCAGAACCCACATCTTTTGCAGGACATCGGGCTTGAGCAGCAGTTCCTCGCGGCGGGTGCCGGAGCGATTGACGTTGACCGCCGGATACATCCGCTTTTCCGCCATGCGACGGTCGAGGTGGATTTCGGAGTTACCGGTACCCTTGAATTCTTCGTAGATCACTTCGTCCATGCGCGAGCCGGTGTCGATCAGCGCTGTGGCAAGAATGGTCAGCGAGCCGCCTTCCTCAATGTTGCGCGCCGCACCGAAGAAGCGTTTCGGCTTTTGCAGGGCGTTGGCATCGACGCCACCAGTCAGCACCTTGCCGGAGGCCGGTTGAACGGTGTTGTAGGCGCGGGCGAGGCGGGTGATCGAGTCGAGCAGGATGACCACGTCCTTCTTGTGTTCGACCAGGCGCTTGGCTTTTTCGATGACCATTTCGGCAACGGCGACATGGCGTGATGCCGGTTCGTCGAAGGTCGAGGCGACGACCTCGCCCTTGACCGTGCGGGTCATTTCGGTCACTTCTTCCGGGCGCTCGTCGATCAACAGGACGATCAGCACCACATCCGGATGATTGGCGGTGATGGCGTGGGCAATGTTCTGCAACATCACCGTCTTGCCGGTCTTCGGCGGGGCGACGAGCAGGCCGCGCTGGCCGCAGCCGATCGGGGCGATCATGTCGATGACGCGGCTGGTGATGTTTTCCTCGGACTTGATCTCGCGTTCGAGCTTGAGGTGACGCGTCGGATGCAGCGGCGTCAGATTCTCGAACATGATCTTGTTCTTGTTGGCTTCCGGCGAGAAGCCGTTGATGCGGTCCAGTTTGGTCAGCGCGACGTAGCGCTCGCCATCCTTCGGCGTGCGGATTTCACCCTCGACCGTATCACCGGTGCGCAGATTGAAACGGCGGATCTGCGACGGCGAGACGTAGATATCGTCCGGATTGGCCAGATAGGAGGTGTCCGAGGAGCGGAGGAAGCCGAAGCCGTCGGGCAGTACTTCCAGGGTGCCGTCGCCGTAGATGGTGTCGCCATTTTTTGCCTTGGCTTTCAGGATGGCGTAAATCAACTCCATCTTGCGCATGCGGTTGGCGTTTTCGATGGCCAGTTCGGTGGCCATGTCGAGCAGTTTGCTGACGTGTAGTGTCTTGAGTTCGGAAAGTTGCATGGGGGAGTGTGTGGCGCCAGATACAGAACGGGCGTTTGCCCGGAGGCCGGGGCGCAGATGCGGAGATCTTGGGGAGGAGAATGACGCCGGACAGCTTGCTTGTCGCGTCTGCCTGAAGGTGCAGGACGCACCTTCAGGGTCGGAGACTACGGAGATTACAGGTTGCTGTCAATAAAGGCTGCGAGTTGCGACTTGGACAGCGCGCCGACCTTGGTCGCCTCGATGTTGCCGTTCTTGAAGATCATCAGCGTCGGGATGCCACGGATGCCGTACTTGGCCGGGGTCGCCTGGTTGTCATCGATGTTGACCTTGGCGACCTTGAGCTTGCCGGCGTATTCGTTGGCGACTTCGTCGAGGATCGGGGCAATCATCTTGCAGGGACCACACCATTCAGCCCAGTAATCGACGAGAACCGGTTGCTGCGATTGCAGCACTTCGGCTTCAAACGTGTCGTCGGTGACGTAATGGATATGCTCGCTCATGGTTGCCTCATGGGAAGGGGGTATCGAATGGATTGCGCCGGAGTGGCGACGAGAAAGTTGCCGTGATGCTAGCGAAAAATACTGGCTTAGGGAAGCGTTAGCCGCCGGTTTTGAGCAGATTGGCCAGTTCGACGGCGGTCTTGACCTGCATCTTGTCGAACAGGTTGGCCCGGTGCACTTCGACCGTGCGCATGCTGATGTTCAGCTCATCGGCAATGATCTTGTTGAACTTGCCGGCCACGACCAGCTCCATGATCTGCCGCTCGCGCGTGGTCAGGCTGGAAATGCGTGCTTTGACCGAGTCGACCGTGGCATTCGCCGCGCGTTGTCGCGCATCGAGCGCCATGGCTTCCTCGATGCGGGTGACCAGGTCGTTATCGTTGAGCGGCTTTTCGAAAAAGTCGAAGGCCCCCTTTTTCAGGGTGGCGACGGCCAGCGGCACATCGCCGTGGCCGGTCAGGAAAATGACCGGCAAGGCCGACTGGCGTTCGCGCAATTGATCGAAACAGTCCAGTCCGCTCATGCCGGACATCCGCATGTCGAGCACGACGCAGCCGCTCATGTCCTTGTGCCAGGCGGCGAGAAAGCTTTCTGCCGAGTCGAAGGCGGCATAGGGGAGGCCGCGTGATTTGAGCAGCCAGGCGAGGGCATCGCGAATCGCTTCGTCATCGTCGACCAGATAGGCTTGGGGCGTACTCATGCAGCTTCCAGGGGCAGGGTGAAGCGGAATATCGTACCGCTTCCGGTGGGCGAATGGGGATTGTCCTCGGCCCACAGGCGGCCGCGATGGAACTCGATGATCGAGCGGCAGATCGATAGTCCGATGCCCATGCCTTCCGGTTTGGTGGTGAAAAAGGCGGTGAACAGCTTGTCGCGGATTTCGGGGGCGATGCCGCTGCCGTGATCGCTGACGCTGACCAGCAATTCGCCGTCTCGGGGTTCGATGGTGATACGCAATGCCCGTTCGGCTTCCGGCGTGCTGGTCATGGCTTCCATGGCGTTGCGGATCAGGTTGAGGAGAACCTGTTCGAGCATCAGGCGATCGGCTGGAACGGCGGGGAGCGCCGGCAGCTCGCAATCGATCCGGACGTGGCGCTTGCGGGCCTCGGCCTCGACGAAGCCGAGGCAATCTTCGACTACTTCGCCGACTGCGCAGGGAGCGCGTTTGGGCTCGCTCTTGCGGACGAAATCGTGCACGCGGCGAATGATCTTGCCGGCGCGCTGGGCCTGCAGGCCGATTTTTTCGAGGGCAGGGAGGATTTCCTGCGGGTTGGTCTGGCCATTGTTGAGCAGATTCAGGCAGCCGGTGTTGTAGCTGGCAATGGCGGCCAGCGGCTGGTTCAGTTCGTGAGCCAGCGTCGAGGCCATTTCACCCATGGTGACCAGGCGCGAGGTGAATTGCAGTTGTTCCTGCTGCTGGCGGGCCAGTTCCTCGGCGCGCTTGCGCTCGGTAATGTCGAGTACCGAGGCCATCCAGCCGGTGTGGTTGCCGTTGCCGTCGATCAGCTTGGCTTCGTAAACAAGGGCATGAAAACGCTCTCCGCCCTTGCGCATGAAGGTGATTTCGAAGCCGTCGAGCGGTGCCTGGCCGGCCAGCACGGTCTGGTGCATGGCAAACGTTTCCTCCAGCTGCTCCGGCGCCCAGTAAGGCATGGGCGGCGTCCGGTTGATCAGTTCGTCGGGGCTGAATCCGGTCATCCGGCAGAAGGCCGGGTTGACGTAAATGACCTTGCCGTTGAGGTCGCGGGCACGCATCCCGACGGTCAGGGAATCCTCCATCGCGGCACGGAAAGCGTGCTCGGCGCGCAAGGCGTCTTCCGCGTGCGAGCGCTTTTTCATCAGGTCGCGCACCAGCCAGAGACTCCAGAAGACACCGGTGGCGAGCAGGAATATCGCGACCACCAGCAGGCGCTGCAACGTGTTGTCCGGTGAGCGGTAGCTGGTCACGCGCAACAACAAGCCGGCGTCGGGCGGGTCGAAGGGGATGGCGTAGCGAAGATCCCCTTTGCCTTCAATATGGGTCTTGGTGGCGTACTGAACGTCGTTGTCGTCGACGATCTCGACTTTGTATTTTTCGGTGAACCACCAGGGCACCTGGTTGGCAAGCAGGGTGTCGAGCGGGTAGGTCGCGGCTAGCATGCCGCTGAACCGGCGTTCGTGATAGATCGGGAGGAGGAGTGTGACAAAGGCGCGCTGGTCATCGAGAAAATATGGCTCGCTGTATTGCAGTTTGCCGAGCCGGCTGGCTATTTCAAAGGCTTTGGCGATGAGCGGTGTGGCGCCGGACTCACTCGAGTTTTCCGGGCGGGTGGCGGTGGGCAGGGCGTCGATGACCTGCTGCTGGGGATCGAGCCAGAGAATCTGGGCAATGTCTGGCGAATTCTTGAGCATGTGTTCGGCCCGCAGCCGGAATGTTTTCTGGCTCTCGGGCAGGCTGGACAGGTCAAGAGCCAGTTGCTGCAGTTGTTCTTCATTGCCGTTGAGGTGGAAGCGCAGGTTCTGTTCGAGCCAGAGAACATCCTTGATCAACACGGATTGCTCTTCTTCCACCTCGGTACGGTGCAGCAGCCAGAGGAGCGAGAGCAGGGCGGCCAGCAGCAGTACGATGCCGAGCTTGGGCAGAGCGAGCAGCCAGCGGAGCCGGCGGGAGCTGCCGGGGGAGATCGGAAGGACATAATTCATGATGAAAATGGTACACCACGTTTTTTCCGCCCGGGTCAATGTGGCTTTCCACAATTCGGATAACCACAATGGTAGGCTGGTGTCGCTTTGGCAATACTGTCGCCCGTTTTCCGGAATGTTCCGGAGTCCGTCATCAGAGGAGCACAAAATCCATGGCTAAAAAAGCGGTATTCAGGAGTCTCTATTTCCAGGTGCTCGTCGCTATCGCCGTCGGCGTGGCGCTCGGCCATTTCTATCCCGAGACCGGTGCGGCGATGAAGCCGCTGGGCGATGGTTTTATCAAGCTGATCAAGATGATCATTGCCCCGATCATTTTCTGCACCATCGTCGTCGGTATCGCCGGCATGGAAGACATGAAAAAGGTCGGCAAGACCGGCGGCCTGGCCGTCCTTTACTTCGAGGTGGTCAGCAGCATTGCCCTGATTATCGGCCTGATCGTGGTTAATGTCTGGGCGCCGGGGGTCGGGATGAACGTCGATGTATCGACGCTCGACACCAAGGGTATCGCCAAGTATGCCGATCCGGGCAAGATGCAGTCGACGGTCGACTTCCTGATGAACATCATTCCGACCAGCGTTGTCGATGCCTTTGCCAAGGGGGACATGTTGCAGGTGCTGTTTTTCTCCGTGCTTTTCGGCTATGCCATGCATGCCTTTGGCGAACGCGGCAAGCCGGTTTTCGACCTGATCGAAAAGCTGTCGCATGTGCTGTTCGGTATCGTTGGCGTGATCATGAAGGTTGCCCCGATCGGCGCCTTCGGCGCGATGGCCTACACCATCGGCAAGCACGGGGTCGGGAGCCTGACGCAGCTGGCCAGTCTGATGGGGGCCTTCTACCTGACCTGCCTGATCTTCATTCTCGGGGTGCTGGGCAGTATTGCCGCTTTCCATGGTTTTTCAATCATCAAGTTGATCAAGTACATCAAGGAAGAGCTCTTCCTGGTGCTTGGAACATCGTCTTCCGAATCCGCGCTGCCGCGCCTGATGGCCAAGATGGAAAATGCGGGCGCCCAGAAATCGGTGGTCGGGCTGGTCGTGCCGACCGGCTATTCCTTCAATCTGGACGGCACCTCGATTTACCTGACCATGGCGGCAGTGTTTATCGCCCAGGCGACGAACACGCCGCTCGACCTCCAGCACCAGGTCACCTTGCTGATCATTCTGCTGCTTACCTCCAAGGGCGCCGCCGGCGTCACCGGCAGCGGTTTCATCGTGCTGGCGGCGACGCTCTCGGCAGTCGGCACTGTGCCAGTGGCCGGTCTGGCGCTGATTCTCGGCATCGACCGCTTCATGTCGGAAGCGCGAGCGTTGACCAACTTCATCGGCAATAGCGTGGCCACGCTGGTCGTCGCCAAATGGTGCAAGGCACTCGATGTTGACCGGATGAATGCCGTCCTCAACAATGAAACGATCGATGAGGCAGATCGTCCGGAAATGGTTCTCGATGATGCGCCCGAAGTGATCATCCCCCATGTTCCGCGCCCAATCGTCGAACATCATTGATAGCAGTTTTGAACAAAAAAACCGCCGGCTGGTCCGGCGGTTTTTTTATGCGCGTTCGGCGATGTGGAAAACCACAATAGGCGGCAATTACACCTTTCGTAATAATTTAACTCAGTCGCAATCCAATCGCTGGACGACGCACTTCTGGAGGAGAAAAAAATGAAAGTATCGAAACTACTGATTGGCCTGTTTGCTGGAGCCCTGTCCCTGGCTGCTTATGCGCAGCAACCGATCATCATCAAGTTCAGCCATGTCGTCGCGGCCGATACGCCGAAGGGCAAGGCGGCTGAAATGTTTGCCAAGAAGGCCAGCGAACTGACTCATGGCAAGGTCAAGGTCGAGGTCTATGCCAACTCGACCCTGTACAAGGACAAGGAGGAGATGGAAGCCCTGCAGTTGGGTGCCGTCCAGATGCTCGCCCCGTCGTTGGCCAAATTCGGCCCGCTCGGCGTCAAGGAATTCGAGGTCTTCGACCTGCCGTTCATCTTCGGCAGCTATGACGACCTGCACAAGGTGACCACCGGCCCGGTCGGCAAGAATCTGCTGGCCAAGCTCGAACCCAAGGGCATCAAGGGCCTGGCTTTCTGGGACAACGGCTTCAAGTCGTTCTCGGCCAATACGCCGATCAAGACGCCGGCCGACCTGAAGGGCAAGAAGATGCGCATCCAGTCGTCCAAGGTGCTCGAAGAGCAGATGCGCGCCCTTGGCTCGCTGCCGCAGGTGATGGCGTTCTCGGAGGTGTACCAGGCCTTGCAGACCGGGGTGGTCGATGGGACCGAGAATCCGATTTCCAATTTGTATACCCAGAAGATGCACGAAGTGCAGAAATACCTGACGCTGACCGATCACGGCTACCTCGGTTATGCGGTGATCGTGAACAAGAAGTTCTGGGAAGCTTTGCCGGCCGATATCCGCAAGCAGCTGGAAGAGGCGATGGAGCAATCGACCCGTTACGCCAACCAGATTGCCAAGGTCGAGAACGACAGCGCGCTCGAGGCTGTGAAGAAGAGCGGCAAGACCACCGTTTACGTCCCAACCAAGGAAGAACGCCTGGCCTTCAAGAAGGCGCTGGTGCCGGTCCATAAGAAGATGGAGGGACGGATCGGCAAGGAGGTCATCGAGGCGGTCTACAAGGACATCGGTTTCAAGCCGGATAGTCTCTAAATCGCAGCAGCAACAGGATCGGGGGCTGCGGCCCCCGAGTCACACCGGGGGAACTCGCCATGATCAACAAGCTACTTAACCACCTCGAAGAGTTGCTGGTGACCTTCCTGATGGGAGCCGCCACGCTGATTATCTTCGTATCGGTTGTGCATCGTTACGCCGCCGGGCTTGAAATTCCGGTCGCCCAGGACTGGCTGCTCAGCCTCAATTTCGGCTGGGCCCAGGAACTCTGCATCATCATGTTCGTCTGGATGGCGAAGTTCGGTGCCGCCTATGGGGTGCGCACCGGCATCCACGTCGGCGTCGATGTGCTGATCAATCGCCTGGATGATCGCGTGCGCGGCAAATTCATCATTTTCGGCTTGCTGGCCGGGGCCCTGTTCACCGGCACCATCGGTGCCCTTGGTGCCCAGTTCGTCTGGGAAAACGGAGCGCACTACGCCTTCTTCAGTTTCTTCGGTATCCAGGGGCCGGATCTGTACGAGGGGCCGACCACGCCTGATCTGGAGTGGCCGACCTGGATTGTCTATAGCGCCATCCCGCTGGGGTCGTCGCTGATGTGTTTCCGCTTTCTGCAGGTGGCCTGGGGCTTCGTGCAAACGGGGGAACTGCCGCACCATGATCACGGCCATGTCGAAGGGCTGGACGAGGAAGAAAAGCTGCCGCTCGATGTCGATGTCTATGGCATGAGCGACAACCTGCACGTGCATGATTTGAAGCATGAGCAATTTGGTGAGCGGCGCAGTGGCGAGGAGCGCCGCCGCGCCGCTGCGGCAACCCTGGAGAATGAACTTCGCCACGGTCAACGGCGAAATTCCGGCGAAAAACAAGGAGACCAGCAATGAACGCCCTGGTGATTTTCGGCCTGCTGGCCGTCCTCATGCTGACCGGCATGCCGATCTCGATTTCGCTCGGCCTGACCGTGTTGACCTTTCTGTTTACGATGACCCAGGTGCCGCTGGAGTCGGTGGCGCTGAAATTATTCACCGGCATCGAGAAATTCGAGATCATGGCCATTCCGTTTTTCATTCTGGCCGGCAATTTCCTGACGCATGGCGGGGTGGCGAAGCGGATGATCAATTTCGCCACGTCGATGGTGGGCCACTGGTATGGCGGCCTCGGTCTGGCCGGCGTGCTGGCCTGCGCGCTGTTCGCAGCCGTTTCGGGGTCCAGCCCGGCGACCGTGGTGGCGATCGGCTCCATTCTGCTGCCGGCCATGGTCAAGTCGGGCTTTCCGAACAAATTCGGGGCCGGAGTGATCTCGACCTCGGGGGCGCTCGGTATCCTGATTCCGCCGTCCATCGTCATGGTCATGTACTCGGTGGCAACCAATACCTCGGTGGGGGCCCTGTTCATGGCTGGCGTGCTCCCCGGGATAGCCCTGGCCGCCACCCTGGGGGGCGTCACCTGGTACCGTGCCAAGAAGTTCGATTATCCGCGTCAAGCCAAGGCCAGCTGGGGCGCGCGCTGGAAAGCCTTCCGTGCTTCGGTCTGGGGATTGTTGCTGATCGTGGTGGTGATGGGTGGTATCTACACCGGTGTCTTCACGCCGACCGAGGCGGCGGCAATGTCCGCGGTCTACGCCTTTTTCGTGGCTGTTTTCATTTATAAGGACATGGGCCTCAAGGATGTGCCGAAGGTGCTGCTCAATTCGGCCAACATGTCGGCGATGCTGCTCTACATCATCACCAACGCCGTGCTGTTCTCCTTCATCATGACCAACGAGAACATTCCGCAGGCGCTGGCCGACTGGATGCTGGGCCACGGTCTGGGGATGATCACCTTCCTCCTGGCGGTCAATGTCATCCTGCTGCTGGCCGGCAACTTCATGGAGCCGTCGTCAATCGTGCTGATTTTCGCCCCCATCCTGTTTCCGGTCGCCATGAAGCTGGGTATCCACCCGGTGCACTTTGGCATCCTGATGGTGGTGAACATGGAAGTCGGCATGTGCCATCCGCCAGTGGGCCTGAATCTCTATGTGGCGTCCGGGATCACCAAGATGGGCATTACCGAGTTGACCGTCGCAGTCTGGCCATGGTTGCTGTCCATGCTCTGCTTCCTGATGCTGGTGACCTACTGGCCGACGCTGTCGCTGTGGTTGCCGCAGCAACTGGGTATGCTCTAGGCGAACCCGCTGCAGCCCTTCAAAGCCCCGGTCACCGGGGCTTTCTTTTTGGCGGACGGGCTATGGCACAATCCGCATCCCGGAAGTCTCCTTGGAAAACCATGAAATTTGCCCTCGCCGTCGTTGCGCTCGTGATCGTCGTCCTCGTCCTGCCGTTTTTCATTCCGGGCATCGGCAAGCAGGAAGGCGTCGATCCGAACAGCAACCTGCCTTGGCAGATCGAACTCGACGGCCGGGGCGGCAGTCGTGTCTTTGGGCTGCAGCCCGGCCTCAGCACCCTGGGGGATGCCCGCCAGAAACTGGGCGGCGAGATCGAAGTGGCGATCATTGCCGAGCCCGACGAAATCGGGCTGCTCGAAGGTTATTACTCGCAGGTGCCGCTTGGTTTCGTGCTGGCCAAGGTGATTGTTACGGTCGACGCTGCGGACGGGCAAATTTCGGCCATGCGCGAGCGGGCGCTGAAAGCCAAGCACATGGAGAGCACGACGCGTCGGATCACCCTGCATGCCGACGATCTGGCGGCTGCCGACCGCTTGCCGATCAAGGCGATCTCGGTGATTCCTACAGTCAATCTCGATGAAGCAACCGTCGTCCAGCGTTTCGGGGTGCCAGGTGAGCGTCTGGCTGTTTCGGAAAAGCGGGTGCATCTGCTTTACCCGGATAAGGGCCTCGATGTCGTGGTCGATAGCGACGGCAAGGAATTGCTGCAATATGTTGCGCCGCGTAATTTCGCCCTCTTGCGCGATCCGCTCAAGGCGTCGGTGGCTGGAAAAGCGCCTGCTCAGTGAAGCAGGCGCTCGTGTCGCGAATCTGCTAAAATCGTCCGTTTTTCAACTGACTAGCTTTCCCGGAGCAATCACATGGCTATCGAACGCACCCTCTCCATCATCAAACCCGACGCAGTTGCCAAGAACGTCATCGGCAAGATCTACTCCCGTTTCGAATCCAACGGCCTGAAGATCGTCGCCTCCAAGATGGCCTGGCTGTCGCCGCAGGAAGCCGGCGCTTTCTACGCCGTGCACAAGGAACGCCCCTTCTTCAAGGATCTGGTTTCCTTCATGATCTCCGGCCCGGTGATGATTCAGGTGCTGGAAGGCGAAAACGCCATCGCCAAGAACCGCGAACTGATGGGCGCCACCGATCCGAAGAAGGCCGACGCCGGCACCATCCGCGCCGACTTCGCCGAATCCATCGACGCCAATGCCGTGCACGGCTCTGACGCCCCGGAAACCGCCGCCGTCGAAATCGGTTTCTTCTTCCCGGGCATGAACGTCTATTCCGGCCGTTAATCAAAGCTGCATGACCGTCAATCTGCTGGATCTCGATGGCGAAAGCCTGACTGCCTGGTTTGCCGAACAGGGCGAAAAGCCCTTCCGCGCCAAGCAGGTCTTGCGCTGGATCCATCGTTCCGGCGTGGCGGACTTCGATGCCATGACCGACATCGCCAAGAGCCTGCGTGAAAAGCTCAAGGCGAGGGCGGTTGTGGCGCCGCCGGCGGTTGTCTCCGACAAGCTGTCGGATGACGGCACGCGCAAGTTCCTGATCGATGTCGGCAACGGCAATGCCGTCGAAACGGTGTTCATTCCCGAAGACGATCGCGGCACGCTGTGCATCTCCACGCAAGCCGGTTGCGCGCTCGACTGCGCCTTCTGTTCGACCGGCAAGCAGGGCTTCAACCGCAACCTGACGGTGGCGGAAATCATCGGTCAGCTCTGGCAGGCCAACCACGCGCTCGGTGCGATCCACGGTGACGAACGGGTCATCTCCAACGTTGTGCTGATGGGCATGGGCGAACCGCTCGCCAATTTCGAAAACTCCGTTGCCGCCTTGAAGCTGATGCTCGACGACAACGCCTACGGCCTGTCGCGCCGCCGGGTTACCGTCTCCACCTCCGGTCTGGTGCCGGTCATGGATCGCCTGGGCGATGAGTGCCCGGTCGCCCTCGCTGTTTCCCTGCACGCGCCCAACGACAAATTGCGTGACCAGATCGTACCGATCAACCAGAAATATCCGCTGAAAGAGCTGATGGCGGCCTGCCAGCGTTACCTGGACAAGGCGCCACGCGATTTCATTACCTTCGAGTACATCATGCTCGACGGTATCAACGACAGCGATGCCCATGCCCGCGAACTGCTGGCACTGGTCAAAAATGTCCATTGCAAGTTCAACCTGATTCCCTTCAACCCCTTCCCCGGTTCGCCGTTCAAGCGTTCGCCGGCGGAGCGGGTACGCCGGTTTGCCGATATCCTGATGCAGGCCGGCATTGTTACGACGACGCGCAAGACGCGGGGCGACGACATCGACGCGGCCTGCGGCCAATTGGCCGGTCAGGTCAAGGACAAGACCCGGCGCACCGCCGGACGGGTGATTCCCTTGGTGGAGGTAGGTTCGTGAAAGTCTGTTCCCTGAAAAACGGAATTGCAGGTCTCTGTCTGAGCCTGATGCTTGTCGCCGCCGTGCAGGCACAGTTCAACAACTTGCCTTCCGGAAATCAGTCGCAGGGTGCGGGTGCGCCACGTGAGCGTGCCAAGATACACACCGAGCTGGGGGCGATGTATTTCCAGGCCGGCAACAATGCCGTGGCTCTGGATGAACTGCAGACTGCGATCAACTCCGACTCCGGCTATTTCCAAGCGTACAGCGTACGCGGGTTGGTTCGCCTGGGGCTGAAGGAATATGACAAGGCCGAGGACGATTTTCGCCGTGCCCTGAATATCGCGCCCAACGATCCCGAGGTGAACAACAACTACGGCTGGTATCTCTGCCAGACCGGCAAGGAACGCCAGTCGATCACTTACTTTCTCAATGCCCTGAAAAGCCCGCTCTACGAAACGCCCGATCGCGCCTACACCAATGCCGGCACCTGCGCACTGAAGGCCGGTGATCTGGAGGGGGCGCAGAATTATTTGCTGAAAGCACTGCAGCTGTCGCGAGATGGTGCGGTGACGGCACGCCTTGAGTTGGCCAAACTGTTTTATAAGCGCGCCCTGCTTGATGAGTCGCGCATCTATCTGAATGATGCGCTGCGAATGATGGAGCCGCCCAGTGCCGACGCCCTCTGGCTGGGCTTGCGGATCGAGCGCAAGCTGGGCAACCGCGTGGCGGAGGGGGGGTATGCATCGCAATTGCGCAGTCGCTATCCCTCGTCACCTGAATACCAGGAATTCCTGAAGGGCAGTTTTGAATGAACGAGCAGGTCAGTATCGAGGAAGCCGTCGCCGAAGGTGACGGTGCCGTAACAATGGAGCTTCCGGTTGGCGAGCAGTTGCGCACGGCCCGCGAGGCCCGCGGGCTGCAAGTGGGCGATCTCGCCCAGACACTCAAGCTCGGACCGCGGCAAATCGAGGCACTGGAAAGTGGCGACTGGCAGAATCTGCCTGGTCAGACTTTTATCCGGGGTTTCGTGCGCAACTATGCGCGTCTGGTGCAGCTCGATCCGATCCCCTTGATGGAGCAGCTGGATCGCGTCCTGGAAAAACCGGCCGATAATCTGACCGTCCATGAACTCCGTCCGGCCGCGATGCCCCACGCCGGTAACACGGGCTCCCGGCGCGACCGGCAGGTCGTGCTGATTGGAGCGGGCTTCGTGGCGCTGGCGGCATTGATCTATTTTGTGATTCCAACTGACCTGGGCGCGCTGCGTGACAGCACCCAGGCGCTGCTTGACTCCCTGTCGCGCAAGGAGGCTCCTGCCCCAGCAGCGGTTGCCCCGGTGACCGAACCGGTCTTTCCGCCAGGAGAAACGCCACAACAGGTCATGACTCCCCAGGCCCTGACGCCAGCCGAGGCGACTGTTCAGACGCCGGCCGCCAAGCCGGAGGCAGCGTCGTCGACAGGCGACGCAGTGGCGGCGAATGCGCCCCAAATGCGTTTCCTGTTCGACAAGGATTCCTGGGTCGAGGTCAGGGATCGTGACAACAAGATCGTTTTTTCACAGAAAGTTCTCGCCGGTGCCGAGCAAACCTTGTCCGGGCAAGGTCCTTTGTCGGTAACTATTGGCTATGCTCCGGGGGTTCGCCTGTTCTGGCATGGCCAGGCAGTCGACCTGGCGCCGCATAGCAAGGGCGATGTGGCCCGTCTGGTTCTGGAGTAAGCAGTGAGTGCAGTCATCAAGCGGTCGACCCGCTCCTGTCTGGTTAGCCATGTGAAAATGGGTGGCGATGCCCCTGTGGTGGTTCAGTCGATGACCAACACCGACACCGCCGACTATCTCGCCACCGCCCTGCAAACCGCCGAACTGGCGCGAGCCGGTTCCGAACTGGTGCGAATCACCGTCAATTCGCCGGAAGCGGCGGCAGCCGTGCCGAAAATCCGCGAGCACCTCGACCGGCTGAACTGCAATGTGCCGCTGATCGGCGATTTCCATTACAACGGCCATCGCCTGCTGACCGAACATCCGGCCTGCGCCGAGGCACTGGCCAAGTACCGGATCAATCCGGGCAATGTCGGCTTCGGCAAGAAGAAGGACGAGCAGTTCGCCCAGATGGTCGAACTGGCCTGCAAGTACGACAAGCCGGTGCGCATCGGCGTCAACTGGGGCAGTCTCGATCAGGAGTTGCTGGCGCGGATCATGGATGAGAATTCACGTCGACCGCAGCCTTTGGATGCCACCGAGATGATGCGCCACGCGATGGTGACTTCAGCCCTCGAATCGGCGGCCAAGGCCGAAGAAGTCGGCCTGGCCGGCGAGCGGATCATCCTCTCGTGCAAGGTTTCCAGCGTACAGGATCTGATTGCCATTTACCGCGATCTGTCCCAGCGTGCCGATTATGCCCTGCACCTTGGTCTGACCGAGGCCGGCATGGGGTCCAAGGGGATCGTCGCCTCGACGGCGGCGCTTTCCGTGCTGCTGCAGGAAGGCATCGGCGACACCATCCGCGTTTCGCTGACGCCGGAGCCCGGCGGCTCGCGGTCACAGGAAGTCATCGTCGCTCAGGAAATCCTGCAGACCATGGGCTTGCGTGCTTTCACGCCGATGGTCGCGGCCTGTCCGGGGTGTGGCCGGACAACCAGTACCTTCTTCCAGGAACTGGCCGGTGAAGTCCAGGATTTCGTCCGTGCCAAGATGCCGGAATGGAAGCTGCGCTACGACGGTGCCGAGAACATGACGCTGGCCGTCATGGGCTGCATCGTCAACGGGCCGGGCGAGTCGAAGCATGCCAACATCGGCATCTCGCTGCCGGGCACCGGCGAAGCACCATCGGCGCCGGTGTACGAGGATGGCGTCAAGACGGTTACCCTCAAGGGCGACAATATCGCCAGCGAATTCAAACAGATCATCGAGCGCTATGTCGAGCGCACCTATACCAAGAAACTGAAGTCATGAGTCAAACCTTGCAAGCCGTGCGCGGGATGAACGATATCCTGCCCGACGAAGCCGAATTCTGGGAACTGTTCGAGGACACCATCCGCTCGTGGCTCAAGGGCTACGGCTATCGGCCGATCCGCATGCCGGTCGTCGAGCCGACGCCGCTGTTCAAACGCGCCATCGGCGAAGTGACCGATATCGTCGAGAAGGAAATGTATTCCTTCATTGACAGC
The DNA here is from genome assembly GCA_946479855.1 of uncultured Pseudomonadota bacterium. The sequence continues at coordinate 30,376 of CAMLHL010000005.1, forward strand.
CTGAACGGCGAGCCGCTGACCCTGCGTCCGGAAGGCACCGCGGGTTGCGTGCGTGCCGTCATCCAGCACAATCTCATTGCCCGCCAGCCGCAGCGGCTGTATTACATCGGCCAGATGTTCCGCCACGAGCGGCCGCAAAAAGGCCGTTACCGGCAGTTTCACCAGGTCGGCGTCGAAGCGCTCGGTTACGACGGGCCGGATATCGATGCCGAAATGATCCTGATGGGCGCCCGCCTGTGGGCCGATCTTGGTCTGGATGGTATCGAATTGCAAATCAACAGCCTCGGCCAGCCGGAAGAACGAGCCCGGCACCGTACGGCGCTGATTGCCTATTTCGAGGAAAACACCGAACTGCTCGACGATGATGCCAGACGTCGTTTGCATACCAACCCGCTGCGCATCCTCGATACCAAGAATCCGGCGATGCAGAAACTGTGCACTGCGGCACCTAAGCTGATCGATTATCTTGGCGCCGAATCGCTGGCTCATTTCGAAGGCGTCCAGCGCGTGCTGCGCGATGCCGGTGTCCCTTACACCATCAATCCGCGTCTGGTACGCGGCCTCGATTATTACAACCTGACCGTTTTCGAGTGGGTGACCGATAAACTCGGTGCTCAGGGTACGGTTTGTGCCGGTGGTCGTTACGATGGACTGGTCGGTCAACTGGGCGGCAAAGCCGCACCGGCTTGCGGTTTCGCCATGGGTATCGAGCGCCTGATCGCGCTGATCAAGGAATCGGGGGGGGAACCGGCGGCGCCGGCGCCCGACGTATACCTTGTGCATCAGGGCGACGAGGCATCCCGACTGGCCTTCCGCGTGGCCGAAGGCCTGCGCGACCAGGGTATCAATGTGTTGCAGCACTGCGGCGGCGGCAGTTTCAAGTCGCAGATGAAGAAGGCTGACGGCAGCGGCGCGACCTTTGCTGTCATTATTGGCGATGACGAAGCGTCGACCGGGGAAGTGCAGCTGAAGCAGCTGCGCGAAGAAGGTTCGGCGCAACTGAAATTGAAAGTCGATGATCTGGCTGAGGCCATCATCGGGCAACTCATTGATTCGGACGAAGAGGAATAAGCAGCATGGCGCATTACGACCTCGAAGAACAGGAACAGATCGATACCCTGAAGACCTGGTGGAAGATGTACGGCAACCTCGTGACGAGCGTGGTCGTTGCGGCTTCCCTGGGGGTGGTCGGCTGGCAGGGTTGGAACTGGTATCAGCGCGGCCAGTCGGCCAAGGCGGCGGCAGTCTATGGCGTGCTGGAGCAGGCAGTGAGCACCGGTGATGCCCAGAAGGTCAAGGCGGCGGCGGGCGAACTATCGGAAAAATTTGCAGGTACCGCTTACGCCTCGCTCGGCGCCATGCTTGCCGCCAAGCAGTCTTTCACCAGTGGCGATCTGAAGACGGCCAAAACACAGCTGAGCTGGGTTGCCGAAAACGGCAAGGATGAGATCAGGGATTTGGCCCGCCTCCGTCTGGCGGCTGTCCTGCTTGACGAACAGGCTTACGATGAGGCGTTGAAGCAGCTCGCTGCGCAGCACGCGCCGGCTCTCGATGTTCGTTTCCAGGAATTGACGGGTGATGTCTTGACCGCTCAGGGCAAGAAGGCCGAAGCGCGCGCTGCTTACAAGGGCGCTCTCGACAAGATGGCGGACAAGCAGGGCGCCGGTCGCGAGCTGTTGCAGCAGAAACTCGACAGCCTGGGCGAGGCGGCCTGATGTCGCGCCCGCTTGTCGCCCTGTTGGCCTCGGCTGGCCTGCTTCTGGGGGGCTGTGCAACCATCTCGGATACGTTTGACTCGATCAATCCGTTCGCTAGTTCGGGGCCGAAAATGGCCCCCTTGCCGACGTTGACCGCAACATCCGAGGTCAGCACCCTGTGGTCGGCCAGTATTGGCAAGGCCGGAGATTACTCCTTTACACCGGCTGTGGTCGGGGCTGCGGTTTATGTTGCCGGCCAAAACGGAACGATCGGCAAGCTCGTCGATGGCAAGACAGTCTGGAAAATCTATGCCGGCCAGCCGCTATCGGCCGGTGTCGGTGCCAACGGCCGACTGGTCGTGGTTGGTACGGCCAAAGGTGAAGTTCTGGCGTTCTCAGCCGAGGACGGCAAGACACTGTGGAAATCCCGCGTTTCCAGCGAAGTCATCGCCACGCCGGTGGTTGGCGACGAAGGTGTCGCCGTCAAGAGTGGCGACAATCAGGTTTTTCTCCTGGATGCCGGTGATGGCAGTCGCAAATGGGCCTACCAGCGTTCGACGCCGCCTTTGTCGGTGCGTAGTGCCGGTTCGCCGGTATTTGCCGATCGCTATCTCTTCGTCGGCTACCCGGGAGGCAAGCTGCTTGCCCTCTCGCTGCAGAACGGTGCGCCGGTGTGGGAGGGGGCGGTAGCCCTGCCCAAGGGCGCAACCGAACTCGACCGGGTCGCCGATATCGTTGCCTCGCCAGTGGTCGACGGGAACCAGATCTGTGCTGTGGCCTTCCAGGGCCGCGTCGCCTGTTTCAACATGGGGCAGGGCGGTGCCATGATCTGGTCCAAGGATATTTCTTCGGTGGCCGGTCTGGCCATGGACGGACGCTATCTGTTCGTCGCCGACGACAAGGGGGTCGTCCATGCCCTGGACCGATCCTCAGGCAGCAGCCTGTGGAAACAGGACAAGTTGAAAAATCGCCGCCTTTCCGCGCCGGTGATTCGTCGCGGCCTGGTTGCCGTGGCCGATGCAGAAGGCATCGTACATTTTCTTTCCCGTGAAGACGGCAGCTTCGTGGCGCGCCTGAAAACCGATGGCACGCCGGTTCGCGCGCCTCTTCAAATGCTCGGTTCTGCCGTGCTGGTGCAGACCAGCGGGGGCAGCGTGAGCGCAATCGAGGCGCAATGAAACCTACGATCGTCCTGGTTGGCCGTCCCAATGTCGGCAAGTCTACGCTGTTCAACCGCCTGACCAAGTCGCGCGACGCTATTGTCGCCGATCTGCCTGGCCTGACGCGCGACCGTCACTATGGTCATGGCAAGCTGGGCAAGAAGCCCTATCTGGTTGTCGACACCGGAGGCTTCGAGCCGCTGGTCAAGGAAGGCATCCTGCACGAAATGGCGCGCCAGACCGAGCAGGCGATCGCCGAGGCCGACGCTGTCATTTTTGTGGTCGATGGACGCACTGGTCTGACCCCGCACGACAAGGAAATCGCCAACAAGCTCAGGCGCATCGACCGGCCGGTGTTCGTTGCGGTCAACAAGGCGGAAGGCATGAATTCCGGCATGGTCGAGGCTGATTTTCACGAACTCGGACTTGGCGAGCCCAATGCCATTTCTGCTGCTCACGGCGAAGGCGTTCGCGGCCTGGTCGAATTGGCGCTCGAAGATTTTCCCGAACCGGAAGACGACGAATGGCATTCCGATGCTGTGCGCGTCGCCATCGTCGGCCGTCCCAATGTCGGCAAATCGACGCTGATCAATACCCTGCTCGGTGAAGAGCGCGTCATCGCCTTCGATGCGCCGGGTACGACCCGCGATTCGATCGAGATCGATTTCGAAAAAGGCGGCAGAAAATACGTACTCGTCGACACTGCCGGGATGCGCAAGCGTGGCAAGGTGTTCGAGGCGATCGAGAAGTTTTCGGTGGTCAAGACCTTACAATCGATCGAAGATGCCAACGTGGTTATTCTGATGGTCGATGCCCAGGCCGATGTTTCAGATCAGGATGCGCACATTGCCGATTTCGTCGTGCAAAGCGGCCGCGCCCTGGTGGTGGCAGTCAACAAGTGGGATGGCCTAGATGCCTATACCCGCGAACAGACACGACAGATATTGCAGCGCAAGCTGAAATTCCTTGAATTCGCCAAGTTCCACTTCATTTCGGCGCGCGACAACGTCGGCCTCGATAATCTGTTCCGTTCGGTTGATGCCGCCTATGCCGCAGCGATGGCCAAACTGACGACGCCGCGCCTGACCCGCGTGCTGATCGATGCTGTGGCCAAGCAGGCCCCCGCCAAGCATGGCCTGTTCCGGCCCAAGCCACGCTACGCCCATCAGGGTGGCTCGAATCCGCCGATCGTCGTCGTGCATGGCAGTGCCGTTGAGCACATCACCGACAGTTATCGCCGATATCTTGAGCATACTTTTCGCGAAGCGTTCAAATTGCAGGGGACGCCGTTGCGCATCCAGTTCGTTTCTGGAAAGAACCCATTTGCCGACAAAGACAAGAAATAATCTGCAAATTTTTTGGCATCACCCCCCAAATTTGGGTACATTAGGACCCTCATAACAACTACCACCATGGAGTCCACACCATGAGCAACAAAGGGCAACTTTTACAAGACCCCTTCCTCAACGCTCTCCGTCGCGAGCATGTTCCCGTCTCAATTTACCTGGTGAATGGGATCAAACTGCAGGGCCAGGTCGAATCTTTTGATCAGTACGTCGTTCTGCTCAAAAATACGGTTACCCAGATGGTTTACAAGCACGCCATCTCTACGGTGGTTCCGGCGCGTCCCGTGAACCTCCAGCAGGAACAGGCTGCAGAATAATCGACTCCTGTCCAGCGACCTGCCCCAGCGGTGGGTGCGCGCTTATCACTCCCGGAAACGCCCATGATTGAACGACCCGCCGCCGGTGAACGTGCGGTGATCGTTCAGCTCGATTTTGGTCAGCTTGATCTCGACGATCAGCTCGAAGAGGTTCGTTTGCTTGCCGAATCGGCTGGCGGCGTGGTGGTCGCAGAAGTTGGCGGCCCCCGGCAGAGTCCTGATCCGAAGACCTTTGCCGGCAAGGGCAAGGTGGAAGAAATCAGGGCGATGATTGCAGCGACCGGCGCCGATCTGGTGATTTTTAATCACGAGTTGTCGCCGGCGCAGCAGCGCAATCTGGAGCGCTCTTTGCAGTGCCGGGTCATCGACCGGACTAGCCTGATTCTTGATATCTTTGCCTTGCGCGCTTCCAGTGCGGAAGGCAAATTGCAGGTCGAGCTGGCTCAACTCGAACATCTCGCGACGCGCTTGGTCCGTGGCTGGACCCACCTGGAGCGGCAGCGAGGTGGTATCGGCATGCGTGGGCCGGGTGAAAAGCAGCTGGAAACCGATCGGCGCCTGCTTGGCAATCGCGTCAAGTTGTTGAAAGAGCGGCTCGCGAAACTCTCTCGGCAGCGCGGCGTTCAACGCAAGGCACGGATGCGCGGCGATGTGCTGAGCGTTTCCCTGGTTGGTTATACCAATGCCGGCAAATCAACGCTCTTCAATGCGTTGACCCACTCCGGGGCCTATGTGGCCAACCAGTTATTCGCAACGCTTGACACCACTTCGCGCAAGCTGTGGATCGAGGGGGCTGGCAATATCGTCATTTCCGATACGGTCGGCTTCATCCGGGATTTGCCGCATACCCTGGTCGATGCGTTTCATGCCACTCTTGAGGCGGCAACGGATGCCGATCTCCTGTTGCACGTCGTTGACAGCGCCAGCCATGCGCGTGACGAGCAAATCAGCGAGGTCGACAAGGTGCTCGCCGAAATCGGCGCCGATGCTGTCCGGCAGGTCATCGTCTGGAACAAGATCGATCTCACCGATGCCTCGCCGGGAGCCGAGCGGGACGAATATGGTAATATCGCGCGCGTTCGTATCAGTGCGCGGTCCGGAGAGGGGCTCGATTTGCTGCGTGAGTCGCTGGCCGAATATGCAAAAGCCAAGGTCCAAGCCCGACAAAAGGCATTGGCCGAAGCTGAACGAGAAGCACAACAAGACTACATCAACTGAATCCCCGACATCCATGATCCCGACCTTAGGTATTTTCATGTCGCTCAACGACCCGCAGTGGGGCAACCGTGGCAGTAACGACGGTGACAAGTCCAACGGCAATGGTCCGCGCCGACCCAATGACGGTCCGCCCGACCTCGAAGAGCTCTGGCGTGATTTCAATCGCAAGTTGTCCGGCATGTTCGGCAACAAAGGCGGCGGTGGAAATGGTGGCGGTGACGGACCGCGCATGCCGCAAATCGATTTCAATCCGAAGTTCCTTGGCGGTGGTATCGGCCTGTTGCTTGGCTTGGCTGCTGTGGTCTGGCTGGCCTCGGGGTTCTATATCGTCGATGCTTCGCAACGGGGGATCGTGCTGCAGTTTGGTAGCTTCAAGGAAGCAACTGAGCCCGGTTTGCGCTGGCGCTTGCCGTACCCGGTCCAGTCGCACGAGCTGGTCAACCTGACCGGGGTGCGCACCATCGAAATCGGCTATCGCGGCAGCGAGCGCAACAAGGTGCTCAAGGAAGCCTTGATGCTGACCGATGATGAAAACATCGTGAACATCCAGTTCGCTGTTCAGTACATCCTCAAGGATCCGGTCGAATACCTGTTTAACAACCGCCATCCGGATGATGCGGTGATGGGGGCGGCCGAAACCGCTGTCCGGGAGATCGTCGGCAAGAGCAAGATGGACTACGTGCTTTATGAAGGTCGCGAGCAGATTGCCACCCAGGCTGCCAAGCTGATGCAGGATATTCTCGATCGCTATCAGAGTGGCATCCTGATCTCCAAGGTGACAATGCAGAATGCCCAGCCGCCTGAACAGGTGCAGGCGGCCTTTGATGATGCGGTGAAGGCCGGTCAGGATCGCGAGCGCCAGAAGAACGAAGGCCAGGCATATGCCAACGACGTCATTCCTAAAGCCAAAGGTACGGCAGCGCGACTCCTTCAGGAAGCCGATGGTTACAAGCAGCGCGTTATTCAGTCAGCCGAGGGTGATGCCTCTCGCTTCAAGCAGGTATTGACTGAATATGCCAAGGCGCCGGAAGTGACGCGCCAGCGCATGTATCTGGAAACTATGCAACAGATTTACGCCAACACCAGCAAGGTGATGGTCGATGCCAAGGGGCAGGGCAACCTGTTGTATCTGCCGCTCGACAAACTGATGCAGGCAGCCGGTTCAGCGACCGCCGCACAGGTAGCACCGGAAGCTTCCGTGGCACCGTCGACGGTACGGCCGTCGACACCCTTGTCGTCGGAGGCGCCGCCCCAGTTGGAGAGTGCGCCCAAGATCGGCGGTGGTTCATATTCTTCAAGTTCGCGCGATGGTTCGCTGCGTTCGCGTGATCGGGAGGGACGCTGATGAGTCCGCGCATCAATCTGTTGGGGGCTATTGTTGTCACCGTCCTAGTGGTCATGGCAATGTCGATCTTTACCGTCGATCAGCGTCAGTATGCGGTGGTCTTCCAGTTGGGTGAGATGAAGCGAGCCATCGCCGAGCCGGGTCTGTACTTCAAGGTTCCGATGGTTCAGAACGTGCGCTATTTCGAAAAGCGCATCATTACGCTCGATAATGCCGAGCCTGAGCGCTTCATTACCTCCGAAAAGAAGAATGTTCTGGTCGACTCCTACATCAAATGGCGCATCGTTGATCCGCAGCTGTACTACATTTCGGTCGGTGGTGACGAATCGCGGGCCAAGACGCGCCTGAATCAGACGGTCAACGCCGGTTTGCGCGAGGAATTCGGCAAGCGTACCGTGCACGATGTCGTCTCCGGCGCGCGTGACAAGATCATGGACCAGATGCGCGAGAAAGCCGATGCCGATGCGCGCAAGATTGGTGTGCAGATTGTCGACGTTCGTCTGAAGCGCGTCGAACTGCCGACTGAAGTCAGCGAGGCTGTTTATCGTCGCATGGAAGCCGAGCGTAAGCGGGTTGCCAACGAACTGCGTTCCGAAGGCTCGGCCGAGGCGGAAAAAATTCGTGCCGATGCTGATCGTCAACGCGAAATCATTGTCGCCGAGGCTTATCGTGACGCCCAGAAGATCAAGGGTGAAGGCGACGCCAAGGCGACCAATACCTACGCCCAGGCCTTCGGCCAAAATCCCGAGTTCTATGCTTTCTATCGCAGCCTTGAGGCATATCGCGGCAGCTTCAAGAGCAGAAGCGACGTACTGGTGCTCGAGCCCAATTCCGATTTCTTCAAATACATGAAGGGTGTCGGACGCGGGAATGACAAGGGTAAATGACCTCCACCATCCTGCTCGCCTTCGCGCTTATGCTGGTGCTCGAAGGTGTCATGCCGTTTATTGCGCCGGCGGCCTGGCGTGAAACCTTTCGCCGCCTCATTCAATTTTCGGACGGGCAGATCCGCTTCGTCGGCCTGACGTCGATGCTGATCGGCCTGATCCTTCTGATTCTTTTCTCATGAACTGGCTGTTACCTGAATATCTTGCCGATGCCCTGCCCGCAGAGGCAGCGCGCATCGAACGCTTGCGCCGCACGGTGCTTGATCACTTCCGCAGCCGCGGTTTTGAGCTGGTCATGCCGCCAATGCTGGAATATCTCGAGTCATTGCTGACCGGTGCCGGACAGGATCTGAAATTGCGCACCTTCAAACTGGTCGACCAGCTTTCCGGTCGGACCATGGGGGTGAGGGCCGACATCACGCCGCAGGCCGCACGCATCGACGCGCATCTGCTCAATCATCAGGGGGTGACCCGCCTGTGTTACTGCGACAGCGTACTACATACGTTGCCAGCAACCATTTCCGCCAGCCGCGAACCGGTGCAGATCGGGGCCGAGCTTTACGGCTACGCCGGCATTGCCGCCGACCTTGATGTCATTCGTCTGATGGCCGCTGCCTTTGCCAAGATCAAGTTGCCGCTTGGCCGCATCGATCTCGGCCACGTCGGTATTTTCCGTGCCTTGGCCGAAGCGGCCGGATTGCCGCCGGAGGCCGAGGACAACGTATTGAACCTGCTTCAGGCCAAGGATGTGCCGGGACTGGCCGAGGCCTGTGCCGATGTGCCATCGCCCTATCGCGAAGCGCTGCAACGCCTGCCGCAACTCTACGGCGGTGTGGAGGTGCTGGAGAGGGCCGTCATCGAGTTGCCGCAGCTGCCTGCTGTAGCCGCTGCGCTGGACGGGTTGCATCATTTGCTGGCAAGTGCGCCGGAGCTGCCGTTCTCGATTGACCTTTCCGACCTGCGTGGCTACCACTATCACAACGGAGTGGTCTTTGCCGCTTACTGCGACGGTTATCCGGCAGCAATTGCGCTGGGTGGTCGCTACGATGGCGCCGGCAAGACTTTCGGTCGTGCTCGCCCGGCGACCGGTTTTTCGATGGACCTGCGCGAAGTGGCGCGTCTGGCACCGGACGAAAAATCAAATGGTGCGATCCTGGCGCCGCATGCCGGACATGACCCGCGCCTCGTCGCTCATGTTGCGGCGTTGCGTGAACAGGGTGAAATCGTCGTCGAACTGCTGCCGGGCGAGATGGCTTGCGAAGGCCCGCTCTGCGATCGCAAGCTGGTCCTGGTCGGCGAACACTGGATTATTGAAGCAATACAAGAGGATTAGGAAAAATGGCCAAGAATGTCATCGTGGTGGGCACCCAGTGGGGCGACGAGGGGAAGGGCAAGATCGTCGACTGGCTCACCGATCACGCCAAGGGCGTGGTTCGTTTTCAGGGCGGCCATAATGCCGGTCATACGCTGGTGGTCGGCGAACAGGTTTACAAGTTGAATCTCGTGCCCTCCGGCATTGTGCGCGACGGCGTCGATTGCTACATCGGCAACGGTGTCGTACTCGATATCCATCATTTGCTGTCGGAAATCGCCGAGTTGGAAAAGGGCGGTATTGATGTTCGTTCACGCCTGAAGATCAGCCCGGGATGTCCGATCATCCTGCCGTACCATTCGGCTATCGACAAGGCTCGTGAAGGCGCCAAGTCCGACGACAAGAAAATTGGCACAACCGGCAAGGGCATCGGCCCAACTTATGAAGACAAGGTTTCACGCCGTGGCTTGCGGGTTTATGACCTCTTTCATCCGGAGCGGTTTGCCGAGAAATTGAAGGAAGTCCTGGAGTATCACAACTTTGTGCTTACCCAGTATTTCAAGGCGCATGCTGTTGATTTCCAGATGGTCTACGATCAGGCAATGGCCGATGCGGAGCAGATCCGGCCGCTGGTGACCGACGTTTCCGCTGCTCTTTATGCGGCCAACAAGGCTGGCTCCAATCTGCTGTTCGAAGGGGCGCAAGGTACCTTGCTCGATATTGACCACGGTACCTATCCGTTCGTCACCTCCTCCAACTGCGTGGCGGGCCAGGCCTCGGCCGGTGCGGGTATCGGTCCGGGTATGCTGCATTATGTGTTGGGCATCACCAAGGCTTACTGTACGCGCGTCGGCGGTGGTCCGTTCCCGAGCGAACTGGATATCGAAACCGCGGGCGAGCCGGGCTATCAGATGTCGCAAGTCGGTCGCGAGTTTGGCACTGTCACCGGTCGGAAGCGCCGTTGTGGCTGGTTCGATGCGGCTGCCCTACGTCGCTCGGGACGGATCAATGGCCTGACCGGACTGTGCATCACCAAGCTGGATGTGCTTGATGGTCTTCACGAACTGAATATCTGCACCGGCTACAAGCTTGATGGCAAGGTGATTGACCTGCTGCCGATCGGTGCTGATGAGGTGGCCCGTTGCGAACCGATCTACGAAACAATGCCGGGCTGGAGCGGCACGACCTTCGGTGTCAAACGTTGGGAGGATTTGCCGGTCAATGCCCAAGCCTATCTGGATCGTCTGGAGCAATTGTGTGAAGTGCCGATCGCCATTGTTTCCACCGGCCCAGAGCGCGATGAAACCATTCTCAAGCAGCATCCATTCAAGTAGGCGCTGGTCGGAGTGCTGTCCATGTAGTAACGGGCCCATTGGGCCCGTTTTTATTTTCAGCGAGCCGGCACGGCCTGCCATCCTTCCGGGCAGGCATTGGTGTAGGGATAGTACTGGCCTGACGAGCCGCAGTAGTACCACGTATCGTAGCCTGCTGGAGGCATTGGGCGGGGCGGGGCGCTATAGACTGGCGCTGGCGTGTAGTAGTTCTGCGATGCGACAGCCGCACCAACGGCCAGGCCGGTAATGGCCAGCACGGCGGCTGGGCCAATCCAGTCGGAGCCGCCGCGGTAATGATGGTGGTGCCCGTAGTCGCGATAGCCGCCGTGGCGATACCAATCCGCCTGGGCCGATGCGGTGGCGGTTAGAGCCAGTATGGCGGTGACGCAAAGGGTGGAAAGCTTTTTCATGGTTCGACTCGTATTTGTCGTTTGGACATGTCGAATAACGCATGCTGTAGTGCAGCGATTACCGATGCCGTGTACGCAAGTGTTAGCAATTGTTGCTGCGAGACAGTCGGGGCCGGGCTGTCAGGCAATACGAGGCATTTGGCTGACTATCCTGTGGCTCGGGAGTAAATCCAGCACCACAAATGAAAAAAGGCCTTGTTTTAACAAGGCCTTCGATCAAAATCGCTGGTGCCCAGGAAGGGACTCGAACCCCCACGGAGTTACCCGCTAGTACCTGAAACTAGTGCGTCTACCAATTCCGCCACCTGGGCACAGGTGCGAAGAGCGCGCATTTTACATGATTTTTGCTTGCTGTAAACTGTTTTTACGTTGCGATTGAATTCTGGCTTTTCAGGGCGCTGTGAGACAATTCGTGCAGTTGTTCAGCGAGTGCTGAAAAGAAAAAAGGCTTCGATTACTCGAAGCCTTTGATCCCAATCTTTGGTGCCCAGGAAGGGACTCGAACCCCCACGGAGTTACCCGCTAGTACCTGAAACTAGTGCGTCTACCAATTCCGCCACCTGGGCACAGGTGAAGAGCGCGAATTTTAGAGGAAATATTGTTAATGTCAAGAAAGAAACTGTCCAAAGTCCGTCGGGCCGATCCCTTTTTCGAGCGTGAACTGGCGCGCTACGAATTCCCTTTGCCCTCGCGTGAATATGTGTCGCAAATTCTGGCCGACGAAGGCAGGCCGCTCGAGTTTTTGGAACTGACCGAATTGCTGGATATCACCAGCGGCGAACGCGAGATGTTCCAGCGGCGGCTGGGCGCCATGGAGCGTGAAGGTCAGTTGCTGCGCAACCGCAAGGGTGCCTATATCCTGCCCGAACGAGCCAGTCTCACACCGGGTCGCATTCAGGGGCATCCGGACGGCTATGGCTTCCTTGTTCCTGATGACGGCAGTGCCGATATCTTCCTCGACCAGCACCAGATGCGTAAGGTGCTGCACGGTGACCGGGCCCTGGTCCGGGTGACCGGCATCGACCGCAAAGGGCGGCTGGAGGGGGGTATCGTCGAGGTCACCGAACGCGTCAATATGAGAATTGTCGGGCGTGTCTTCGTCGACCATGGTGTCGTGGTCGTGGCCCCCGAGAACAAGCGCATTGCCCAGGATATTCTGGTGCCGCCTGAGCCCAAGACGAAAAACAAGCCACAGTCGGGTCAGGTGGTGATGGTCGAGATCATCGAGCAGCCGAGCAAGTTCTCGCAACCGATTGGCAAGATCATCGAAGTGCTCGGCAACTATGCCGACCCCGGCATGGAAATCGAGATTGCGTTGCGCAAGCATGATCTGCCTTTCGAATTTTCGAAGGCCGCCTTGGAGGAGAACAAGGCGCTGCCGGACAAGGTCAGGAAGGCCGATTACGCCGGGCGCGAGGATTTGCGTGAATTGCCGCTGGTGACCATCGATGGTGAAACGGCGCGTGATTTCGACGATGCCGTGTTCTGCGAGAAGAAGGGGCGTGGCTGGCGGCTGGTGGTGGCGATTGCCGACGTGTCGCATTACGTCAAGCCCGGCATGGCGCTTGACAAGGAGGCGCTGGAACGCGGCAATTCGGTCTATTTCCCGCGCCGGGTCATTCCGATGCTGCCGGAAAAGCTGTCCAACGGCATTTGCTCGCTGAACCCGGATGTCGAGCGGATGGCGATGGTCTGTGATGCCGAGATCAGTGCTGCCGGCAAGATCGGCAAATACCGCTTTTATCCGGCGGTTTTCCGCTCGCATGCACGGCTGACCTACAATCTTGTGTGGTCGTGGCTGTCCGGTGAAAAAGTGCCGGAAACCGATGTGCACCGTAGCGTTCTGCCGCACGTGCAGAATCTCTACAAGTTGTTTGGTGCGCTGCATAAGGCACGCGGCCAGCGTGGGGCGATCGACTTCGAGACGACCGAAACGCAGATGCTGTTCAACGATCAGGGCAAGATCGAAAACATCGTGCCGGTGGTGCGCAATGACGCCCACCGCATCATCGAGGAGTGCATGCTGGCGGCCAATGTCTGCGCCTCGGATTTCCTCGCCGAGCACAAACAGACCTGCCTGTATCGTATCCACGAATCGCCGTCGGAAGATAAGCTGAAGAACCTGCGCGCCTTCCTTGGTGAGTTCGGTCTGGCCCTGGGCGGCGGCGACGAACCGCGGGCCAAGGATTACGGCATCCTGCTCGAGAAGGTCAAGCAGCGTCCGGATTTTCAGCTGTTGCAGACGGTCATGCTGCGGTCGCTGAAGCAGGCCATGTACAGCCCGGACAATGTCGGCCACTTCGGGCTGGCTTATGAGCATTACACCCACTTCACTTCACCGATCCGACGTTACCCTGATCTGCTGGTGCATCGGGCGATCAAGGCGGTGCTGGCGGGAGAGAAATACGTGCCGGCCCGTGCATGGGATGATATCGGTCTGCAATGCTCGGCAACCGAGCGGCGAGCCGACGAGGCAACGCGCGATGTAGAGAACTGGCTGAAGTGTTTCTTCATGAAGGAGCGCATCGGTGAGGAATTCGACGGCACGATTTCGGCGGTGACCGCCTTTGGCATCTTCGTGGCGCTCGACACTATCTACATCGAGGGACTGGTGCATGTATCCGAGCTGGGTTCCGATTACTTCCAGTTCGATAACATCAAGCACCAGATGCTCGGCGAGCGGACCGGGCAGCGTTTCCGTCTCGGTGACCGGGTTCGGGTCAGGCTGGTGCGTGCCGATCTGGAGTCGAACCGGATCGATTTCGTTCTGGCCAGCGACGAAAGCGTATCGCGTTCCAGGAAGGTGACAGGTAAGGCGGCGGGTACGACGGCAAGGTCGTCAGCCAAGGCATCCATCAAGCCGGTGCGTCAGGCTGATTTGCCGCCCAAGGAAGTCAAGGCGGTAGCCAAGACAGCGATCAAAACGGCAAAGGCGTCGGCCAAGCCGGCCAGCAAGAAGCCTCTGGCTGCCAAAGCCAAAAGCGGAGCCGCCAAGGCGCCGCGAAAAACGGCAGCCAAACGGCGTTGACCGCACCCGGCAGGAAATGTGCTGGGGTTAGACGTTGCCCATCAGTGGTGGGCGGGAGCGAGCAGATCGCCGGCCTTGAGGGCGATGTTGGCAACTTGTGCTTCGCCGAGGCCGGGCAACTGCTCGGCCAGCCAGTCCAGCGAGACGTTTGGGATGATGTGTTTGGCTTCGGCGATGTCGGATGGCAAGGCGGGGTCATCCGGGCCGCCCGAAGCCAAATGCCGCGCCGTGTCTACGCATAGGCGGGAGAGGTTGGCCCGGGGGTTGTCGATGCCGCGTATCAGCTGGGTGAGTAGCGAGGGCAGGTGCCAGATCGTGGCGCACTTCAGGGTCAGATCCTTGAAGCGGAAACCGCAGATATCCATTTGGGCCTGAGCCGAGCGCTGCGCGCGTCCTGAATGCAGCGCCACCAACGCGGCCTCGGGAATCTCCCTGGCGAAAGACCAGAGCAGCAGCTCGCCGATTTCGGAAAGCAGGGCAGCCATGGCGATTTCGTCCGGAGAGATGTCGGCACGCGCCGATCCCCAGCGCAGGGCAAGGTGCCTCGCCAGGTAGGTGCGAGCCTCGCAACCGGCCAGTCCGGCGTCGGTCTCGTCGGTTTCCTGGCAGTCGAGCAGCAGCTTGCGAAAGGTGTCGGTGCCCAGTTGCATCACTGCAGCGACGGGAGTGCTGGTTTCATGCCCCAGGCGCTGGGCGCGGCGCTTTTCGGCTTCGCGCAGCACGCGCAGGCAGAGGAAGGGATCTGCAGCGGCGATATCCGCCAGTTCCCGGGCTGCCAGCCGTTCTCCTTGGCAGGATTCAAGGGCAAGCAGCATGGCTTTTGAGCGGGGCATGCAGGGAACCTCGCGGCCACTCAGGTAGGCGGCCCATTGATCGACACCCCAGCGCTTCTGGCTTTCGGTCAGCAAGTATCTCCCTCCCGTTGGTCCGATACCTTGTTATCGGCAGTATTACGCCGAACTGAACATGTTGGGTGGGTTGCTTAAAAGGTTGTAGAATAATCAATTCTAATATCTTCGGAGTAACGATGACGAAGCAGCGGATGGTTGTCAATCATTGGACAGCCGAGATTCCCGTTGAGGCGTTATCCAATATCACGGCCCACTGGCTGGATACCGGAGAGCTGCCGCCGGAGTTGATTACCGGCCACAAACTGATCGACTTCGAACACCGTTTCCTGGTGTCTTCCATCGCGAATTTGCGCCGGGTGTGTATTGATCATCTGGCTTTTTCCGACTGCCATGGTTGTAAGGACGATCAGCGGGCCTCCTGCGAGAGCCAGGTGATTGGCATGCTCGGTGATGTATTCGCGTTCATCCTCGAACATTTCAAGACCGAGGAAACGATCATGCGGGATTCGCTGCTGCTGATGGTCGACCGCGATGTTTGCCAGGCGCATATGGAAGACCATGCGGCTATTGCAGCCAAGGTCCAGCAGATCGTTTCGACGCTTGACGGCTTTCACATGGTGTCGCGAATTCGCGAACTCGATGCCTTGCTGGCGCGCTGGATGATCAATCACGTCGCTCTGCACGACCTTCTCCTGTCGCGCTGGATTTCCCGCGAAGATTCCTTGCTCAAGGGCTTTTGACCGGGACCTGCCGTACGGAGTGAAGGGTTTTTTTGCGTAGGGGGCGGGCGAGGTAGAATTCGCCATCGAAAATTACGAAAGTCTTCATGTCTTCCCGCCTGATTTACGGTTTTCATGCCGTAACTGCCAAACTTCGCCATGATCCGGAATCGGTCAAGGAAATCCTGATCGACGCATCGCGCCACGATGCACGGGCTCGCGACCTGCTGGCGCATGCCGAACTGCAGGGGGTCAAGGTGATTGCCGGCGACAGCAAGCGACTCGACGGCATGGCGCCGGGTGCCCGCCATCAGGGCGTCATCGCCCGGATCGAAGGCGGCCGCAAGGCAGCGCATCTCGACGATGTCCTCGATACGCTTGAAGAACCGGCTTTTCTACTCGTTCTTGATGGCATTACCGATCCGCGCAACCTTGGCGCCTGTCTGCGCGTTGCCGATGCAGCCGGCGTCCATGCGGTAATCGCCCCCAAGGACCGGGCAGTTGGCTTGACCGATGTCGCAGCCAAGACAGCCTGTGGGGCGGCCGAAACGGTGCCCTACGTGATGGTCACCAATCTGGCCCGGACCCTGCGCGAACTGCAGGAGCGCGAGATCTGGGTGATCGGTACGGCCGGCGAGGCGGAGAACGATCTTTATGCCGCCGAATGGCCGAAGGCGACAGCCTGGGTGCTGGGGGCTGAAGGCGAGGGCATGCGCCGTCTGACCCGGGAAAACTGCGACCAGTTGGTCAAGATTCCGATGCGCGGCACGGTGGAAAGCCTCAACGTTTCCGTGGCGGCCGGGGTCTGCCTGTTCGAGGCGCGGAGGCGCCTCGGCTGAGCTTCAGTTTGTGGCGGTCATCGCCAGGACGACGCGATTCCGGCCGGCGTGTTTGGCCTGGTAAAGTGCGGCATCTGCAGCAGCGATCATGCTATCCACGCTCGATCCAGCATCCGGCACCGTGGCGGCAACGCCCATGCTGAGCGTGACGTGCGGTGCGGTTTGCGATGCTTCGTGTGGCAACGCCAGGTCGACGATGGCTTCGCGGATGCGCTCGGCCACGGCATTGGCGCCGGCGAGGTCGGTATTCGGCATGACGACGGCGAATTCTTCGCCGCCGTAGCGGGCGGTCAGGTCGGCCGGACGGAAGACGGTCGCGCCGATGGCGCTGGCAATGTTGCGCAGGCAGCCATCGCCTTTCGGGTGCCCGTAATGGTCGTTGTACTGCTTGAAATGATCGACGTCGGCCAGGATGAAAGCCAGCGATGTTCCGGTGCGTATGCCGCATTTCCATTCAATCTGCAGCTTTTCGTCTAGCGAGCGGCGATTGGCCAGGCTGGTCAGGCTGTCCCGGGCGGCGAGATTCTGCAAGGCCATTTCGGCCCGCTTCTGGTCGGTCATGTCGCGTAGGGTTTCAACGACGGCAACCAGCTTGCCGTGGTCATCGAAGATCGGGCCGGCATCGACGGCCAGGTAGCGCCGCTCCTCCTTGATCGGCATCGTGCACCAGTTTTCGGCGCGCAGGCCGTGGCCAAATTCGCCGGGGCTGGTATGAGTGGCATACAGCGTATCAAGCTGCCGGAATTCGTCGAGCACGACGATATCGGCCAGGCAGGGGCGGGTCTCATTGTAAAAGGCACGCCAGTGATCGCTGGTGCCGACCATCTCGGCTGCGGGGATGCCGGTCAGGCGCTCGCAGGCATGGTTCCAGATCGTGACGCGGCGGTCGGCGTCGAGTACGAAGGTGGGAACGACCAGATGTTGCATCAGGCGAATGGCGAGGCTATGCACAAGGTCGCCGCTCCCCATGTTGAGGCTGCTAACAAGTTCCAAGATGTCTCCCCCGGACGGGCGGTTTGATGTCACGCGATGGCGTTTGCCGGCTTATGCCGGTCTCTGGGTGGCGAAAACATACGCTTCACGGCCCGCCTTGTCAAAAACAATGGCATGTCGCCTGGCGAGCCTGGGCCGGGGAAAGTCTTGGGGAGTTACTTTGGCGATTCGTAGGGCCGGCGACGTCTTGTCGGCCTGCCGGATCAGCCCGGTTGCCGATATTTTTGCCAGGCACTCCAGCTGAAAATGAAGAGACCGAGCCAGATCAGGGCGAAGCTGACGACCCTGGCCGGCTGCAGGGCTTCGTCGAAGACGAGAATGGCGGTAATGAACTGCATGGTCGGGTTGATGTACATCAGCATGCCGACGCTGGCCAGGTCGAGGCGCTGGGTGGCGGCAGCAAAGGCCATCAACGGAAGGGCGGTGAGGATGCCCGAGCCGATCAGCAAGAGTGCGACCACGGGAATAGTGGCTGCTCCCGAGGGGGCGGCAGAAAGGATAAAAACCGTGTGCCCGTGCGTCGCCTGCCAGGCGGCGTAGAGCAGGCAGATCGGCAGCATGGAGAGAGTCTCCAGCCAGAGCCCGGAAATTGCGTCGACCGGCACCTGTTTGCGTAGCAGGCCGTAGATGCCGAAGGTGAGGGCAAGAAAGAGCGAAATCCACGGCAGCGTGCCGAGCGCGAGCAGTTCGTTGCCGACGGCGACGATGGCCAGTCCGATGGCCAGCCATTCCTTGCGGTTGAGCTTTTCCTTGAGCACCAGCAGGCCGAGCAGGACGTTGACCAGCGGTGTCAGGAAGTAACCGAGACTGGAGGCGACGACTTGGTGACGATCGACTGCCCAGAGAAAGCCAAGCCAGTTGCTGCCGAGCAGCAGGGCGGCAATGCCTAGGCGGATGATGTGGCGCGGCGTGGCAAGGAGGGAGAAGACCTGGCGCCAGCGCTGCCGGAGGGTGAGCAGCAGGGTAACGAAGACGAAGGCCCAGACGGTGCGGTTGGACAGGATGTCCATCGGCGCAATGTCGCCCAGCTGGCGAAAGTAGAGCGGGAAGAAGCCCCAGATCACGTAGGCGAGCAGCCCGTAGCCGATGCCGGCCAGCTGATTCCCGGGGATCATTGGTCTCAGGGCTGGTCGCGCAGGATATGCAGGGCCGACGAACGGTAATCGCGGCGGAAGAGGATGATCAGAACAATCACCGAAAGCAGGCCGAGCGCCCAGGCGTTGATCAGCCAGCCGGAGGCGGCGAGCCCGAAATAATAGGCGCGGATGCCGCGGTTGAAATCGTCCCCAGCCAGGTTGTTGGTCCCGGCCACCCGTCGGGCATAGCTGTCGATGCCGGCTTCGCCAGCCTTGCCGAATGGTGCGGCGCCGACCAGGATGGAGAGCAGGTTGAACTGGCGCAGCGACCAGGTGAACTTGAAATAGGCGAAGACAAAGCTGAGAAGCACCAGCATCAGCTTGATTTCGAGCAGTTCGCGGTTGCCGGTATTGCCGAAGGGGAGATCGGCGGTGAAACTGAGCAGCTTGTCGGAAGCGCCGAGTGCCGCGACCAGGCCGGCGATGATGTAGATGGTGGTGTTGGCATAGAAAGAAACGCTGGTCACCAGGTTGCCGATCAGCGTCGAATCGGCGACGCGAATCTCCCGCTCGATCATGCGGTGAGCCCACTGCAGACGATAGTGCTGGCTGGTGCGGGTCAGCCCGCAGGCTCCCCATTGGCTGTGTTCGGAATACCAGGCGTAGCCAGCCCAGCTGGCAAAGAAAATGACCAGTGATAGCCAGTCGATCGCGGTGAGGTGGGGCAGGGCAGACATGCTCATATATTGCCACAGCGCCCGTGCTGGCGATATCCGGTGGCGAGCCGGGCTGGGCAATGAACTATGCTGCGATCTCGGAATCGGACGCATGAAGCTGCTTCCGCTGTTGCAGCTAGAGGCCCACGCGAGGCATGTCGACGATGAAGAAAATGCATCCGCTGACCCTGAGTTTCCATGATGCGGAAACGGAGCAGGCATTTGTGCGGTACATATTGCCCCGGCTTCGCGATCAGGGGCGGGCGGCAATCATTGTCGGCGTCGGCATCTATTTTCTTTATGCCGCCCTGGAACAGCTATTCATTCCTCCCGGGCAGCTCTCGCAGGTCTGGGCCATCCGCATGGTTACCTTGCTGGTTCCCGTGGCCGTGCTGGTGCTGACCTTTTCCCCCTATTTCGAAAAGGCCAATCAGTTTCCGCTGGCCATGGTCGGCCTGGCGGCCGGGCTGGGCCTGATTGCCATCCTCTGGCAATTTCCGGCCGAAATGAGCGCCTATTACTACCCCGGGCTGATGCTCTCCACCTTCTATACCTACAACCTGCTCGGGGTTCGCTTTATCCAGGCCCTGTTCGTGAATTTGCTGATTCTGCTGCTGTACAACGTCATTTTCGGGTGGGTGCGCCAGTTCCCCGAGGCGATGCTGCTCAGCCAGAATGTCTTCATGATCTCGGCCAACCTGATTGGCGGCGCAGCGGGCTATCTGGTGGAATATCAGCGCCGCAAGCTGTTCCTGCGGGAACTCCAGATCGATGCCGAGCGGCGCCGGCATTTGCAGCGTTCGCTGCACGATCGTCTGACCGGGCTGCCCAACCGCGACCTGCTTCACGACCGGATCAACCAGGCACTGGCTCTGGCGCGCCGGGACTCTGCCCGCCATGCCGGGTTCTTTGTCGATCTCGACGGGTTCAAGAACATCAATGACCAGTATGGCCACGATGTCGGCGATATTGCCCTGTGTGAGATTGCCCAGCGGCTCGGTGCTGCCATGCGCGAAACCGATACTGTCTCGCGTCTGGGTGGCGATGAGTTTTTCCTGCTCATTCAGGATATCGGTTCCTGCGACAGCGCAGCCTATCTTGCCGCCAAGTTGATCGCGGTGATCGAGCAGCCGATTCCCGGGCTGCCGGCAGAGCATGTGCTCAGCGCCAGTATCGGCATTTGCCTGTTTCCGCGCGAGGGAGAACTCAGCACGCCCGAGGGCATCATCCGTTGCGCCGACCTGGCGATGTACCGGGCCAAGGCGGCCGGTAAGCGTTGCTGCCACTTCTGGGACTGAAAGCAGTGCCGGGAAAACTCCTGTATCCTGCCAGCCTTTGAAAATTTGGGGAATCGACATGGGACAAGCCAAGAATCGCGGAACACAAGAGCAGCGCATTGCTCAGGCACAGGCGAAGATCGAGGCGACGCGGCCGGAAAAGCTGGTCTGCAATGGCTGCGGCGGCGATGTGACGAGCATCCACCCGGTCAGCACGCGCGGCCTGCGCGGCATCGACGCCATCTGGGTCGGCCAGTGCGAATGCGGCCAGACGACCTTTGCCGCCTCTGGCGAGCCGCAGGCGGTCGACGCCTTCTTCTTCGCGCTCAGCGAGAACACCGAACTGACGCTGGGCAGCCAGAGCAAGGACGGCGCGCAGCACGACAAGGCCTGAGTCGCCGGTTTTTGTCATTTTTTGACCGTCGACCGTGCGGCAGGCCGTGGACTGATGGTCGCAGCGAGTCGCTGCCGGTATCGCATCCGTCTTGCCCGCCGGCGCCGGCGGGTGCAGACTGGTATCTTCTTGCGTAGACTGAAGGAGCGCCGCCATGACTGATGCGCAACTCAAGGATGCCGTACTCGGGCATTGGCCCTTCTTCGGCGTCAGTTCGCGGGGTGACGTGTTTGCCCGCTATCTGGCCTTTGGCCCCGTGTTTCGCTGGAGCCGGAACCAGATGATCCCGATGCCGGTACAGGGCAGCGACCTGGTCTGGTTGCTGCACGCGCTGGGCGAGGAAGAGGGCTCGCTAAGCGAAACCGAGAACGCCGCCCGCGCCGCCAAAAAAGACAAATAGCCGCCGGGTGCGCGGCCGTTCAACTCAGCCAGAGTTTCTTCCAGCCCGCGTGTCCGAGGCGCTCCATCGTTTCGATGTTGCGCTCGAAAATATCCGCCGCATCCGGAAAGGCGGCCACAGCGCGGTCGATGCTGCTCTCGCGCAACAGGTGTAGCGTCGGGTAGGGCGAGCGATTCGTGAAATTGGCGATGTCGTCCGGTGCGCTGCCGGCAAATTCGTAATGCGGGTGCAGGCTGGCGATCTGGAAGACTCCTGCGTAACCCTGGTTGCGGATCAGCGCATCGACTTCGCCAAGAAAGAAATGGAAGTCGAGAAAATCGGTCATGGCCAGCGGGTGGATCAGCAGCGTGGTGTCGAGTTCGGCCGGATCGGTCCCGGCCAGCAGTTTCAGCTCGTTTTCCAGTTCGGCCAGCAATTCGTCCGCCGTGCCGGCCGCAGTCAGCGCATAGCGGATCTGTTTCTTGACGAAAACGCTTTTGGCGAAGGGGCAGAGGTTCAGCCCGATCACGGCGCGCTCCAGCCAGATCTGCGTCTGGGCAATGATGTCCTCGCCGGCGGCGGCGTCCGGGTAGGGGGAAAGAAGCTCGGGCATGGGGGTTATTTCCGGTCAGGGGGCAGGCTAGCCCAGTCGCTCAGGAAGCGGATGCCCCAGGCGACGCCGAAGCCGGTCTGGTCGCTGGCAATGGCGCCGAGACCGTCCTCGCAACAGGCGGTGGATAGATCGATGTGCAGCCACGGATGCTGGCCGGCAAAGCGCTTGAGAAAGCACGCGGCATGGATGTGGTCCGGTGCGTCTTCGTCGAGGCTGCACTGACGGATATCGGCCACCTTGCTGTCGAGATCGTCGGCGTAATCGGCATCCATCGGGAAGGTGCACACCCGCTCGCCGCTGGTGACGCCGGCCCGGATGGCCAGGGCGCCGAGTTCGTCGCTGCTGGCGAAGACGCCGGCATAACGATTGCCGAGCGCGTGGATCATGGTATAGGTCAGGGTGCCGAAGTCGATGATCAGGTCGGGATCGTCGCGCCCGGCCAGGGCCAGCGCGTCGGCCAGCACCATGCGCCCTTCGGCGTCGGTATGCATGATCTCGATGGTCGTTCCGTCGAGCGCCGTGACGATGTCGCCCTGCCGGCTGGCGCGCGGCGAGATGTCGTTGCTGGCCAGCGCCAGCCAGGCGTCGATGCGCAGCGGCATGGCCAGCCGGGTGGCGGCGAGCAGGATGCCGAGCGCGGTGGCCGAGCCGGCCATGTCCTCGTGCATGCCGATCATCGAATCGGCCGACTTCAGGTTGTGGCCGCCGGTATCGAAACAGATCCCCTTGCCGACGATGGCGACGCGTCCACGGGCCTGTGCCGGGATCAGCGAAATCCGGACAATCGCCGCATCGTTGGCCTCGCTGCCCTGGGCGACCGAAACAAAGGCGCCGGCGCCCATGTCGCGCAGGCGGGCCAGATCGAAGGTTTCCATTTCCCAGCCGTGCGCCGCAGCCATCTCGGCAATGCGCGAACGATAGATGGCTGGCGTCAACTCGTTGGCCGGCAGCGCGGTCAGGGTTCGGGCCAGCAGATTGCCTTCGGCCAGCGGGCCGGCTTCGCCGCTGCCGCCGGCGCTGCCCCAGACCTGCAGCAGCGCGAGTGGCCGCGGCGCATCTTCCTGTTTGCGGCTGGGCAAGGGCGTGCCGTTGGCCAGCCCGACGTAGGCGGCGAGATCGGTCATCCAGCCGGCGGCATCGGTTTTTGCCCAAATCAGCAGGTCGACCGTAGCGGGTTCTTCATCGAGCAGGATGGCCATGCCGTCACGCAGCAGCGCCAGATTTCCGAAGGCTGGTTTGCCCGCATCGAGCATCAGCCAGACGCGCAGGCCGCCCTCCGGGGAATTGGCCGAAACCGGCTCGTCCGCCAGGTCCTCCGCAGCGAGTCGCCGCCGCGTCAGGGTGGCCTGCAACAGGGCGCCTTCCGGGCAATCCGGCGGCAGCGTCGGGGCGGCAGGCAGGACAATCAGCACATGACGCATGCCAGCAAGTTCGGCGTTGTCCGGACGGTTTGGCAAAGTCTTGAGAGTGGCGATCATGGCGGTCAGGACGACGGGGGCGGACTGCTGGTTACCGTTTGGCCGGGTCTGGTGCGGGCGCGGCGGGGGATCAGGTGCTCATCGAGCAGACGTTCGATCCGGAAAAAAGTTTCGTAGCGAGAGAATGGCTTTTTCATGAAGTCGTCGGCGCCGATCCGGGTGCCGAAGAACTGTTCGACAGCCTGTTCATCGCCGCTCATCAAGATGACCGGGATATCGCGCAGTTGCGGGTCGCGGCGAATGGCGCGCAGCGCGGCAAAGCCATTCATGCCGGGGAGCACGATGTCGAGAAAGAGCAGGTCGGGGCGATTCGTTTGCAGCAGGGCCAGGCCGGTTTCGGCATCCTGCGCTGCGAGGATTTCGTAGCCGGCCGAGTGAAGAAATTTCCGGAGTGCCGCGACGATCGTCTGCGAGTCATCGATGATCAGCACGCGCGTTCCCCGGCGGGCATTGATCCGCGCCCGCTTGCGGCGTTCGGGGAGGCTCCCGGCGTCGGGCGGCGGTTCGGGTTGCGGCTGGGCTTGCTGGCCGAGCAGCCCCCGGAGTTGGTCGAGTAATCCCACCTGATTCCTTTTGTTGTTGGCGGCTGGCGGCCGATGGGTCACGCCTGATACTTGGTGGGCCGCGCCGCGGTCGCTCCGGTGTCATCCGGATGCGGCCCCGGCATTGTACGGGAAGGCAGGTGCCTGGTCGCTGGCGGCGGCCCTAGCGGGCGCAATTTTTGTTGGCTGGCGGGCAGAAGATGACGCTCGGAGCACTCGGCGTTTCCGGCTTGGGCAAGGCGGGCGGTCGCGGGTGGTGGTGGGGTGGAGCACCGTACATCGGCACATAGACTGGCTGCGGAATCTCGGCCGGCGGCTTGATGCGGCTCCGGCATTCGGCTTCGAGTTGGCTGCGCTGCGTCGCTTCGAGCGCCTGCTGGTCAAGTTCGCGCAGACAGGCCGCCGGGTCGCCGTAGCTGCGGGAAAGCTGGCCGGCCGAAGCGGCCTGGCGCTGGCTGGCTCGTTCCTGACGCTCGGCGGCCTCGTCGGCGCGTTGGGCCGCTTCGCGCTTGTCAACGTAGTTGCGCATGCGCTCCACGTCGCGTTCGGCCTGCTGGCGCGTCGCTTCCGGCACCGACTCGTCCGGGCGCGCGACTACCGTGCCGCTACCGCTCGGGCAGGGGGTGTTGGAAATTTCCATCTTGCCGTTCGGCAGCCGGCACTTGTAAATGTCGGCGGCGGCCGGCAAGGCCAGCAGTGCCGCCAGGAGAAACAGCCAGCGCTTCATTTGTTCACCCGCGTGACCAACCACTGGTCGATTTTGTCGATGTCGATGACCTCGAACTTGTGGTGGGCGTCATGCCGTCGACCAGCCAGGAGGCGGCGTCGCGCAGGATGAGCAGGGTGCTTTCGAGGGGCGTCATCGGGACTCTTAAACAGCAGATACCACCACTGTAGTCGTGCTCGGCCAGCTAGGCAAATCCGGGGGCGGCTCGGAAAATGCCCAGTTTCGGTGGTCGACCGTAGCCAAAGAAAACGCCCCGGCTGGCGGGGCGTTTTCGGTATTGCCGAAGGGGGGCTTAGAGGATCATCCCCGCGCCAACGGTGTTGTTGTTGCTTTCATCGATGACGATGAAAGCGCCGGTGCCGCGGTTTTCCAGGTAGGGATCGGCGAACAGCGGTTGGGCCAGCTTGAAATTGACGACGGCGATGTCGTTCATCGCCAGCTTCTCGGCCGGCAGGTTTTCCAGGGTGTTCACGTCGAGGCGGTGGTCGATACCGGTCAGCTTGGCCTTCGAGTCGCGCGTCGTGTGGCGGATCAGGTAGGTGCGGGCGCGATCGAGCGGGGTTTCCGACAGCCAGCAGACGGTGGCACGGATTTCCTTGACGGCGGCCGGCACTTCGCTGGACTTGACGATCATGTCGCCGCGCGAGGTGTCGATCTCATCGGCCAGCAGGATGGTCACCGACTGCTCGGTGACGGCTTCCGGAATGTCGACGCCACCGATCTGGATGGCTTTCACGGTCGACTCGCGACCGGAGGGCAAAACGGTGACGGCATCGCCGACCTTCAGCAAGCCGGCTTCGACGCGGCCCATGAAGCCGCGGTAGTCGTGCAGTTCCGGGTTGGCCGAATCCTGCGGGCGGCAGACGTACTGGACCGGGAAGCGGAACTTCTCGGTGTGCTCGGTATGGGCGGCCGGGGCCACTTCCAGCATCTCGAGCAGGGTCGGGCCGTCGTACCAGTTCAGGCTGTCGCCGCGCTCGACGATCATGTCGCCATTGAGCGCCGACAGCGGGATGAAGCGGATGTCCTCGATGCCGACCTTGGCGGCGAATTCGAGGTAGTCGGCCTTGATCTTCTCGTAGGTTTCCTGCGAGTAATCGACGAGGTCCATCTTGTTGATGGCGACGACCAGGTGCGGGATGCCGACCAGCGCGGCCAGCTTGGAGTGGCGGCGGGTCTGGGTCAGCACGCCCTTGCGCGCGTCGATCAGGATGATCGCCAGGTTGGCGGTCGAGGCGGCGGTGACCATGTTGCGGGTGTACTGCTCGTGGCCCGGCGCGTCGGCGATGATGTACTTGCGCGTGCCGGTCGAGAAGTAGCGGTAGGCGACGTCGATGGTGATGCCCTGTTCGCGCTCGGCCTGCAGGCCGTCGGTGAACAGCGACAGGTCGACGGCGCCCATGCCGCGCTTTTGCGAGGTGCGCTCGATGGCGGAGAGCGTGTCGGCGAGGATGGTCTTGGTGTCGAACAGCAGGCGGCCGATCAGCGTGCTCTTGCCGTCGTCGACGCTGCCGCAGGTCAGGAAGCGCAGCAGGCCGTGGTCTTCAACTTGGTGGGCGCTCATTAGAAGTAACCCTCTTTCTTGCGTTGTTCCATGGAGGCTTCGCTGGTCTGGTCGTCCAGACGGGTGGCGCCGCGCTCGGTGATGGTGGTGGTGGCGGTCTCGAGGACGATCTTCTCGACGGTGTCGGCATCCGACTCGACCGGGGCGGTGCAGGAGATGTCGCCGACGGTGCGGAAGCGCACCTGCAGGTCGACGATTTCCTCGCCGGCCTTCGGCAGGTTGGTCAGTTCGCCGTTGATCAGCGGCACGTTGACCGGCACGATGGCGCCCTGGCGGATGACCACCGGGCGCTTGTGGGCGAAGTAGATCGACGGCAGTTCGAGGCCTTCGCGCTCGATGTATTGCCAGACGTCCATTTCGGTCCAGTTCGAGATCGGGAAGGCGCGGATGTTCTCGCCCTTGTGGCTGCGCGCGTTGTAGAGGTTCCACAGTTCCGGGCGCTGGTTCTTCGGGTCCCATTGGCCGAACTCGTCGCGGAAGCTCATGATGCGTTCCTTGGCGCGGGCCTTTTCCTCGTCGCGGCGGGCGCCGCCGATGCAGGCGTCGAAGCCGAATTCCTCGATCGCTTCGAGCAGGGTTACCGACTGGTGCTTGTTGCGCGATTCGCCTTCATGTTTGAGGACGACGGTGCCGCGCTTCATCGAATCCTCGACCGAACGGACGATCAACCGCTCGCCGAGTTCGGCGGCGCGCTTGTCGCGGAAGGCTACGACTTCCTGGTAGTTGTGGCCGGTGTCGATGTGCATCAGCGGGAAGGGGAACTTGCCCGGGCGGAAAGCCTTTTCGGCAATGCGCAGCATGCAGATCGAGTCCTTGCCGCCGGAAAAGAGCAGCACCGGGTTGGAACACTGGCCGGCCACTTCACGCATGATGTGGATGGCTTCGGCTTCGAGCCAGTCGAGGTGGCTGAGCGTGGATGGGGTGGAACGTTGGGTCATTGCTGGGTAATCCGCGGGGATTGTCGAATAGGTGCGATTGTAGCAAGGGCTTAATATTCTTTTAAGAACATGTGCGCATCTTGTTATTTCAGATTGTTATAAAGACGAGATTTGTTTTCTGGAACATTCCGCCCGGGGTTGGGTCAATGGTCTAATCAATGAGCATTTTTTAACCCCGCTGCAAGCGCTATCCAAGGAGAGTTTCATGCTGCCACGTATCGGTCTTGCTTTGACCGCATTTTCTGCACTTCTGCTCGCTGCCTGCGCCACCCCGGCCATGGGGCCATCGGCCAGCGCCGATCTGCAGGCGCGCTCCGACAGCAAGGTTTCCGGCAAGGTCAGTTTTTCTGAAATCAACGGCCGTCTGCGGGTCGAGGCGATGGTGTCCGGCCTGACGCCGGGCGAGCATGGTTTCCATGTCCATGAAGCAGGCGACTGCAGTGCGCCGGATGCGAGCAGCGCGAAGGGGCATTTCAATCCGCTGAGCAAGGCACATGGCCATTATTCCAGTGACGAGCACCATGGCGGCGACATGCCCAACCTGATCGCCAATGCCCAGGGCGAGGCCAGGTACAGCGCCGACCTCAGGGGCCTGAGCCTGACTGGCCCGACCGGCGTGATTGGCCGCAGCATCGTGATCCACGCCGATCCGGATGATTACAAGTCGCAGCCGGCCGGCAATTCCGGCAAGCGCATTGCCTGCGGCGTGATCGCCGCCCGTTGAGCGATGGACTGGCATTGGCAGAATTGCCATTGCCAGCACTTTTCGCTAATTGGTTTGACCAGCCTCAAAGATAAAAAAACTTGGCGAATCCACACTGCCGGCCTCGAACGACCCGATGTTTTTGTTAGTCAAGCCAGATCAGCGCCTTTGCTCGCGCAGTTTGGCGGCCTGACTAGTCAAAAGAGCAGCGAGTTTACGATCGGTTTTGAGGATGTGTTCGTAAAGCCACTCACTGAGGAAGTCAATCAGCATTCCCATGGTCCGGGGAGCGTCCTGCTCGGCCTGGCCAAGCAGGAGGTTGAGTTTCTCGATGAAATGGCCGTGTTGCCGAAGATGTTCGTCGGCATGTTGTGCGGTAACTGGGGAATTCGCCATCAATGATTCCTCCGTACCAAAGTGGAAGAGGACATAGGCGCCTAGCCGTTGCAGGATATCGTCCAGCATGACCTGATTGCATGCCGTCGAATGTGCGGCATCCAGTTCGTTCAGCATGCCGATCAACTCTTCGTGCTGAAGATCGATCACTCGAATGCCTGTTTCCAGTTCGCTGCTCCATTTTATTCTCATGTCATGTATCCGGAATGTGCAGAAGTAATGCACAGTGTATCTTGTCCAATAACCCGCCACTGGCTGCAACGCCGATCTATTCACTTGCCGCATGACTTCTGACGATAGCGAACGACATCCGTCCCCCTTGATTGTCCAGAATTCGCTGGAGCCTATTCGCCGGAGTGCGACTTGGTTGCTCGTCGTTTTTTTGTTGGCGCTTTCGGTTTTTGCGATACGTAGCCTCGTTGAGCGTTTTGATCAGCTGAACAATGCGAGCCTGGATCGAAAGTGGACGGGTACGAGCGGAGCGATTGGCCGGCTTATCCATGAACTCCAGCGCGAGCGTGGGCTCTCCAGCGGTTTTATTGCCTCCCGCGGCGAGCATTTTGGCGAGTCGCTTGCCACGCAGCGGACGCGGACAGAGAGTTCGCTGGATACCTTGGGTTTGATCACTCGCGAACAGGCGATCGACCAGGGCATTCGCGAGCGCCTCGATGCCGGGGTGAGGCAGATTCCGGAGATTCGCCTTCGGGTCAGCCAACTTGAAATCTCCCGTGAATCCACCATGGATCGGTACACGGCGATCATAAATACGCTCTTCGACTTGCAGTTGAGTGCCTGCGGCAGCACGATCGAGTCCTCGATTTTTCGCCGGCAAATGGCATTTATTGCCTTTGCCCAGGCCAAAGAAATGTTAGGGCAGGAGCGGGCCTTGCTATCCGCCATGCTCTCGGATCACAACTTCAGCGCGGGCCGCATGCTGACCTTGCACCATATCAGGGCGGCCGAGGAAGCCCGTCTGGCCAGTTTTGCCCAGTTGGCTGATGAAGAGGCCTTGGCCGGGTATCAAGCAATCCTGAAACAGGGTTATATCCGGGATATCGAACATATCCGGCAAAAGGTCCAGGCGGCGGCTCTCAGGGAAAGCATGCACGGCAGCCTGGCCGGCAATGGCGTGATCCCGGTCACGCTAGCGCGACCAGAGGCATGGTTTGAACTGGCCAGTGCAAAAATCGATGCCATGAAGAGGTTGGAAGACAAGTTGAGCCGCGCCGTCGATGCCAGTGCCCAGGAGGTTGAGGGGCACGCCCGCCAGGAACTGTCGATCAGCGGTTTGCTGGCACTCCTGTCGGTGGTCCTTGCCGGCATCCTGATGCACCAGATCCAACGCGGCCGCCGCGTGGCCGAGCATCAGCTCAATCTGGCCGAAACGGTCTTCAGCAATAGTCTTGAATCCATTCTGGTCACGGATGCCGATCAGCATATCCTTGAGGTAAATCCGGCGTTCCTGCGGATTTCCGGGTACAGCCGCGAGGAAATCATTGGTCAGCACGCTCGAATCCTCAACTCCGGGCGACACGATGCGGCCTTCTTCGAGAAGGTCTGGCAAGAACTGGATCGTTCGGGAGCCTGGCATGGCGAGGTCTGGAATCGGCGGAAGAGCGGCGAAATTTTCCCGGCACTGCTCTCGATCGCTGCGGTCAGGGATTCGAATGGAAAGATCTCGAACTACACCGGGATGATCTTTGATCTTGGCCAGCACAAGACGGTCGAGGCGCTGCTTGATCAACTGAGAACGTTTGACGGTTTAACCGGACTGCCGAATCGGGAGTCGTGGCTTTCGGCACTTGAGCAACAACTGGCCAATGCAAAGCGAAACAACAGCCGATTCTCGATCCTGGAAATCGATCTGGATCGTTTCAAGGTGATCAATGACTCGCTGGGCTATGCGGTCGGGGATCAGGTCCTGATCGAAGCGGCGGAGCGGATCAAGAATACCTTGCGGAAGTACGACATTGTTGCCCGGCTGGGCAGCAACCGGTTTTCGGTGCTGCTGAACGAAATTTCCGAACCGCAGGCTATCGGCAGCATCTGCGAAAAGCTGATCACGGTGTTCGCCCACCCGTTCGAACTGGGCGGTATCAATGCGCATGCCACCGCCAGTATCGGCGCCGCCATTTTCCCGAGCGATGGCCATGACAGCAAGACACTGATGATGGCCGCGGAATCCGCCCTGTACAGCGCCAAGGCGGATGGTCGCAATCTGTACAAATACTATGCGCGCGAAATGAACGAGATGGGTACCCACTTGTTCAAGCTTGAACGCATGCTGAGAGTCGCGCTGGAACGGGATGAGTTTTCTGTGGTTTACCAGCCCCAGGTCAGTGCGCAAGATGGCCGGCTGGTCGGGGTGGAGGCTCTGTTGCGCTGGCAGAACCCGGAGCTGGGCAGCGTCTCCCCGGTGCAGTTCATTCCGGTGGCCGAAGAAACCGGACTCATCGTCGCGATTGGCGAGTGGGTCATGCGGGTGGCCTGCCAGCAGGCCAGAGCATGGCAGACCGAACTGGGAATGGAAATCCCGGTGGCCGTCAATCTCTCCGCCCGTCAGTTTCGGCGTAACGATCTGCTCGCCTCGGTGCAGGTCGTGCTTGACGAAACGGGCTTGCCGAGCCGCTTGCTGGAACTGGAAATTACCGAGGGCCTGCTGATGGCCGATCCGATCGGCGCCATCGACATCATGCGCGGCCTGAATTTTCTCGGTGTCCGGACCGCGCTCGACGATTTTGGCACCGGCTATTCCTCGCTGGCATACCTCAAGATGTTCCCCCTGAACCGATTGAAAATAGACCGCGCCTTTGTCCGCGATCTGCCCGACAATCGAAGCGATTGCGCGATTTCCAATACGGTGATTGCGCTTGGCCTTAACCTCGATATGGAAGTGCTCGCCGAGGGGGTGGAAACGCAGGCGCAGCGTAATTTCCTGGCGAATTCCGGATGTCAGGTATTCCAGGGGTATCTGTTTGGCAAGCCAATGTCGGGTGACGATCTGACGCAACGTTTGCAGTCGGGCGATCTGGTGGCGGCATGAGGCACTGGGGATAGCCCAGACCGGACAGCCAATCCGGTGGCGATTCCGCTGGCGCGTCAAAAATGCCTGTTTTTCCAGGTCGACCGTAGCATCGCTTCCCGAGCACCGGATGCGCCCTCCGGTGCCGGCTCGTTTGCCCTTTACAGCGTCTTCAAAAACTCGACCAGCGCGTCCTTCTCGCCGGCGCTCAGTGCCGTGCCGAATTCATGCCCCTGGTTGCCGCCGCCCTTGCTGGCGGTATCGAGCCGGGTGCCGATGCGCCGGGCCTCCGGGCCGTCGCTGACGAAGCCGACTTTCGCCTGGTCGTAAACGTCGTAGCCGCGCCAGAAGACCTTGGGCCGCTTGGCCGCCGGTTCGAGCAGGTCGCGCAGGGTCGGCACCGAGCCGTTGTGCAGATAGGGCGCCTTCAGCCAGATGCCGTCGAGGAAGGCGGCGACATAGCCGGTCAGGTTTTCCTCGACCAGGCCCTTGCGTTCCAGGCCCATCTCCTTGACCACCTGGTTGGCCTTGATCGCAGCGCCCTTGTTCCACGAGTCGAGCCGGCCGCGGTCGGTGCCGACGGCGGCCAGCGGCAGCGGCGTGCCGGTCTTGTCGCTGGCGTGGCAACTGGCGCAGTGGGCGTCGAACAACGGCTTGCCGGCAGCCGCCCTGGCCGGGTCGATGGCGAAGGGGTATTTCGGCGGCGGCAGTTCGGACAGGTAGTCCTTCAGCCATTTGACCTGGCCGAGGAATTCTTCCTTGTGCTTGGGCGGGGCGCCGAGCAGGCCGAGCGCCGAATCCATGATCACCGAATAGGGATCGTGGCTGTCGCCGGCGTAGTTCATCCGGTGGCCCTTGTCCCAGACGTATTTTTTCAGGTTCCACACCGAGGGCATGTCGGTCGGACCGAAAGTGTCATCCATCGGCGCCTTGATCATGAAGTACTTGGTCAGGTTCATCGCATCGTCGCGGCCGCGGCCCCAGTCCGGAAAATCGTGGCGGTAGATCCAGGCGAACTGGGCCTCGCGTTCGAGCAGGCGCTGTTTGGTGATCGGGATGATCAGGAAGCGGTAGAGCAGGCGGTCGATCAGGTCGAGGTCGGTGACGCGGTTGATCTCGGCCATCAGGATGTCGGCGTTGAAGCGCGGGTCCTTGGCGCAGTCGATCAGGTAGCGGAAGAAGCCCTCGACGTTGGTGGTGTGCGCCGGGCCGCCGACGACAAAAACCGGGTTGCTGTCCGCGCGCTCGCGGTAGGTGGTGGTGTGGCAGACGGCGCAGTTGTTGGCGACGCGGGCGAAGCCGATGGTCTTCTGGGTGAAGCCGACCGGCAGTTCCTGGCCCTGTTCCCACGGCACGCCGAGCGCCGCGTAGCCGCCGGGGATGATCTTGCCGTCCTGGGTCAGCTTTTCCGGGAAGACGCGCGGCAGCACGTAGAAAATCCAGTAGGGGATGCCGGCGTCGAATTCGGCGCCGATCGAGCCGTACTTGAAGCGCATTTCCGGCGTCGCGGTGACCCAGTCGGGCTGCGGATGCTCGCGGAAGCCGCGGTCGTAGCCGATCATCGCGCCGATGATGGCGAGCACCAGCAGGGCGAGGCCGATGGCCTTGAAGCAGGTCTTGCAGGAACAGTGGCTCATGATGGTGCCCCTCAGAAGGTTTTCAGGAACTCGACCAGCGCCGTCTTCTCGGCGGGGCTCAGCTCGGTGCCGTAGGCCTTGCCCTCGTGGCCGCCGTTGCCGTTGCCGGGCAGGGCGGTGTCGAGGCGGAAGAATTTCTGGCCGGCGGCTTCGGCCACGCTGGAAACGAAGCCGACCTTGACCGGGTCGTAAATGTCGTTGCCGCGATAGAAGGCCTTGGGCCGTTTGGCGGCCGGTTCGAGCAGGTCGCGCAGGCTGGGCACCGAGCCGTTGTGCAGGTAGGGGGCGCGCAGCCAGAGGCCGTCGAGCGGCATGTTGGCGTAGCCGTGGGTCTTCTGGAAATGCGTGAAGCGCCACGGGTAGCCGGCGTACAGCGTCGCCTGGTTGACCGCCAGCGTTTCGGTGTAGGAGTCGAGCCGGCGGCGGTCGGTGCCGATGCTGGCCAGCGGCTCGACGGTGCCGACATATTCGCCGCTGAAATCGCTGCCCGAGGCGCCGTGGCAGGCGGCGCAGTATTTCTGGTAAAGCGGGGCGCCTTGGGCGGCGAGGCTACGGTCGACCGGGAAAAAGTCGCTAAAACGCGGCGGCTCGGCATCCATGATCCACGCCTCGACGCGCTTGATGCGGGCGAGGTCGATGGTCGGCGGCGTCGTGCCGGTACCGAAGGCGGCGCTCTTGTTGCGTTCCTCGACGGTGGTGTTGTTGCCGTCCCAGTGCAGCTGCATCTCCTTCGGCTCCTTGCGCTGGCGCTGCCGCCAGATCGACGGGAAATCGGCCGGCGCGTCGAATTCCTTCGGGTCGAGGTGGCTCATCGGGAAATTGAAGATGACCTTGGCCGAATTGAAGGTATCGACCCGCCCCGGCCCCCACTCGTGCTGCTTGAACACCCAGTCGAAACGCCCGGCCAGGGCCAGCACCCGGTCGCGCATGATGGCGATGGCGATCGGGTAGACCAGATAGCGGTCGAGCAGGTCGAGTTGGGCGCCCTGGCGCTCGATTTCCGGCAGGATGTATTCCTTCGAGAACTTCGGGTCGGCGGCGCAGCGGAAGAAGAATTCCTCGAAACCCTTCATGTTGAAGGTCGCGGCCGGCATGCCCAGGACGATGGTCGGCGCCTTGTCGGCCGCGGTGCGCACCGTGCTGACATGGCAGACGGCGCAATTGACGAACACGCGGTCGATGCCCTGGAAGCGGCGCTTGGAAGTGCCGACCGGCACGTCGCGCTCGCTGCCGTCGGGGTTCTTCTCGTAGATCATGCCCAGCGACTGGTAGCCCTTGCCCGGCAGGTATTGCGGGCAGACTTCGGGCAGTGCGCGCCAGATCCAGTAGGGAAAGCCCATTTCGTGCTCGCCGCCGGTCGAGCCGTACTTGAAGTGCTCGGTCGGGCTGGCGTAATCGACCGGCAGGTCGTCGCCGAAGCGCCGGGCGAGAATCAGCGCGATGAACAGCGGTAGGCCGACGGTGACGATGAAGAGCATCACGAAACGCCGTTTCCACGGGCTGGGGGCGCTGGGCAGGTCGTCGTTCATGGTCTTCCCCTCGTTTGGTCGGTTCGTTACGGTGGCGGCAGGCAGGGGCGCAGGGCTTCGTAGCCGGCGGCAAGCATGCTTGAGAGTTCCGGCGGCTGACCAGTTTCGGCTCGCAGCCAGCTTTCGACTCGGCTGAGGAGGGCGGCCCGGGCCGGGCTGTTGCGCCAGCCGGCCGGATCAGTGCCGAAGGCGGGGAGCAGGCTTTGCGGCGGCATCGGCGTCTTTTCCCGTTGGGCCGGGTCGAGGTCGGCCATGGCCAGGCGGACATAGAGGCGCGGTGCGCAGTGGCGCAGCCGGGCTTCCACCTCGGCCGGGCTGCCGTGCAGGAAATTGGGCGGGAAGGTTTCGGCTGTCCGGTGGCAGGTGGCGCAATAGGGATGGAAAGCCTCGATGCTGGCATTGCTGCTGGCTGCGACAGCTTGTCCGGGCTCGGCGGCCGGCACTTCCAAGGTTGGTTCCGGCAATTCCCGGGCGGCCTGACAGCAAGCCGGGACAACCGGCGCGCCCAGAGCTGCCGCCAGTGCCGCGAAGAGACTTTCCCGGGGGAAGGGGATGGGTCCGAAGAGGTCGGCCGCGCTCGGGCCGACGCTCAGATCGGCGACTGCCTGCCGCAGGGGGATGGATTCCCGGCGGATGGAAATCACGGCCTGCCCGGACCCGCCGCCGCTGCCGCGCAGCTCGATGCCGACGATGGCGTCGCCCTGGGCGGTGCGTGGGGGAAGACCGGCCAGCCGGGGGAGCAGGCGGACGGTTTCGCTGGCGCTCCGGCCCGAGACGAGCAGTTGCACACTGTTGATGGCTGTGCCGTCGGGCAGGCTCAGGCGCTGCAATTGGCCGCCACTCGGCCGGCCGGCACGAACTTCGAGGCTGCCTTCGAGGTGGCTGCCAGCCCCGCTGCAGCGCACCGACCAGCGTGAAGCAAGCGGGTTGGGGGTGATACGGCAGGGCAGCCTTTGCGTGCTCACCGCTACCGCGTCGCGCCGGGCAAGGGCAGCTTCCAGGCGTCGGATGTC
The DNA here is from genome assembly GCA_946479855.1 of uncultured Pseudomonadota bacterium. The sequence goes on from CAMLHL010000005.1 coordinate 65,836, forward strand.
GGAGGCAGCGACGAATTCAGCCAGGCCCTTGATCAACTGGCCGAGGGCATCCGGATCGTCGGGGTGCCAAATTTCGCGTGGCGGGCGCGGCAGCAGCGGCTCGAAGGCGGCCGGCACGTGGGAGGCGGCGATCCGGGCCGCCGGATCGGCCGGCCAGGTCGCGTAGCTCTGAAGCGGGTTGCGGTTGGGCAGGTCGGGGTTGCCGACGGCCAAGCCATCCGGCCAGCGGCGGCGTGCTTCGCTCTTCAGCGGTGTCGTCACGGATTGCTCGAACGCCGGGTCGGGGAGGTTGCTCTGGCCATTGGAGAGGGCGTGTTGCAGTGCGGCGGTGAACAGGCCGGCCCGGCAGCGCCGGGCCGCCGGCGTATCGTCGCCACAGCCTTCACGCCACAGGCGCTGGGTCAGGGCGAAGCGGTTGGCCCGCTCGGTGGCGATGTCGATGGCGTAGGGAATGTCCACGCCACGGTCCGGCGGGATGCCGTAGAAGGCCTTGCCAGTGGCGGCAAGCTGGGCGGCGATGCGGGGATTGGCGTTGGTCTCGTCCCACAGGGCGCGGGAAAAGATCGGCGCACCGTTCTGGTGACAGGCAAAGCACAGGGTCCGCGGCGCATAGGCGATGCGTGGCTGGCCGCCGGCCCGGTAGTCCTTGACCAGCTGGAATTCGAAGCGGCCGGCGCTCTCGTTGTAGCTGATCACTTCGAGTACCGCCGATTTTTCCTGGTAGCCGATGTAGAGGCGGTCCTTGAGCAGCGGGGTGCCGGGCAGCGGCGGGCTGTCCACGGCGACGACGACGCGCGGGTAGGCAAAATAGTCGGGGGCGGCGGCGGTCCGCTGCAGCGAGCGCCCCAGCGGAATCAGCACTCGCTTGGCCGGTGGTAGCGGGCTGGCGGGATCGCGCTCCAGCAGGCTGTCGAGCCGGGAGAGCAGGGCGGCAAAGGGGAACGGCAGGGCGATTTCGGCCCGGCCGTTACGGTTGACCGCAAAGGTCCGGTCGAACAGCGAGCGGCCGACGGGCGGCAGGTTGTCGCCGGGCGCAGCCGGGTCGACGACCCAGGCCGCGGGAGGCGGTTCAGCACCGGCCGGCATCGCGGTCCCGGCGAGCATGGCGAGTGCCAGCAGCGTCGCCGGGAGGGCCGTGCGCGGGATCATTTTCCGCCTCCACGCCGGGTTCCAGCCGCTCAGGGTTTGGCCGTGGCGACCGTGCGGACCTGGGTGCCGGGCCAGCAGTCTTCCTGCACCTGGCCGGTCTTGGCGAACTGATCGCGCAGGCGTTCGTCGGTGGCCTTGTCGTAGAGCGTGAAATTCAACGCAAAACCGCGGTCGAGATAGGCGCGGCCGAGATAGAGGCCGGGCCGGATCATGCGGATCTCGTCGCGCACCTTGAGGCCGCGGCGGCCGGCGAGGTAGTCGGGGTTCTCCTGGTAGCCGGGGATTTCGTCGGTGAAGAAATAGTCGATGATGATCGATTCGCGACGGGCGTCGAGCAGGCTCTGGCCGCAATACAGCTTGGCCGGGAAGAGCAGCCAGGTTTCCTTGCCGCCGTAGCTCATCTTCTTCGGCTCGCCTTCGACCAGGCCGATCTTCTTGAGCACCGAGAGGTCCTCGATGCGGTTCCTGAGCACCCGTTCGTCGCGGAAAAAGACCTTGCCCCGCCACAGCGCTTCACCGATGTCCTCGATGACCAAGCCCTTGAGATGCAGCGCGGTGCCGGTGAAGCCGCCGACGATTTCGGAGAGCCGGAACTTGCCGCTGCCGCCGCGCGGCAGCAGGATGCGGCCGTCGAAGGCGCCGTCGGGAATCGGGCCGGCCGGGAGGCGGGCGTAGATCTGGTCGAGCTGTTCCTGGTCGAGGCTGGCCAGGTAGTCGGGAGTGACCTTGAGCAGCTCGGCCGGGGCGATCGGGTATTTGTAGTCGACCTGGGCGAGGTCCAGCTTCGAATGGTAGTTCTTGTCGTAGGGCGCGAAAGCGATGCTCGGCGGCTCCGGCTTGCCACAGCCGGCCAGAATGACGAGCGCCGCCATGGCGCCCAGGGTACAGGTACGGACGGTGGCCATGATCTCCCCCTTTCTCACAGCGTCGCCAGGAAGGCGGTCAGTGCCTTCTTGTCGGCTTCGGAGAGGTCCTCGCCGAAGCGGTGGCCCCCGTTTTCGATTTCCTCGGTACAGGTCTCGTAGTTGGCGTTGATGAAGTTTCGTTTCTCGCGCAGGATGTCCACGAAGCGGGCCGGCTGCTTGAGGATATCGTCGGCCATCACCTGCAGCGGCGCGATCAGGTCCTTCTTGCCGGCGGCTTCGAGCTTGGCCGGGTCGCGCTTGGCGAGGAAGAGGTCGTCGATCAGCTGCTTGTGTTGCAGGCCGTTGAGGAAGCCGGTGCTGGTTCCCGTCGGGATCCTGACCTGGCCGAAACCGAACAGCGGCTTCTCGGTCTTGCCGTCGAGCGGCCGCAAGCCAACGTCGATCAGCAGGTCGGCGTTGGTCAGCGTGCGCTTGCTGCCGCGTTCCTTCGGATGCAGCAGTTCGTGCATCGAGCGCTTGTAGAGCTCGAAACGGCCTTCGACGCTGGGGTCGTAGCGCAGGCAGTCGGGCTGCGAGTCGAGCAGCTTGCCGTCCGGGCCGACATAGCGGGCACGATGGAAGTCGTTCTGCTTGTTGGCCGGCTTGCCGCAGATTTCCGGGCCGATGGCGTTGTTGTGCATGAACGGGGCGGTCGCCCAGACATTGACCAGCGAGACGTTGCGCATGTAGCCGCGGCCGCCGTCCTTCAGTTCGCCGCGTTCCGGAAGGTCGGCGACGACCGGCCGCTGGCGCAGGGTGTCGGAAGCGTATTCCATGTACAGGTGGCCGGCCTGGTGGTTAGAGTGCAGCGAACGGCAGCGGAAGGTGCCGACTTCGGTGACCGGCGTGGACTGGTCGTTGCCGAGGAAATCGGCGCGTACCTGGCGCGGGTGCGCTTCGTTGGCGGCGGCGAAGTCGCGGTTCTTGAAGGCGCCGGCGGTGTTTTCCGGCAGGCTTGAATGGCAGCGCGCGCAATTGTCGGCGAACACCGCCTGGCCGCGGCCGACGGCGCCCTTGCCGAATTCCTTTTCCAGATCGGCGATCAAGTCGGGTTTTTCATACCTGACCTGGCGGACGTTGGCGCGGGCGGCCTGGAGGTCTTTCTGGTCGCTCTCGGCGGAGGCGAAGAAGTCGAGAATGTTCTGCAGGCGATCCTCGATGGCCCGGAAGTTGGGGCAATCGCGGCGGCACTGGCCGATGTCGAACGACGTCTGGCCGAAGCCGCGCTGCTCGGGGTCGACCTGGCGCATGTCGGAGAGGTGATTGATCCAGCACTGTTCGGAGCAGGAGCCGATGTTGAAATAGACGCGCTGGATGGCTTCGAGGGCGCCGATCGAATCCTCGCCGCCTTTCAGGATGTGGTGGACGCCGGGCAGCACGACTTTCTGGCCGCCGAGGAAGATTGTCGTGGTGTCGTCGCTACGCGTACTTTTCTGCCAGCACTTGCCTTGCCGGCCCGGTTCGCACCAGCACTTGGCCTCGTCCTTCTCGGCGCCGCAGGTGGCGGCCTTGCGCCACTTGGTGATCATTTCACCCTTGAATACCGGGCGCTGGGCAACGTTGATCAGGGCGTTGATAGTGCCCGGATTGTTGATCTGGTCGTGCGAGATCGCCGAGGTGTCGGTGACGCCGGGGCGGGCGTGGGCGAACATCTGGTATTCGAGGCTATGGATCGACATGCCGGAGCCGAGCAGTTCGGACATCCGGGTGTACTGGTTGCCGATCAGGCCGACGATGTTTTCCCACTTGGGGTGGGCCGGATCGGCCGGCGGATTCGCCGGGTTGAAGGCGATATGGCAGGAGCCGCAGGAGGTGCCGATCAGGAAAGGCGGTTCGACCGAGGCGTCGGCCAGCTTGGAGACCCGCTGGTCGGATTCGATGCCGGTCGCGGCGGCCTTGCTGGCATCGAAGCCCGCCCAGGTCGCCTTGCTGCCGTTCATGGCCCGCCACTTGGCGGCGTCGAAGCGCGGGTTGGGGAACTTGCGGATGCCGAGGGCGCCGGTCGAGGTGCCGAACTTGAGATCGCAGGCGGAATGGCGCTGGTCGACCTTGCCGCCCTGGCTGTGCGGGTCGTCGGGGTCGAGCGCGGCATCCTTGAGGCCGCAGGCCGGGTCGATGTAGCCGGGCTTGCCGACGTATTTCAACAGCACGTCGTCACCCGGGCACCAATCGAAGCCGTAGGTCTCCTCGGCCGAGCGGGCCGGGCAGTCGGGGTCGCCGGGTTTGCAGCAGGCCGGGTCGTTGATGATGCCCCAGGCCCAGAAGCGGTCGTCGCGCT
>CAMLHL010000006.1 GCA_946479855.1 uncultured Pseudomonadota bacterium
TGCACGAAACGGCCGACGGTCGGCGCTTCCTGCTCATCCACGGCGACCAGTTCGATCAGGTGACGCGCCATCATCGCTGGGTCGCCGTGCTTGGCGACAAAGCCTACGAACTCCTCGTCCGCCTCAATGCGCTGCTTTCGTGGGGGCGGCGCAAGCTTGGCCTGGCCGGTTACTGGTCGCTGGCCGGCTACGCCAAGCGCAAGGTTAAGACGGCGCTCAATTTTATTTTCGATTTTGAAGAATCGGCCATACACCACGCCAGGGAGCGCGGGCTCGATGGGGTGATCTGCGGCCACATCCATTGGGCGGCGATCCGCGAGATCGACGGCCTGACTTACGTGAATTGCGGCGACTGGGTCGATTCCTGCACGGCCATCGTCGAACACTTCGACGGCCGGTTGGAACTGGTGAGCTGGAGTGAAGCCCGGGCGCTCAGCCTGCTGGCGGCACCGGCGGCCGAATCGGTCGGCGAAACGATGGAGGCGTGAAATGCGCATACTGATGGTGTCCGATGTCTATTTCCCGCGGGTCAATGGCGTGTCGACCTCGATCGAGACTTTCCGCCGGACGCTGGCGATGCAGGGGGTCGAGGCCAGACTGGTCGTGCCGCGTTACGGCGACGAAGCCGAGACGGAGGGGATCGTCCGCGTCGCCGGCCGGCCGCTGCCCGGCGATCCCGAAGACCGCCTGGTCGGCTGGCGGGCGATGCACCGGGCGGTACTGGCTGCTGCGCGGGATTGCGACCTGATCCATATCCAGACCCCGTTCGTCGCCCACTACGCCGGCCTCAAGGCCGCGCGCACGCTGGGGCTGCCGGTGGTCGCCACCTACCACACGTTGTTTGAGGAATACCTGCAGCACTACGCGCCGTTCATCCCGTCCGGCTGGCTATGCGGTCAGGCGCGCGGCTTCTCGCGGCGGCAGTGCAACGCGCTCGACGCGGTGATCGTGCCGTCGACGGCGATGCGCCAGCGGCTGGAATCCTACGGGGTGAGTTCGCCCCTGCACGTGCTGCCGACCGGTATTCCGACGGCGCAGTTCGCCGGTGGCGACGGCCTCGCCTTCCGCCGGCACTTCGGTATTGCGGAAGATCGCCCGATGGCCCTGTTCGTCGGCCGTGTGGCCCATGAAAAGAATATCGGTTTCCTGCTCGAAGCGCTGGTTCACGCCCGCCTGATGCGGCCGGAGGTGCTGCTCGTCGTCGCTGGCGAAGGCCCGGCGATGGCTGATCTGAAAACCCGGACGGCGGCGCTCGGTCTAGCCGATGCAGTCATTTTCATCGGCTATCTCGACCGCCGGCAGGCGTTGCCCGACTGCTATGCGGCGGCCGATGTCTTTGTCTTTGCCTCGCGCACCGAAACCCAGGGCCTGGTCTTGCTCGAAGCGATGGCGGCCGGTCTGCCGGTCATTGCCTTGTCCGAGATGGGGACCACCGACATCCTGGCGCCGGCTCGCGGCGCCTTCTCGCCCCCCGGCGAGGCCAAGGCCTTCGGCGAGACGCTCGGCCATTTTCTCAATCACCCGGCGGCCTGGCGCCATCTTTACGACGAGGCGCCGCGCTATGCGCAGGAATGGACGGACGTGGCGATGGCCGAACGGCTGGCGCGTCTCTATGGCGAGCTGGCCGGGTTGAAAATTGCCCCGCCCAGGCCGTTGACCGTCGCAGCGTGAGTGCCGGATGCCTGCCGCCGCAAGCCGGACAATGCATGGGCACTGGCCGTCACGGTTGGGTCGTCGCGGCGCTGTCATCAAAACTTAGCGCGGCCTGATTACCGTAAGCGCTTTCACGGAGACGCCATGCCGGAACCCTCACTGCACGAGCTGGGCCTCGATCCCGCCAACGAATCGCCCTTCAAGGGCAAGACCGGCTTGCGCCGGGTCTGGAATGCCTTCAACTACTCGATCGCCGGCCTGAAAGCCGCCTACCTGTGCGAAGACGCCTTCCGTCAGGAAGTCTGGCTGGCGGTGCTGCTGATTCCCGCCGCCTGTCTGCTGCCGGTGTCCTGGCTGGGGCGCGGCCTGATGATCGCCAGCCTGCTGGTCGTGCTGGTCGTCGAACTGCTCAATTCGGCCATTGAGGCGGTGGTCGACCGCGTCGGCCTGGAAAACCACCGTCTGGCCAAGCGTGCCAAGGACATCGGCAGCGCCGCGGTGCTCGTCTCGCTGCTCATGGTCATCGTCGTCTGGGCCTGTGTGCTGCTGGAGATTGCCTGATGTCGATGAGCATCGCCTTCGTCACTGAAACCTTTCCGCCCGAGGTCAATGGCGTCGCGATGACCGTCGGCCGTCTGGTCGGCGGTCTGCGCGAGCGCGGCCACCGGGTCAGCATTGTCCGGCCGCGCCAGAACAAGGGCGATGCCGGCAGCGAGCACGAACTGGCCTTGCCCGGCCTGCCACTGCCCGGCTATCCCGGGCTGCGCTTCGGCTTGCCGGCCGGTCGGCGGCTGGCCCGGCACTGGCGCCAGCAGCGACCGGACCTCGTGCATGTGGTGACCGAAGGGCCGCTCGGCTGGTCGGCGGTCAGCGTCGCCCGCCAGTTGGGAATTCCGGTGACTTCCGGTTTTCACACCAATTTCGACCGCTACAGCGTCCATTACGGCGTCGGCTGGATGCGCCCGGCGGTCGCCGCCTACCTGCGCACCCTGCATCGCCGGACGCGGGCCACCATGGTGCCGACGGCGGCGCTGGCCGCCGACCTGGCCGGCGAAGGGCTGAGCGGCGTGCGCGTGGTCGGCCGCGGCGTCGATACCCAACTGTTCGACCCGGCCCGACGCAGCGAGCGCCTGCGCGCCGAGTGGGGCGTTGCCGCCGCTGCGCCGGTGTGCCTGTATGTCGGCCGGATGGCGGCGGAAAAGAATCTGGCGCTGGTCGAAAAGACCTTTGCGGCGATTCATCTCCGCCAGCCGCAGGCAAAGATGGTCTGGGTGGGCGACGGTCCGTCGGCCCGGCAACTGGCCGCCGCACATCCCGGGCACCATTTTGCCGGCCTGCGGCTGGGGGACGATCTGGCGACCCATTACGCCAGCGCCGACCTCTTTCTCTTCCCCAGTCTGACCGAGACTTATGGCAACGTTGTTGCCGAGGCTATGGCCAGCGGCCTGCCGGTGCTGGCCTACCGTAGCGCGGCTGCCGCCGAACTGATCGTCGGGGGCGAGAATGGCCGCCTGGCGGCGCCCGGGGACGAGACCGGCTACGTGGCAGCGGCGCTGGAGCTGCTTGCCTTGCCGGAGCGTTTGCCGCTGCTCGGAGCGGCGGCCCGGTGCTCGATGCTGCAGCACCAATGGGCGGTGGTCGTCGAGCGCTTCGAAACGGTGCTCCGGGAGGCTCTGGTCTGATGAGGCAGGCCGCGCAGGCGCGGATGGAGCGAAACGGCGGCCGCCCCTAGGCGGGAAACATCTTTTCCAGGCGCTGGTGCAGGGCGGTCGGCGTGAAGGGTTTGACGATATAGCCGGCCGCACCGCACTGCATGGCATCGATGACGTTGTTGCGCTGGCCTTCGGCGGTCAGCATCAGAACCGGGATGTGCGCCAGTTCGGGATTGGCCTTGATTGCCCTGAGCAGTTCGAGACCGTCCATTTCCGGCATGTGCCAGTCGGAAATGACGAGGCCGATGCGCTTGTTCTCCGCCAGGCGAGCCAGGGCTGTTCGGCCGTTGGAGGCCTGGGTGATGTCGGTGAAGCCGAGTTTCTTGAGGACTTCGGCGACGACACTGCGCATTGAGGCGAAGTCATCGACAACGAGGGCAGCGGGTTGGCTCATGGCGCGGCAGTGTTCCATCCCGTTGGCATCGTTGTCAAGCCGTTTCAGCCCGGGCTGCGGCGAATCCCGATGACCGCCGGGTCGTCTGCATGGCTGAGCAACAGGCGCTCGACGCGTTCCTGCCAGAGCTCACCGAACAGCCGCCGGGCTGCCGCATCGGCGGTGCCGTGAATGACGGCCGGCAGCAGTTCGCCGAGACGCGGGTCGGCGGCGACCGAATGAGGCCGAAACGTGCAGTCGACCGCAGCATTCGTATCGAGACGGCGGAACGCCATGCCGGCGACGCCGGCAACGCCGAATTCGAGTAGCCCGCGCCGGACGTACTGGCCGCCCAGTCCCTTGAAGCCGCCGTCGCCAGCCGCTCCGGTGAGCAGCGTGGCGACGCTGGCGATGACGCCGGCGACGCCACTGTCGAGGCTTTCCGGCAGGGCGACGGCAATGTTGCCGCGCACCGGGATTGCGTCGCCATAGAGTTCGCGCAGGGCGCGAACGCTCATCAGCCAGGCGCCGGCCACGGTCGGGCAGGAATGCCCGGCCAGTTTGACGGCGTCGGCGAAGCGGTATTCGATCAGCCCGCCTTCCGCTGCGCCGAGCAGTTCGGCCAGCGGGTCACGCAGGGTGAGGGCGGGAATGCGGGTAAAAAATTCGGGAAAGGCCATGCGAATCTCCTGGGGGGAGTCGCCAGTATCGAGCCTGCCGATCCCGGCGGCCTTGATGTCGGTCAGGCGCGCTGGATCAGTTCGACCTTATAGCCGTCCGGATCTTCGACGAAGGCGATGATGGTCTGCCCGTGTTTCATCGGCCCGGCTTCACGCACCACCTTGCCGCCGCGCTCGCGGATCGCGGCACAGGCTGCCGCCGCGTCGGGTACGGCCAGTGCGATGTGGCCATAGCCGTTGCCGAGGTCGTAGGCCGGCGTGTCCCAGTTGTGAGTCAGTTCGAGGACGGCGTCCTTGTCCTCATCGCCGTAGCCGACGAAGGCCAGCGTGAAGCGGCCATCCGGGTAGTCCTGGCGGCGGAGCAGTCGCATGCCGAGGACTTCGGTGTAGAAGGCGATCGATTGGTCGAGATTGCCGACACGGAGCATGGTGTGCAGGATGCGCATGGATTTTCCTTAAAAGTGGGGGATTTGCCGGGCCAGGTGGCGCAGTTCGCGGCGCCGGACCTGCCAGTCCGGGCAGAGCTGTTCCACCACAGACCAGAAGCGCGGGCTGTGGTTCATTTCCTTGAGGTGGGCCAGTTCGTGGCAGACGACATAATCGACGACTGGCAGGGGCATCAGGAGCAGCCGCCAGTTCAGCGCGATGTTGCCGCGGTGGTTGCAGCTGCCCCAGCGTGTGCGGGCCGACGACAGGCGCAAGGGCGGCGGGGCGACGCCAAGCCGCGGGGCGTGCATGGCCAGGCGTTCGCCGAAGACTTCACGTGCTCTTTCGCGCAGTGCCTTTTCGAGCAGGTTGTTGGCGTCATCGTCCGGCCCGACGCGCAGATAGAGCCGGCCCGGGCCAAACTGCCAGCGTGTTCGGCCGATGCGGGTGAATGCTACGGTCAACGGTTCGCCGAGGGCAAAAACCACCGCGCCGTCGGTGACCTCGAACTTGCCGGGGGCGGGGCGCTCGCGCCAGGCGGTAAGCTTGTCGAGTACCCACTGGCCGTGCTCGTGGATCAGCTTCTCGATGTCGCCGAGGCGGGCCCGGGTCGGGGCGCCGACGCGCAGGCCGCGGTGGTCGATGGAGAGGCCGATGGTGCGTCGCTGGCTGCGCCGTAACTGATAGCTGACATCCGCCCCGGCAATGGCGATGCGGTGGCTGGTTTCAGGTAGCGTTGTGCGAGGCATTCGAATAGCGATGCGGCGAGATGCGGTGCATTTCGCTCTCGATCCATTCCTCGGCCCGCCGATTGACCTCGGCTTCGCTCAGGCCGGTGGCATCGAAGGCCGGGCCGATGCTGACGGTGACGGTGCCCGGCTTCTTCAGGAAAGCCTGGCGCGGCCACAGTTCGCCGGCGTTGTGGGCGACCGGCACGACCTTGCAACCGACGTGGGTGGCCAAGTAGGCGCCCCCCGGCTTGTAGCGTTTCTTGTGGCCCGGCGCGACGCGCGTGCCTTCGGGAAAGAGGATGACGTAGAAGCCCTGTTTCAGCCGCTCGCGGCCCTGGGTGACGACCTGGTCGAGCGCATCCTTGCCGGCGGCACGGTCGATCGAGATCATTTTCATCGCGGCCAGGCCCCAGCCGATCAGCGGCACCTTGAGCAGCTCTTTCTTGAGCACGAAGACGCAGTAGGCGCCTTTCGGCACATAGTCCTGCAGCGTCATGGTTTCCCAGGCCGACTGGTGCTTGGCGAGAATGACACAGGGTTCCTTCGGCATGTTTTCCAGGCCGACGACCAGGGGGCGGATGCCGAGGATGTTCTCGACCCCGAACTGGATGCCGAGCCGCCACAGCTTGCCGAGGCGGTAACCCCAGAGGCCGCGCAGGGCGAGAGCGCCAATGACCACCAGCGGCGCCGTGACCACCGACCAGACGATGGCGTAGGCCATGAACAGCGAGGAACGGAGGGCGTTCATTTCTTCTCTTTGATCAGGATGTGGTCAACCGCGGCGGCTAGATCGGGGAATTCCAGCGTGCCTTCCGGCAAGGTTTCTTCTGCCTTGGTTTTCGCGCCCTTGCCGGTGAGCACCAGGATCGGCTGGCAGCCGGCGGTGGCACAGGCCTGCAGGTCACGCAGCGAATCGCCGATGGCCGGCACGCCTTTCAGATCGATGTTCAGCGTTTCGGAAATGCGCTTGAACATGCCCGGTTTCGGCTTGCGGCATTCGCATTTCGAGTCGGCGGCGTGCGGGCAGTAGAAAATGGCATCGATCCGCCCGCCCAGCGCCACGGCCGCCTTGTGCATCTTGCTGTGGATCTGGTTGAGCATTTCCATGTCGAACAGGCCGCGCCCGACGCCCGACTGGTTGGTCGCGACGACCACCTTGTAGCCGCTCTGGCTGAGCCGGGCGATGGCCTCCAGGCTGCCCGGGATCGGTTTCCATTCGGCCGGATTCTTGATGAACTGGGCAGAATCGAAGTTGATCACGCCGTCGCGGTCGAGGATGACGAGCTTGGTGGGCATGGCGGCCTCCCGGCGTTCAGGTGGACAGCTTGGAAATGTCAGCGACCTTGTTCATCGCCGCATGGAGCTTGGCGAGCAGGCCAAGACGGTTGGCACGCAAGGCCGGATCGTCGGCATTGACCATCACGCCGTCGAAGAAGCTGTCGACCGGCGCGCGCAGCGCGGCCAGGGCCTGCAGCGACTCGGCATAGTCGCCGGTATCGAAGGCGGCGTCGGCCTGCGGCACGACCTCGACCAGCGCGTCGTGCAGCGCGATTTCGGCGGCTTCCTTGAGCAGGGCGTTGTCGACCCAGGCGTCGACGCTGTCTTCGACCTTCTTCAGGATATTGCCGACCCGCTTGTTGGCGGCGGCCAGCGCGGCGGCCTCGGGCAGCGCCGAGAAGGCGCGCACGGCGGCCAGGCGCTTGGGGATGTCGCCCAGGCGCTGCGGCCGTTGCGAGACCACGGCGTCGACTTCCTGTGCCGTGTAGCCCTGCTCGCGCAGGCTGCCGGCCAGGCGGTCGTAGATGAAGTCGGCCAGCGCGGATTCTGCCGGTTTGAAGTCGTCGACCGTAGCAAACGGCGCGGCGGCGGCTTGCAGCAACTGGTCGAGCGGCAGCGCCAGGTCGCCGTCGCTGAGCATGCGGATGACGCCCAGCGCATGGCGGCGCAGGGCGAACGGGTCGCGGTCGCCGGTCGGGATCTGGCCGATGCCGAACATGCCGACCAGAGTTTCCAGCTTGTCGGCCAGCGCCACGACGGTGCCGACCCGCCCGCGCGGCAGGCTGTCGCCGGCGAAGCGCGGCTTGTAGTGGTCCTCGATGGCATCGGCGACGTCGGCGTTCAGCCCGTCGTGCTGGGCGTAATAACGACCCATGATGCCCTGCAGTTCCGGGAATTCGCCGACCATGTCGGTCAGCAGGTCGGCCTTGGCCAGCACCGCGGCCTGCTCGGCGTGTTGCGACAGCGCGCCGCCGCCGAGGTGATCGGCAATGGCGCGGGCAATCGCCGCGACGCGCGCGACGCGCTCGCCCTGGGTGCCCAGCTTGTTGTGATAGACGACCTTGGCCAGGCCGGCAACGCGCGATTCCAGCGACTTCTTGCGGTCCTGGTCGAAGAAGAACTTGGCGTCGGCCAAACGCGGGCGCACGACGCGCTCGTTGCCGCCGATCACGGCGCTCGGGTCGGCCGGGCTGATGTTGCTGACGACCAGGAACTGGTTGGTCAGCTTGCCGGCTGCGTCGAGCAGCGGGAAGTATTTCTGGTTCGCCTTCATGGTCAGGATCAGGCATTCCTGCGGCACGGCCAGGAATTCCTCTTCGAACTGGCCGATCAGCACGTTCGGGCGCTCGACCAGCGCCGTCACTTCGTCGAGCAGCGCCTCGTCGTCGATCGGTTTGCCACCGGCCTTGGCTGCGGCAGCTTCAAGCTGGCGGGCGATTTCGGCCCGGCGTTCGGCGAAGGAGGCGAGCACGGCGCCATCGCGCTTGAGCGTTTCGGCGTAGCGGTCGGCATCGGCAATCACCACCGGATCGACGGCGGCTTCGAAGCGATGGCCGTGGGTGGTGTTGCCGGAGTTCAGGCCGAGCACCGAGACCGGCACGATGTCGGCGCCATGCAGGGCGACCAGGCCATGCGCCGGGCGGACGAAATTGACGCTGCTCCAGCCGTCGGCCAGCTGGTAGCTCATGACCTTGGGAATCGGCAGCGCGGCCAGCGCGGCCTCGACGGCCTTCTGCAGGCCCTCGGCCAGCGTCGCGCCCTTGGCCAGGCTGTCGTAGAACAGGATCTCGGCCTTGCCGTCGTTCTCGCGGCGCAGGCCGGCGACGGCCGCAGCATCGGCGCCGAGGGCGGCGAGCTTCTTCAACAGCGCCGGGGTGGCGTTGCCATTGGCGTCGAGGCCGACGGCGACCGGCATCAGCTTCTGCACCACCGGCTTGTCGGCGGCGACGGCGGCGACGTCGGTGACGTGGGCGGCCAGGCGGCGCGGCGAGGCGTAGGCGGTGACTGCTGCGGTCGACGGCGCCAGACCAGCATTTTTCAGCGAATGGGCCAGCGCCGCGGCGAAGGCTTCGCCCAGCTTCTTCAGCGCCTTGGGCGGCAGTTCTTCAACGAACAGTTCGACGAGGAGGTTTTTTGCAGTCATCTCAGGCAGCTTTCTTGGCGTTCTGTTCTTCAAGCTTGGCCAGCACTTCGCCGGCCCATTCCTTCGGCGCCATCGGGAAGCCGAGGCGGGCACGGCTGTCGAGGTAGGCTTGCGCCACGGCACGCGCCAGGTTGCGGATGCGGCCAATGTAGGCGGCGCGCTCGGTCACCGAGATGGCGCCGCGGGCGTCGAGCAGGTTGAAGGTGTGCGCCGCCTTCAGCACCTGTTCGTAGGCGGGCAGCGCCAGCTGGGCGCCCATCAGGTGCACGGCGGTTTCCTCGTGCTTGCCGAAGGCGTGGAACAGGAAATCGACGTTGCTGTGCTCGAAGTTGTAGGCCGACTGCTCGACTTCGTTCTGGTGATAGACGTCGCCGTAGGTCAGACCGTCGGTCCAGGTCAGGTCGAAGACGTTCTCGACGCCCTGCAGGTACATCGCCAGGCGTTCGATGCCGTAGGTGATTTCGCCGGTGATCGGCTTGCAGTCGATGCCGCCGACCTGCTGGAAGTAGGTGAATTGGGTCACTTCCATGCCGTTCATCCAGACTTCCCAGCCCAGGCCCCAGGCGCCCAGCGTCGGGTTTTCCCAGTCGTCCTCGACGAAACGGACGTCGTTCTTCTTGAGGTCGAAACCGAGCGCTTCCAGCGAGCCGAGGTAGAGCTCGAGAATGTTGTCCGGTGCCGGCTTGAGCACCACCTGGAACTGGTAGTAATGCTGCATGCGGTTCGGGTTCTCGCCGTAGCGGCCATCCTTGGGACGGCGCGAGGGCTGCACGTAGGCGGCTTTCCACGGCTCGGGGCCGATGGCGCGCAGGAAAGTGGCGGTGTGGCTGGTGCCGGCGCCGACTTCCATGTCGTAGGGCTGGAGCAGGGCGCAACCTTGCTGGCTCCAGTATTGCTGCAGGCGCAAGATGATTTCTTGGAAAGTGGGTTTCTGGCTGGTCGTCATCGGACGCACTCGGAAAGGCGGAAAGCCTTGAATTTTACTAGCTTTTGCCGCGCTACGGGACAGGGCTTCGCGGCCGCCCGCCGGCTGGGGCGGCCGGGGTTTTTCCCGGGTTGTCATTTGCATGGCGCTGGCCAAGGTGTTGCTGCTGCGCAACACTTTAATCACTGCGTTAGGCGTGTTACGTTGACCAAACTCAATTAAATCAATAAACTGCATTTCGTGTTGCGGTGCAACATCGGTATTTTCAGGCGGCCATGCTTGTCGCTTCGCGGGTTTCGGAACACTTCCGGCCTGCCTTCGCCGATGTCGTACCCCCTGTAACCGTTCGCTGTCGGAGCCGTTTTCCGCAGTGGCAACAGTGAAGGAGGTCACATGATCGCTTCGACCATTCTCCCGCCTGCTGTGCAGCGCATTTCTGCCGTAGCCATCAATTTTTTCCAGAAATTCCTGATGGTCGCCGGTGTCGTTTTCATTATTGGCCTGATCGGCGTGCAAAGTGGCCGCCTGGACCTGCTGGCTTCTTTCCTGCCCAGCGCCGAGGCTGTCGCCATCGACCCAGCGGTCGATGACGAAGTCGCCGACGAGGCGTCGGCCGAACCGGAGGCGGACGCACTCAGTCCGCGCATGCGGAGCGTGCTGGACTATGTTTCCCGCCGTTACCGGGTGTCCACCGAGGCCCTGCAGCCGATTTTTGCCACGGCCCAGGCCTCTGGCCACGAATTGCATCTCGATCCCCTGCTGATCATCGCCGTGATCGGTATCGAATCGGGATTCAATCCGTTTTCGCAAAGCGTCGTTGGCGCTCAGGGGCTGATGCAGGTCGTACCGCGCTTCCATCAGGACAAGTTGCCGGAAGAGGATGCCTCGTTTCTCGATCCGGTGACCAATGTCCAGATTGGTGCCCGTGTGCTGAAGGAGTCGATCCGGCGCACCGGCGGCCTGGAAAACGGCTTGCAGCAGTTCGGTGGGGCGGCCAGCGATGCTGGCCGGCGTTATGCGTCCCGCGTGCTGGCCGAAAAACAACGGCTGGAACAGGCGGCGCAGCGCCTGCGGACTGCCGCCTGATCTAGCCGACCGAGCGGCGCGGCCAACGGCCGGCTAACAGGCACAGGCCGGCCAACAGCAGGAATCCCCAGTTGCCGATGCGGGCGTAAGGCGTCATGCCGCCGTAGGCGCGCACGTCGCCGGTCAGCACGGCGGTAGTGAACGGTTCCAGCACCGCCTGAACCGTGCCATCCGGGCGGATGATGGCGGTCATCCCGGTATTGGTGGCGCGCAGCATCGGCCGGCCGGTTTCGGCGGCGCGCATCTGGGCGATCTGCAAATGTTGCGGCTGGGCCAACGAGCGACCGAACCAGGCGGTGTTGGACAGGTTGGCCAGGATGCCGGCCGCCGGCAAGGCGCGGATGATTTCCTCGCCGAAGACGTCTTCGTAGCAGATGTTGGCCGCGACCCGCTGGCCGGCGACGGCGAGCGGTGGCTGGATTTCCGGGCCGCGCGAGAAAGCCGACATCGGAATGTCCGCGAACTTCATGAACCAGTCGAAGCCGGGCGGAATGAACTCGCCGTAGGGCACCAGGTGGCTCTTGCTATAAGTTTGCAGCGGCGAACTGCCGAGGCTGACGGCGCTGTTGAAGTAGGCGCGGCCATCGCCGGTCAGCGTGCCGAGGATCAGGTCGCCGTTTTGTCGTTGGGCCAGTCTCTTGAGGTCGTCGAGGTAGGTGTCCGGCAACTGGTCGATGAATACTGGCAGCGCCGTCTCCGGCAACAGGGTCAGTTGCGCCGGGTGAGCCTCGATCAGGTCGCGGTAGAGGTTCAGCGTGCGGACGAAGGCTTCCGGCCGGAACTTCATTTCCTGCGGGATATTGCCCTGGATCAGCGCGACGCGGACCGGCTCGCCGAGCGGGCTGGTCCACGCCACCTGCCGCAAGGCAAACCCGCCGACCGCGAGCAGGATGACGGCCCCCAGGCCGATCCGCCAGCGAACGAGCAGCGCGCCGCTCAGGGCGACCAGCAGCGACAGGCCGTGTACGCCGAGCAGCGGCGCATAGCCGGCCAGCGGGCTGGGCGGCGCCTGCGAATAGCCGACGGCCAGCCAGGGAAAGCCGGTGAAAATCCAGCTTCTCAGCCAGTCGACCGTAGCGATCAGCGCCGCGAAAAACAAGGCCTGCGGCCAGAAGCCGGCCGGTTGCCAGCGCTTGAAGAGCCCGCCGGCGAGCATCGGGAAGAGCGCCATCACCGTGCAAAACAGGAAGGCGGCCGGCCCGGCCAGCCACCACGGCATGCCGCCGAACACCGACAGGCTGACGTAAACCCACGAGACGCCGCAGAGGAAGAAGCCGAGGCCGAAACTCAGGCCGCTCAGCAGGCCTTCGCGCGGCGAGCCGGCACGGCGGAGCAGGGCGAAGAGGCCGAGCCAGACGACGGGGGCCAGCCAGAACAGCCCGAAAGGCGCGAAGCAGAGGACACCGCTGGCGCCGATCAGCGCGGCGAGGCCGAGGCGGTGCAGCCGCCGCTCAGGCCACGGTTTCTTCGGCACTGGTCTGCGGTTTGGGCGCGTCGACGAGCAGGGTGTAGAGGCGGCGGCTGTCGGCGCGCAGGACCTGGAAATGGGTGCCGCCGATGTCGACGATCTCGTTGCGCTTGGGCATGCGGCCGAGATGGCGCAGGATCAGGCCGCCGACGGTGTCGAATTCGTCGTCCGAGAAGCTGGTCTTGAAGGCCTCGTTGAAGTCGTCGATCTCGGTGCGCGCCTTGACCCGGTAGCGGCCCGAGGCGTCGAGGCGGATGTTGTCGTGGGCCTCGTCGAAGTCGTATTCGTCCTCGATGTCGCCGACGATCTGTTCGAGCACGTCCTCGATGGTCACCAGGCCGGCGACGCCGCCGTATTCATTGACGACGATGGCCATGTGGTTGCGCGAGACACGGAACTCGCGGAGCAGGACGTTGAGTCGCTTCGATTCGGGGATGAAGACGGCTGGCCGCAGCCAGTCGCGGAGGTCGAAGTTTTCTTCGGTCTGGACGCGCAGCAGATCCTTGGCGAGCAGGATGCCTAGGACGTTGTCGCGGTCGCCGTCGACCACCGGGAAGCGCGAATGGGCGGCCTCAATGACGATAGGGACGATTTCCTCGAGCGGGTCGTCGATGTCGATGACGTCCATCTGGGCCCGCGGGATCATCACGTCGGTGACGCGGGTTTCGGAGGCCTGCAGGGCGCCTTCGATGATGGTCAGCGCATCGGCGTCCATCAGGTTCCGCTCGTAGGCGGTGTGCAGAATCTTGATCAGCTGCTCGCGGTCTTCGGGCTCGCGCAGCAGCAGGGAAGTCAGGCGTTCGATGAAACCGGGTTTACTGTCACTGTCCATGATGTTTAAACCGCATAGGGGTCTGGATACCCCAGTGCGGCGAGAATCTCCCTTTCTTCGTCTTCCATGGCCTGGGCGTCTTCGTCGTTTTCGTGGTCCCAGCCTTGCAAATGCAGCATACCATGCACCGTCAGGTGCGCGTAGTGGGCGTCCAGCGGCTTGTTCTGCTCGGCAGCCTCCTTTGCCACGACGCCCGGGCAGATGACCAGGTCGCCCATGACCACCGGCTCGGTTTCATACGGAAACGACAGGACGTTGGTCGCGTAGTCCTTGCCGCGGTATTCCTTGTTCAGCGCCTGGCCTTCGTCGGCCTCGACCAGGCGGATCGTCACTTCGCCGCCGCCGGCCAGCGCGGCGCGCGCCCAGCGCACGAAATCCGCCCGCAAGGGTAAGCCCTCCCGATTACAGGCATATT
Organism: uncultured Pseudomonadota bacterium; assembly: GCA_946479855.1. Next base: position 13,723 of record CAMLHL010000006.1, read on the forward strand.
GCACGGACAGGTTAAGCCGGTTGCTGGTGTTTTTCATAGGCTTCGACGATGCGGGCGACCAGCGGGTGGCGGACCACGTCTTCCTTCTTGAATTGGGTAAAGGCCAGGCCGCGCACGCCGTGCAGCACGTCGATGGCTTCCTTGAGGCCGCTGCGCTGTCCCTTGGGCAGGTCAATCTGGGTGATGTCGCCGGTGACCACCGCCTTGGCGCCGATGCCGATGCGGGTCAGGAACATCTTCATCTGCTCCGGCGTCGTGTTCTGCGCCTCGTCGAGGATGACGAAGGCGTGGTTCAGCGTCCGGCCGCGCATGAAGGCGAGCGGGGCGATCTCGATGGCGCGTTTCTCGTAGAGCTTGGCGACGCGGTCGGCGCCCATCAGGTCGTACAGCGCGTCGTAGAGCGGGCGCAGGTAGGGGTCGATCTTCTGGGTCAGGTCGCCGGGCAGGAAGCCGAGGCGCTCGCCGGCCTCGACCGCCGGCCGGGTCAGGATGATGCGCTCGACCAGGTCGCGCTCGAAGGCATCGACGGCCGAGGCGACGGCCAGGTAGGTCTTGCCGGTGCCGGCCGGGCCGATGCCGAAGGTGATGTCGTGTTCCTGGATGTGCTTCAGGTATTCGACCTGGCGCGGCGTGCGGCCGTGCAGTTCGGTCTTGCGGGTGATCAGCTGCGGGCCGTCGACCGGGCCTTCGGAGCGCCGCGACACACGGCGGACCGGCGCGTTGGTCAGTTCGATCAGGCCGAGCTGGATTTCATCGACGGTCAGTGCCTCGCGGGCCAGGCCGTAAAAATAGCGGAGAGCATCGACGGTCAACTGGGCTTTTTCGCCCAAAACCGAGAAGCGCTCATTGCGCCGGCGAATCACCACGTCGAAGCCGGTTTCGATCTGCCGGATGTTCTCGTCGAGCGGTCCGCACAGGTTGGCAAGCAGTGTGTTATCGACCGGGGCGAGGGCGAACTCGACCGGCTTCTGCTTCGGCGCCGTCCTGGTGGCAGCCTTTGTTTTCATGCCATTAGTCTTCGCGGATGACAATTTCGCCCCTCAGGCTGTGCGGCAGCGCGGACGTGATGCGGACATCGACGAAGGTGTTGATCAGCCGCGGATTGCCGACGAAATTGACGATGCGGTTGTTGTCGGTGCGGCCGGCCAGTTCATGGACGTCCTTCTTCGAGGTGCCCTCGACCAGCACGCGCTGGATGCTGCCGACCATCGCCTGGCTGATTACCTGCGCCTGCTCGTCGATGCGCTTCTGCAGGCGGCTGAGGCGGGCCGACTTGACGTCGGCTGGCGTCGAATCGTCCAGTTCCAGCGCCGGGGTGCCCGGGCGCGGGCTGTAGATGAAGGAGAAGGAATTGTCGAAGCCGACATCGTCGATCAACTTCATGGTCTTCTCGAAATCCTCATCCGTCTCGCCGGGAAAGCCGACGATGAAGTCGGACGACAGCGAAATGTCGGGGCGCGCGGCGCGCAGCTTGCGGATGATCGACTTGTATTCGAGCGTCGTGTAGCCACGCTTCATCGCGGCCAGCACGCGATCGGAACCGGCCTGCACCGGCAGGTGCAGATGCGAGACCAGCTTGGGCTGGCTGGCGTAGGTGTCGATCAGGCGCTGCGACATTTCGCGCGGATGCGAGGTCGTGTAGCGGATGCGCTCGATGCCCGGCACTTCGGCGATGTATTCGATCAGCAGGGCGAGGTCGGCCTTTTCGTCAGTACCTTCCATGTCGCCGCGATAGGCATTGACGTTCTGGCCAAGCAGGGTGACTTCGCCGACACCGTGGGCGGCCAGGTCGGCGACTTCGGTCAGGACGTCGGTGAACGGCCGGGAAACCTCGCCGCCGCGGGTATAGGGAACGATGCAGAAGGTACAGAACTTGGAGCAGCCTTCCATGATCGAGACGAAGGCCGAGGCGCCCTTCACTTCCGAGGGCGGCATGGCATCGAATTTTTCGATTTCCGGGAAGGAGACATCCACCGCCGCCTTGCCATTCGTCTTGCGCTCGGCGATCAGTTGCGGCAGCCGGTGCAGCGTCTGCGGCCCGAAGACCACATCGACGTACGGCGCACGGGCGATGATCGCCGCACCTTCCTGGCTGGCGACGCAACCACCGACGCCGATCACCAGGTCCGGGTTCAGTTGCTTCAGGTGACGGACCCGGCCGAGATCGTGGAAAACCTTCTCCTGCGCCTTCTCGCGTACCGAGCAGGTGTTGAACAGGATGATGTCGGCTTCTTCGGGGTTGTCGGTCTTGACGACCCCTTCGGAGGCGTTGAGCACGTCGGCCATCTTGTCCGAATCGTACTCATTCATCTGGCACCCGAAAGTGCGGATGAACAGTTTTTTAGGCATGGGTGTACTTCGCGAATCGTTGGGTGCCGCTTTGGCAACCGGGCTGCAGGAAAGTTGCGAATTATAACCGAGCGCAATTTTGGTTGACCGGCCAAGCGCCGGCAAACTATAATCCGCGCCCTCAAGCGTGGTGATGTAGCTCAGATGGTTAGAGCGATGGATTCATAACCCATAGGTCGGCGGTTCGACTCCGCCCATCACCACCAGTAATGCAAAAAGCCCGCTGAATTTCAGCGGGCTTTTTTATTGTGGAAATTTTCGTCTAGGGTCAGCAGTAATCCTCATCCGAGCCGCCCATCAGGTTGGGCAGCAGGATATAGGCGCGCTGCAGGGCGCTTGAGAGATCGGGACAGACATTGTCGTCGCCCAGATGATCGACGAAACCCGAGCGATAGAGCAACGAGCCGGGCTGGGAGTTGAGACCGCAGACGAGCAGGGTGCAGCCGCGTTTCTTCAGTTTGTCGAGCAGGTTCTCCAGGCCTTCGAGACCGGTGGTGTCGAGCTGGATCAGTTGCGTCATGTCGAGAATGACGACTTCCGGGTGGCCGGCGGCCGGGTCGAGGAGTGCTTCCAGCTTGTTGACGGCGCCGAAGAACAGCGAGCCGAACAGTTGCCAGGCGGCGACCCGCATGCTGCCGTCCGGGTAGAGGAATTGCGGTTCGCCGGCCTCTTCGCGCAGCGGCCGGCGCTCGACCCGAGTCAGTTCCGACATGCGGTAGATGAAGAACAGACTGGCCAGGGTCATGCCGAGCTCGACAGCGATCGTCAGGTCGAACAGCACGGTGACGAAGAAAGTGGCGAGCAGGATGATCCGGTAGTTGTAGGAGTAGCGCGACAGCTCCTTGAACTCGTGCCATTCTCCCATGTTGATGGCGACGACCATGACGATGGCCGAGAGGGCGGCCAGGGGGACATAGGAGGCCAGTGGTGCGGCGATCAGCACAATGCCGAGCAGGGTGATGGCGTGGATGATGCCGGCGATCGGTGTCCGGCCGCCGGATTTGACGTTGGTCGAGGTGCGGGCGATGGCGCCGGTGGCGGCAAAGCCGCCGAACAGCGGAGCGGCGATATTGGCCAGGCCCTGGGCGATCAGTTCCTGGTTGGGGTCGTGGCGGTCGTCGATCTGGCTGTCGGCAACGCGTGCCGAGAGCAGCGACTCGATGGCGCCGAGCAGGGCGATGGTGATGGCCGGCGAAATCAGTTTGCCGAAGTCGTGGATCGACAAATCGGGCAGCCCGAGGCCGGGCAATTCCTGCGGGATGCCGCCAAAGCGGCTGCCGATGGTTTCAACGGGCAGGTCGAACAGGAAGGCCGCCAGGGTGCCGACCAGCAGCACGGCCAGCGGGCCGGGTGCCCGGCGCAGCAAGGCCAGCCGTTGCGCCAGCCAGTTGTAGGAAAGCAGAAAGATGAAGCAGGCGCTGGCGAGGGCGAGTGTCGGCAGGTCTACGCTATGGGCATGGGCGGCCAGTGTTTTGATGCGGGCAAAAAATTCGGCGGGCAGGTTGTCGATGCGCAGTCCGAAGAAGTCCTTGATCTGGGCGAGGAAGATGACGACGGCGATGCCGTTGGTAAAGCCGATGACCACCGTGACCGGGATGAAGCGGATCAACTGCCCCATGCGGGCGAGGCCCATGGCGAGCAGGAAGACGCCGGCAAGCATGGTCGCCCCGAGCAAGTTGGTGAAACCGTTGCTGGCGACGATGCCGTAGATGATGGGGATGAAGGCGCCGGTCGGCCCGCCAATCTGCACGCGTGAGCCACCCAGTGCGGCGATCAGGAACCCGGCAATGATGGCGGTCCAGATACCGGCGGTTGGCGAACATCCGGAAGCAATGGCAAAGGCCATGGCCAGCGGCAGGGCAAGAACGCCGACCGTGATCCCTGAAGCGATGTCCCTGCCTAGTTGCGCGCGGTCGTAATTTGGCAGGCAATCGAGCAACTTGGGGTGGAAGACGATTTTCATGATGCAGGCTCACAGGGTAAGCGTTGCATTATATGATTGTCAGATTAATCGTCAATGTTAATTGTATGTTAATATGGCTCGATACGAACTCTGCCAGAGCCCATCATGGAGAACCGCACCGCACGCCTGACGATCCTGATCGATCCGCAGAAGAAAAAACTCTTCGAGGAGATTTGTGCGGCCAACGACCTGACCCCCTCGCAGGTCGTCCGCCGGCTGGTTCGTCAATATGTGATCGACAATGCCGGTGGACGCCCGTTGCCGGAGTGGCTGAAACCGAGCGGCAAAGCTGATTAATCGGCCCCGTTTTCCGGCGGGCGGGGCCGCTTGTCCGGATGGTTGGCGGCAATATAGGCATCGTAGCCGGCCTGCATCTCGGGCGCCTGCTTGGCGATTTCGCGCAGGATGCGGGCAACTGACCAGAGCATGACGGCGATCCCTCCGGCGGTGCAGGCGACGGCCTCTACGGTCGACGTCGGAAAATCGCTCAAAATGGCGCCCTTGCCGGCGGCAAACCAGCTGGCGCCAATGGAAACGCAGGCCAGGCCGAAGACGTCGGCGATTGCATAGACGAAGATCGGGCCGGTCAGGCGGGCCCGAGGCGGACGAAGTGGGGATTTCAGCATGTGCCTGGAGACAATTGTGGGGTGGTTCAGCGAAGTCTTTTAAAAGACTTGACAAAGTGAATGTCAAGACTTGACTTATACACAGTAATGGAGCGTTTGTCAGTCGAGTGACGAATCTTCGTTGATGAATTTGTTAAATTGCCGTTGTCTTTAATAATGTGCATTAAATCAATGGTTTATCAATTCGCTCAACTTTCGGGCAAGGCAGGGAAAAACCTTGCGGGACGGTGACTTAGCGTTTTGCTCCAGTATTCATTCACAGAGTTATCCACAGTTTTTGTGGATAGATTCAAAAGCCTAAACCCTGTAGCCAGATTGCCCGGCAAAGTTAAAGTAATACTTCAACTTGCGGCTGGTTTTGTTGCGCTGCAACAAGAAACGGCCCGCCTTGCGGGCCGTTTCGGATGTCATTAATTTATTTGACACGCATGCCCGGTTGAGCGCCGGAATCGGGCGACAACAGGAAGATCCCCGGCATTTTTCCTTCGCTGTCGGAAGCGGCCAGAACCATCCCTTCCGATAATCCAAATTTCATTTTGCGCGGCGCCAGGTTGGCCACCATGACGGTCAACCGGCCGACCAGTTGCGCCGGGTCGTAAGCCGCCTTGATACCGGCGAAGACATTGCGCGTTTCGCCGTTGCCGACCTCCAGCGTCAGGCGCACCAGCTTGTCGGCGCCTTCGACGTGTTCGGCATTGGCGATGCGGACGATGCGCAGGTCGACCTTCATGAAGTCGTCGATATTGCAGAACGGCTCCCACGGGCTTTCGGCCTTGACCTCGTTTTGCTGATGCTCGGCATGGCGTTGCGGCGATTGAGCTTCCGGCGCCGGGGCCAGCGATTCCTTGTTGGCGTCGACCAGTTTCTCGATCAGCTTGGCATCGACGCGGGTCATCAGGTGCTCGTAGGCATTGATGGCGTGGCCGGCGGCGAGCAGGCTCTGGGTATCGTTCCAGCTCAGCGGCGCGATATTGAGGAATTTCTCGACCTTGGCCGCGACGACCGGCAGGATCGGCTTCAACAGCACGGTGAGCAGGCGGAAGAGGTTCAGCGCGTTGCTGCAGGCCGCATGCAACTCGACTTCCTTGTCGGCCTGCTTGGCCAGTTCCCAGGGTTTGACGCTATCGACGTACTGGTTGGCGGCGTCGGTCAGCGCCATGATTTCGCGCATGGCCTTGCCGAATTCGCGGGCTTCGTAGAGTTCGCCAATGCGACCGGCGGCTTCCTGGATGCTCTTGATGGCCGGCAGGTCGGCGGCGGCCGGGGCGAGCTGGCCGTTGAAGCGCTTGGTGATGAAGCCGGCCGAGCGGCTGGCGATGTTGACGTACTTGCCGACCAGGTCGGAATTGACCCGGGCGCAGAAGTCTTCGAGGTTGAGGTCGATGTCTTCCATGGTCGCCGACAGCTTGGCGGCGTAGTAGTAACGCAGCCATTCCGGGTTGAGGCCGGTGTTGAGGTAGCTCTCGGCGGTGATGAAGGTGCCGCGGGATTTCGACATTTTGGCGCCGTCGACCGTCAGGAAGCCGTGCGCGAAGATCTTGGTCGGCGTCCGGAACCCGGCGTGGGCCAGTTCGGCCGGCCAGAACAGCGCGTGGAAGTAGAGAATGTCCTTGCCGATGAAGTGATACAACTCGGTCTTCGAATCGGGTTTGAAGTACTCGTCGAAATCCAGACCCTGCCGGTTGCACAGGTTCTTGAACGAGCCCATGTAGCCGATTGGCGCGTCGAGCCAGACGTAGAAGTACTTGCCCGGCGCATCGGGAATCTCGAAGCCGAAATACGGGGCGTCTCGGGAAATGTCCCAGTCGGTCAGCTTGTTCTCGCCGGGGGCGCCCAGCCATTCCTGCATCTTGTTGGCGGCTTCGCTTTGCAGTGTGCCGTTCTCGCGGCTGGTGTACTGGCGCAGGAAGGCTTCGCAGCGCGGGTCGGAGAGCTTGAAGAAATAGTGTTCCGAGCTGCGCAGTTCCGGCTTGGCTCCGGAGATTGCCGAGTACGGGTCCTTGAGATCCGTCGGTGCATAGGCCGCGCCGCAGGACTCGCAGTTGTCGCCGTACTGGTCCTTGGCGCCGCATTTCGGGCATTCGCCCTTGATGAAACGGTCGGGCAGGAACAGTTGTTTGACCGGGTCGTAATACTGCTCGATGGTCCGCGTCTCGATCAGGCCGGCGCGCTTCAGCTTGCCGTAGATGTCATTGGCGCACTCGCGGGTTTCATCCGAATGGGTGCTGTAGTAATTGTCGAATCCGACGTGAAAGCCGGAAAAGTCGCGGGAATGTTCGCCGTGGACGCGCGCGATCAGCTGCTCGGGCGTGATGCCTTCCTTCTCGGCGCGCAGCATGATCGGCGTGCCGTGGGTGTCGTCGGCGCAGACGTACCAGCACTCGTTGCCGGACATTTTCTGGAAACGCACCCAGATGTCGGTCTGGATGTATTCGACCAGATGGCCGAGGTGGATGGCGCCGTTGGCGTAGGGGAGGGCGGAAGTGACCAGGATTTTGCGCGACATGGGTGCAAAGCTTCAAAGATAAAGGGGGATTTTACCGCGTGGAGCCTCCGTGCGGGTTTTCCATGGGCCGCCCGGCGCTGGCGCCGACCAAACGAAAGGGCCGTGATTTACCGGCGATGGGCCCGGGAAGCCCTTTGACGTCGTGCGTAACGCGGTGAGGATAGTGCTTGGGGTCGCATCGAGCCAGGCTGATAGTCGCTCCGGGTTTGGGGTATACTGGACCAAATCGCTCGGGTATTGCCCGGCGGCCACCCCGAACCCGGAGTTTTCATGAGCCTTTCAGAACAGCAGATCAAGACCGCCCTGAGTGCTGCGGTCGACCCCAACACAGGCAAGGATTTCGTCGCCGGCAAGGCGGTGAAGAACATCAAGATCGACGGCGATGATGTCGCCTTCGATGTCGAGCTCGCCTATCCGGCCAAGACCCAGGTCGACGCCATCCGCAAGCAGGTGATTGCCGCCGTGCGCACCCTGCCGGGTGTTGGCAACGTTTCGGCCAATGTATTCAGCAAGATCGTCGCGCATTCCGTGCAACTGGGCGTCAAGCTGCTGCCGGGCGTCAAGAACATCATCGCCATCGCCTCCGGCAAGGGCGGCGTCGGCAAGAGCACGACCGCGGTCAATCTGGCCTTGGCGCTGGCCCAGGAAGGCGCCAGCGTCGGCATCCTCGATGCCGACATCTACGGCCCGTCACAACCGCAAATGCTCGGTCTGGCCGGCCAGCAACCGGAGTCGAAGGACGGCCAGAGCATGGAGCCGCTCGAGGCTTACGGTTTGCAGGCAATGTCGATCGGCTTCATGGTCGATGTCGAGACGCCGATGGTCTGGCGGGGGCCGATGGTTTCCCAGGCGCTCGACCAGCTGCTCGGCCAGACCAACTGGCGCGATATCGACTATCTGATCGTCGACATGCCGCCGGGAACCGGCGACATCCAGCTCTCGTTGTCCCAGAAGGTGCCGGTGACCGGTGCGGTGATCGTCACGACGCCGCAGGACATCGCGCTGATCGACGCTCGTAAGGGACTGAAGATGTTCGAGAAGGTGAATGTTCCCATCCTCGGCATTGTCGAGAACATGAGCATCCACATCTGTTCGCAGTGCGGCCATGAGGAGCATATCTTCGGTGAAGGCGGCGGCGAGAAGATGTGTCATGACTACGACGTCGAGTTTCTCGGCAGTCTGCCACTGGAGATGGCCATTCGCCAGATGGCCGATGGCGGCAAACCGACCGTGGTCGGCGCTCCGGATTCGCGCACGGCGGAGATTTATCGCGCCATTGCCCGGCGCATCGCGGTGAAGATTGGCGAGAAGGCCAAGGACATGACCTCGAAATTCCCCAATATCGTGGTCCAGAACACCTAATTTTTTGCCAAAAGCACCGACAAAGGCGGGTAGAATCCCGCCTTTGTTTTTTGTAGCGCGGACGCGAGAAAATGGCCATCAAATCAGACAAATGGATACGCCGCATGGCGGCAGAGCACGGCATGATCGAGCCGTTTTCGCCGGAGCTGGTGCGTGAGGCGAATGGCCAGAAAATCGTTTCCTACGGTACTTCCAGCTACGGCTACGATATCCGCTGCGCCCGCGAATTCAAGGTCTTCACCAACATCAATTCGACGGTGGTCGATCCCAAGAACTTCGATCCCAAGTCCTTTGTCGAGATCGAATCCGATGTCTGCATCATTCCGCCGAACTCGTTCGCGCTGGCCCGGACCATGGAATATTTCCGTATCCCGCGGTCGGTACTGACGGTTTGCCTGGGCAAGTCGACCTATGCCCGCTGCGGCATCATCGTCAATGTGACTCCCTTCGAGCCGGAATGGGAAGGGCATGTCACGCTGGAATTTTCCAACACCACGCCGCTGCCGGCCAAGATTTACGCCGGCGAGGGATGCGCGCAGGTGTTGTTTTTCGAATCCGACGAGGTTTGCGAAACCTCGTACAAGGACAGGGGTGGCAAGTACCAGGGGCAGGAAGGCGTGACCCTGCCCAAGATCTGACGTCGTACCGTAACGAAATCGTCTTATTCTGTGACCCGCTGCGGCGGGTCGCCGCTTTTTAAGGATTCACCATGCGCTTCCATTTTCCCATCATCATCATCGACGAAGATTTCCGTTCGGAAAATACCTCCGGTTTCGGCATTCGCGCCCTGGCCGAGGCGATCGAAAAGGAAGGCATGGAAGTGGTCGGGGTGACCAGTTACGGTGATCTGACCTCTTTCGCCCAACAGCAGTCGCGAGCCAGCGCCTTCATCCTATCGATCGACGACGAGGAACTGGCGCTGGAGCCGGAAGAGACGCTCGGCGAGCTGCGCGCCTTCGTCACCGAGATTCGCAACCGCAACGCCGAGATCCCCATCTTCCTGCATGGCGAAACGCGCACTTCCCGCCATATTCCCAACGACGTGCTGCGCGAACTGCATGGCTTCATCCACATGTTCGAGGATACGCCGGAGTTCATCGCCCGCAACGTCAAGCGCGAGGCGCAGGCCTATCTCGACTCGCTGCCGCCGCCGTTCTTCCGGGCACTGACCCACTACGCCGCCGACGGCTCCTACTCCTGGCACTGCCCGGGCCACTCGGGCGGCGTCGCTTTCCTGAAGTCGCCGGTCGGCCAGATGTTCCACCAGTTCTTCGGCGAGAACATGCTGCGCGCCGACGTCTGCAATGCCGTCGAGGAACTCGGCCAGCTGCTCGACCACACCGGCCCGGTCGCCGCCTCCGAGCGCAACGCGGCGCGCATCTTCAATTCGGATCACCTGTATTTCGTCACCAACGGCACCTCGACGTCGAACAAGATCGTCTGGCACTCGACGGTGGCGCCGGGGGATGTCGTCGTCGTCGACCGCAACTGCCACAAGTCGATCCTGCACGCCATCATGATGACCGGGGCGATTCCCGTTTTCCTGATGCCGACGCGCAACAATTTCGGCATCATCGGGCCGATCCCGAAGAGCGAATTCGCCTGGGAAAGCATCCAGAAAAAGATCGCCGCCAATCCGTTCATCGTGGACAAGAGCGCCAAGCCGCGTGTCCTGACCATTACCCAGTCGACCTACGACGGCATCCTCTACAACGTCGAGGAGATCAAGAACGAACTCGACGGCAAGATCGATACCCTGCACTTCGACGAAGCCTGGCTGCCGCATGCCGCCTTCCACGATTTCTACGGTGACTACCATGCGATCGGCGCCGACCGGCCGCGCTGCAAGGAATCGATGATCTTTTCGACACAATCGACCCACAAGCTGCTGGCCGGCCTCTCGCAGGCGTCGCAGATCCTGGTCCAGGACGCCGAGAACCAGAAGCTCGACCGCGACATTTTCAATGAAGCGTACCTGATGCACACCTCGACTTCGCCGCAGTACTCGATCATCGCTTCCTGCGACGTCGCCGCGGCGATGATGGAAGAACCGGCCGGCACCGCGCTGGTCGAGGAGTCGATCGCCGAAGCGCTTGATTTCCGCCGCGCCATGCGCAAGGTGGATGAAGAATGGGGGGCCGACTGGTGGTTCAAGGTCTGGGGCCCGGACGACCTGTCCGAGGAAGGCATCGAGGAGCGCGAGGCCTGGATGCTCAAGCCGGGCGAACGCTGGCACGGCTTCGGCAACCTGGCCGACGGCTTCAACATGCTCGATCCGATCAAGGCGACCATTATCACCCCGGGGCTCGATGTCGATGGCGAGTTCGCCGAGCGCGGCATCCCGGCGGCGATTGTCACCAAGTATCTGGCCGAACACGGCGTCATCGTCGAAAAGTGCGGCCTCTACAGTTTCTTCATCATGTTCACCATCGGCATCACCAAGGGGCGCTGGAACACGCTGGTGACCGCCTTGCAGCAGTTCAAGGACGACTACGACAAGAACCAGCCGCTGTGGAAGGTGCTGCCCGAGTTCGTGCAGAAGAACCCGCGCTACGAGCGAATCGGTCTCCGGGACCTGTGCAAGCAGATTCACGCCGTGTACAAGCAGAACGACGTCGCCCGCCTGACGACCGAGATGTATCTGTCGGATATGGTGCCCGCCATGCGTCCGGCCGACGCCTTCGCCAAGATGGCGCACCGCGACATCGAGCGGGTGTCCGTCGATGATCTGGAAGGTCGCGTGACGGCCGTGCTGCTGACGCCTTACCCGCCGGGCATTCCGCTGTTGATTCCCGGCGAGCGCTTCAACCGGACGATCTGCAGCTATCTGAAATTCGCCCGCGAATTCAATGCCCGTTTCCCCGGCTTCGAGACCGACGTGCACGGTCTGGTCAAGGGCGGCGACGGCGCCTACTACGTGGATTGCGTGCGTTAGGCAGCAGGTGTCGGCCGGGCTGTACTGTCCCGGCCGGGCGCTGACGGGCGGCGATAAGTCAGGAAGCGGAAGCCGCTTCCTTCCGTTTCTGCCGTTTTTTGCCAGTCGACCGTCGCAATCTCCGGAAACCAGGCATCGCCTTCCGGTTCGAGGTCGACCTCGGTGATTTCCAGGCGATGGGCGATGGCCATGGCCTGCACGTAGATCTGTTCGCCGCCGATGATGAAGACCGTTCCCGCGGTCGACGCCCGGCGCAGGGCATTTTCCAGCGAATCGGCGACTTCGGCGCCCGGTGCGTCGTACTCGGCCTGCCGGCTGATCACGATGTTGCGCCGGCCGGGCAGTGGCCGGAAGCGCGGCGGCAGCGATTCCCAGGTCTTGCGGCCCATGACCACGGTCTGGCCGCTGGTCAGTGCCTTGAAGTGCGCCATGTCCTCCGGAATGCTCCAGATCAGCTGGTTGTCCTTGCCGATGACGCGGTTGCGGGCAACGGCGGCGATGATGACGATTTCGGCCATGCTCAGGGGCGGAATTGCCGCAGGTGTTCGATCAGGCCGCGCGTCGAGGCATCGAGCGCTTCGGTCGGGGCTTCCTCGCGGATACAGGGCGCCAGTCGCCCGGCCAGTTGCTTGCCGAGTTCGACGCCCCACTGGTCGAAGGAGTTGAGGTTCCACAGGACGCCCAGGCAGAAGACCTTGTGCTCGTAGAGCGCAATCAGCTGGCCGAGTGTGAAGGGCGTCATTGCGGGCAGGATCAGCGTGGTCGACGGCTGGTTGCCGGGGAAGCGGCGGAACGGCAGCAGATGCTCCGGAATGCCGGCTGCCCGCGCTTCTTCGACGGTCTGGCCGAACGCCAGGGCCGATGACTGGGCCAGGCAGTTGGCGAGCAGGCCGCTGTGGTGCCCCGGGAGCGGGAAGTCGGATTGGGCCAGGGCGATGAAGTCGCTGGCCACCAGGGCGCCGCCCTGGTGCAGCAGCTGGAAGAACGAGTGCTGGCCGTTGGTCCCGGCGGCACCCCAGAGGATCGGATTGGTCGGGTAGTCGACCGCCAGTCCGTCGCGATTGGCCCGTTTGCCGTTGCTTTCCATCTCCAGTTGCTGCAGGTAAGAGGGTAGCAGAGCCAGCGAGTGACTGTAGGGGAAAATGCCGTGGCTGTGGGCTTCAAGGAAATTGGTGTTCCACAGGGCGACGAGGGCCATGGTCAGCGGCAGATTGCTTTCGGCTGGCGCGTTGAAGAAATGCTCGTCGAGATCGCGGGCGCCGGCCAGCAACTGTTCGAAATTCCGGTAGCCGACCGCCAGCGCGATCGGCAGGCCGATCGCCGACCACAGCGAGAAACGGCCGCCGACCCAGTCCCAGAACTGGAAGACGTTTTCCGGGGCGATGCCGAACTCGGCCGTGGCCGCCAGATTGGTCGAGGCGGCGACGAAATGGCGGGCGATGGCCTGGTCGTCGCGGGCGGCCGCCCTCAGCCAGTTTCGCGCCGTGTGCGCATTGGCCATCGTTTCCAGCGTCGTGAAGGTCTTGCTGGCGACAATGAACAATGTACTGCGCGGATTGAGGCGGGTCAGCGTGCTGGCCAGGTCGGCGCTGTCGAGATTGGAGACAAAATGCACGTTGATGTCGGGCTGCGCAAAGGCGGCCAGGGCGTGGACGGCCATGCGCGGCCCAAGGTCGGAGCCGCCGATACCAAGATTGACGACATCGGTGATCCGCTCCCCGGAAAACCCGCGCCAGCTGCCGGCGTGTATCTGTTCGCAGAAACGGGCCATCCGGCCCAGCACCGTCTTGACCTCCGGCGGCGCAGCCGGACCGGCGCGCAGTTCGGTGTGTCTGACGGCGCGGCCTTCGGTATGGTTGATCGGCTCACCGGCCCGCATCCGCTCCAGCCAGTGGTGCCAGCCGGTCTGCGCTGCCAGTTGGCGCAGCAAGCCGATGGCGGTTTGGTCGAGGCGTTGCTTCGAGAAATCGAGCAACAACTGGCCGTGGTGCAGGGAGAAATGCGCGAAGCGCGCCGGGTCGGTGGCGAACAGGTCGCGCAGGTGGCGGTGCTTGATGCTGCGGGCGTGTTCGGCCAGGGCAAGCCAGGCGGGGCGTAGCGGTACCGGCATGGTTAAACGGCCACCTGGGCGGCGATGTGGGGATGCGGGTCATAGCCGTCGAGACGAAAATCCTCGAAACGGAAGGCAAAAATATCTTTTACTTCAGGATTGATCCACATGGTCGGCAAGGCGCGCGGTTGGCGGGACAGTTGTAGCCTGGCCTGCTCGAAATGATTTGCATAAATATGCGCGTCGCCGAAGGTATGGACGAATTCGCCCGGCTGGTAGCCGCAGACCTGGGCCAGCATCAGGGTCAGCAGGGCATAGGAGGCGATGTTGAAGGGCACACCGAGAAAGATGTCGGCCGAGCGTTGGTAGAGCTGGCAGGACAACCGGCCATTTGCCACGTAGAACTGGAACAGACAATGGCAGGGCGGCAGCGCCATCTGGTCGACATCGCCTGGATTCCAGGCGGAAACGATATGGCGGCGTGAGTCGGGGTTGTTCTTCAGGCTGTTGACCAGTTGCGCGATCTGGTCGATCAGGCGGCCATCCGGGGTTTCCCAGCGCCGCCACTGCTTGCCGTAGACCGGGCCGAGATCGCCGGTTTCGTCGGCCCACTCGTCCCAGATGCGAACGCCGTTCTGCTGCAGGTAGGCAATGTTGGTGTCGCCTTGCAGGAACCACAGCAATTCGTGGACGATGGATTTCAGATGCAGCTTCTTGGTGGTCAGCATCGGGAAGCCCCGAGCCAGATCGAAGCGCATCTGCCAGCCGAAGACCGAGCGCGTGCCGGTGCCGGTGCGGTCGGATTTGTCGTGGCCGTTGTCGAGCACATGGCGCATCAGATCGAGATAGGGCTGCATCGCTTGGTTAATCCGGATGGTCAAAATAACAGGCTATTTTACTTTACATGGCGATTAAATTCTGGCGCTCGGCGAAGCCTGCCCCCGTGAAGCAGCTTTTGGTAGAAATATGAGATTTATCACAGTCGAAAGAAGGGGGGCGGCTTACACTCGGAAAAACTATTTTATTGGAGGCGTTGTGCTTAGAAGTGTGGCCAAGCTGGGTGGATTTTTTGCGCAGAAAACCGAACATCCGCTGGCGGATGCGCGCGAGTGCCGCAAGATTCTGGCTGAATTGCCGAGAGACAATGCTTTCAAGGCGCTGGATGAAATCGCCGGCTGGCTTGAGTCGCTGGCCGGCGTCGAGGATTTCCCGGCCGAGCGCCTCTATGAAGTGCTGCAGCAATTCGAACCGGTGGCGAATCCCCACCTGCGGCGTTTGTCGCAGGAGTATTTCCATGCGGCACGCCTGTCGAGATCGGAAGAAAAGCGGCTGTGGTCGATCAATTACGGGTACTGGATCCTGCTGGCGGGCGCCTATGAACGCTGTCTGCAGGCGGTCAGCGACAGGCCTCGCCCGGGCGAACTCCCGAAGAGCGTGCTGCCTCTGTTGTCGGTCCACTTGATGGCCGCCCTTGGGCACGTGCTCAAATGGGAGCAATTCCACTATGGCCCACTCAGCGGCGAACTCTGGCTGCGTCTCGGCACGGCCCTGCTGGCCGCGGAGGAGGCGGGTAGCGGCAGCAAGGCGGTGGCGCTAACCGGTCATGGCGGGATGACGACGCCGGTGCAGGAATACCAAAAAGTGATGCTGTTCCAGGCGGCCTCGCTGGATAGCCTGCTACCGTTGGAAATCGAGGTCGCCGAGCGCCTGATTGCCCATTTTCTGCCGGGTTTTGTCTATACCGCGAAGGTCCTGCCGGATAGCGTTTACTGGTCAGATCTCAAGCGGGCACAGCCGCCGCAGCGCCTGGCCCGGATGCCTGAGAAGGCGGAAACGAGCCAGCGTTTCATCAAGCCCGGGGTGGCTCACGACGAGATGCGGGCCCTGCTCGACAGTCTGGAGCGGGGCGGTGAAATCCCGCCCGGGATCAATCTGGGGGCGCCTTATCCGATCAAGCTGCTGGTCCGCGTGCTGCGTCACCTGACCGCCTATCTGGCACCGATCCCGCCGCAGCGGCAGCACGACCGGCATCGCGTCAAGCACCGGATGTCGGTGCTGCATGGCCTGGTCAATGCCTTCGTAGTCTTTTCCGGCGAGTTTGGCGGCCGGCCGGCCGGCCTGCAGATGGAAAGCTGGGTGGTCGAGAATGTCAGTCGCGGTGGTTTCGGCGCGGTGCTGGGCAATGTTCCCGGCGAGTGGCTGAGGGTTGGCGCACTGATCACCATGCAGCCCGAAGGCGGCGATAACTGGCTGGCCGGCGTCATCCGGCGCTATCACCGCGAGACGGAGAGCGAGGCCCGGGTCGGCATTCAGGTTCTTGCCCGGCAGGCGGTTTCGGCTGAACTCCGGGTGCGGGCTGCATCAAGTTATGCCGCGGCGGCCGGGGTGCCGGCGCTGATCCTGCTCGACGGCAACCGGCCCGACGAATTGCGGGTGGTCCTGCCGCCGAATGCCTACGATCCGCGTGAGAGCCTTGAGTACGCGTGCGATAGCGGGCGTTTCCTGCTGGCGCCGGTGACCCTGCTCGATCAGACGGCCGACTATGAAGTAGCCCGCTATCGTTACAGCCGGCTGGGCTGAGGCGCCCTATTTCGTCCGGATCGCCGATTTCGGGCGGAAAGCCTTGATCACGGCATCGTTGGTTTCGACATAGGGGCCGCCGATCAGGTCGATGCAGTACGGTACGGCGGCGAAGATGCCGACGTGGGCGACCGTGCCGTCGGCGTGGCGGACGCCTTCCAGCGTCTCCCGAATTGATTTCGGTTGCCCGGGCAGGTTGATGATCAGCGCCTGCTTGCGGATCACGGCAACCTGCCGCGACAGGATGGCGGTCGGCACGAAGTTCAGGCTGATCCGCCGCATTTCCTCGCCGAAGCCCGGCATTTCCTTGTCGCCGACGGCCAGCGTGGCTTCCGGCGTGACGTCGCGCAGCGCCGGGCCGGTGCCGCCGGTGGTCAGCACCAGATGGCAAGCGCTACGGTCGACCAGCGAAACGAGGGTATTTTCAATGCTCTCCCGGTCGTCGGCGATCAGTCGCGTCTCGGCGCGCCACGGCGTGGCCAGTGCGGCGGACAGCCATTCCTGCAGGGCCGGGATGCCCTTGTCTTCATAGACACCGGTCGAGGCGCGGTCGCTGATCGAGACCAGACCGACGACGAGTTCCTCATTCATCGCTGGCGGCCTCCGCTGGCGGTGTTGCCTGCTGGTCGAGTTCCTGCAGCACCTGGAAGATGGCGCGGAAATTCTTCGGCGGCTTGTTGTTTTCCTGCTCCTTCAGCGCATTGCGGCGCAGCGTGCGCAGATGCTGGAGATCGACCGCCGGCCAGGCGGCAGCGATTTCGGCCAGCACTGCCTCGTCTTCGAGCAGACGCACGCGGAACCGTTCGAGGCGATGCAGGCGGGCCGTTTCCGCCGATGATTCGCCGCGCAGCATGGCCAGGCCGGCGCGGATCGGTTCGTCGTCGACGCCGCGCATCAGCTTGCCGAGATAGGCCACCTGTCGGCGCCGGGCGCCGTGGGCAGTGATTTTCTGGCATTCGCGCACGGCCTCGAAAATGTTTTCCGGCAGCTTGATCCGCTTCAGCTGGCCGACCGAGAGTTCGACCAGTTCGGCGCCGAGGTCGCGCAACTCGTGCATCGCCTCCTTCTGCTTGGTTTTCGAGGGACGGCCGGTGTCTTCGGTGAAATCTTCTTCGTGCATGGGGTGCTCTTAACGGGCGGGCGATAGCGGGCTGTTATGATAGCGACTTTCCTGCCCAGACGCCGCTTCCATGTCCGAGACCGCCACATTTTCCTATCCCTTCGCTACCCTGCAGCAACTTGCCGAGGATGTCCTCAAGCATGCCCGTGCCAAGGGAGCAACCGCTTGCGAGGTCGATGTCTCCGAAGGCTTCGGCCAGTCGGTATCGGTGCGTTGCGACGAGGTCGAGACCATCGAGTTCAACCGCGACAAGGGCATCGGCATCACCATCTACTCGGGGCAGCGCAAGGGCTACGCCAGCACCTCCGATTTTTCGGCGCAGGCGTTGCGCGAAACGGTCGAGGCGGCGCTCGACATCGCCCGTTTCACGGCCGAGGATGATTGTGCCGGCTTGGCCGATGCGGCATTGATGGCCAAGGATTGTCCCGATCTTGATTTGTACCATCCCTGGGCGTTGACCGTGGAAGAGGCCATCGAAACGGCCCGCCGCTGCGAGCAGGCGGCCTTCGATAGCAGTCCGCTGGTCAGCAATTCGGAAGGGGCCTCGATTTCGACGCAGCAGGCGCACTTCGTCTCGGCCAACAGCCTCGGCTTCATGGGCGGCTACCCGACCTCGCGCCACTACATTTCGTGCTCGGTGATCGCCGGCGAGCAGGAGGCAATGCAGCGCGACGACTGGTACACCACCCATCGCGATGCCAGCCGACTCGATGCCCCTGCGCAGGTCGGCCGCATTGCCGCTGAACGGGCGGTGGCCCGGCTCGGCGGGCGCAAGGTCAAGACCGGCGAATTTCCGGTCATCTTCGAGGCGCCGCTGGCCGGCGGCCTGCTCGGCAGCCTGGTGCATGCGGCGAGCGGCGGGGCACTGTATCGCAAGTCGTCGTTCCTGCTCGATCAGTTGGGCAAGCAGATCATGCCGGCGTTCGTGCAGATCGCCGAACGGCCGCACATTCCCTGCGGCCTGGGCAGCGCTTCCTTCGACAGCGACGGCGTCGCGACGCGCGATCGCGAGGTGGTGACCGATGGCGTCCTGCGCGGCTATTTTCTTAGCACCTACACGGCCCGCAAGCTGGGTATGCAGACCACGGCCAACGCCGGCGGCAGCCACAACCTGATCATCCAGCCCGGCCAGTACGACCTCGACGGCCTGCTCGCCCAGATGGGCCGCGGCCTGCTGGTGACCGAAATGCTCGGCCAGGGCATCAACTACGTAACCGGCGATTATTCGCGTGGCGCCGCCGGTTACTGGGTCGAGAACGGCAAAATCGCCCATCCGGTCGAAGAAATCACCATCGCCGGCAATCTCCGGGACATGTTCGCCGGCATCGTGGCGGTCGGCAACGACGTCCAGGTGCGCGGCACGAAACAGACGGGATCGATCCTGATCAACCGGATGACGGTGGCCGGGGAGTGACAATCCGCTGTTAGGGTTTTCCGCAATTCTCCTTCGTGGGTGATTTGGCCAGAATAAAGTCGCTACCTCTGGCGTTCCCAATAATTTCTGAAGGAGACAAGATGCAACGTCGTGATTTTCTCAAAAAAGCTTCCATCGGCGCTGCCGCCGGTGCCGCCGCCACCATTGCCGCGCCGGCGATCGCTGCCGATCTGCCCAGCATCAAGTGGCGTCTGACCTCCAGTTTTCCGAAGAGCCTCGATACCGTTTTTGGCGGTGCCGAGCAACTGGCCAATCGCCTGCGCGAATTGACCGGCGGCAAGTTCGATATCCGCGTTTTCCCCGGAGGCGAGATCGTTCCCGGCCTGCAGGCGCTGGATGCCGTGCAGCAAGGCACCGTCGAATGCTGCCATACCTGTTCCTACTATTACGTCGGCAAGGACAAGGCTTTTGCCTTCGGTACCACCATTCCCTTCGGCTTGAATGCCCGTCAGACCAATGCCTGGATCTATAACGGCGGCGGTCAGCAATTGCTCGACGAGTTCTATGCCGGCTACAACGTCGTTTCCATTCTTGGCGGCAACACCGGCACCCAGATGGGGGGCTGGTGGCGCAAGGAAGTGAACTCCGTTGCCGATCTCAAGGGCGTCAAGATGCGCATCGGTGGCCTGGGCGGCGCCGTGATGACGCCGCTGGGCGTCGTGCCGCAGCAGATCGCCGCCGGTGACATCTATCCGGCGCTGGAAAAGGGCACGATCGACGCTGCCGAGTGGATCGGGCCGTACGACGATGAAAAGCTGGGCTTCTACAAGGTGGCCAAGCATTACTACGGTCCGGGCTGGTGGGAATCGTCCACGGCCTTCCACTTCTTCGTCAACAAGAAGGAATGGGACAAGCTGCCGAAGGAATACAAGGCTGCCTTCGCCACGGCCGCTGCCGAAGTCAATGTGACGATGATCGCCGAGTACGATCATAAGAATCCGATCGCCCTCGCCAAGCTCTTGCAAAACGGCGTCAAGTTGCACAGCTTCTCCAAGGAAATTATGGAAGCGGCCCACAAGTCGGCGCAACAGCTCTATTCCGACGAATCTGCCAAGAATCCGGCCTTCAAGAAGCTCTACGAGTCGTACAGCAAATATGCCAAGAACCAGCGTGCCTGGTTTGCCGTGGCCGAATTGCAGATGGACATGTTTGCCCAGACCCATCGCTAAGCCGAACTTTCCGCTCAGCACGCGAGAAACCGGGGTGCCGCAAGGCGCCCCGGTTTTTTTTGTCGCGTGCGTTTGCGGGCAAGGGACATTCGGACCATGCGCCCTCCGCAGGCCGGCTGATGCTTGTCTCCTGCTGGTAAAAATACTGAATTTGGTAAAGAATCGTCGCCGCTTACGGGGTGCCCGTTCGCTACCAACGATGAGGAGACAACATGCAACGTCGAGACTTTCTGGCCAAGGCAACTGCCGGTGCGGCAGCCCTGTCGCTAGGCGCCTGCGGAAAGGATGAGCGAGGCAAGCCCGTGTTGTCCTCGGCGCCGGCCGTGATCGGGGCCTTGCCTGAGATCAGGTGGCGCCTGACTTCCAGTTTTCCCAAAAGCCTCGATACCATCCACGGCGGAGCTGATGTGCTGGCCAGGCGTCTGCGTGCGATGACCGATGGCAGGTTCGATATCCGGGTCTTTCCCGCCGGTGAAATCGTTCCCGGCCTGCAGGCTCTGGATGCCGTGCAGCAAGGTACCGTCGAATGCTGCCACACCTGCTCGTATTACTACGTTGGCAAGGACAAGACTTTCGGGTTTGGCACATCGATGCCTTTCGGCATGACGGCTCGCCAGATGAATGCCTGGCTCTATTTTGGCGGCGGCCAGAAGTTGCTCGATGATTTTTATTCCAACTACAACGTACTTTCCTTCGTCGGTGGCAACACCGGCACCCAGATGGGGGGCTGGTGGCGCAAGGAGGTGAATACCGTGGCCGATCTCAAGGGCATCAAGATGCGTATTGCCGGTCTTGGCGGTACGGTCTTCTCGTCGCTGGGCGTCGTGCCGCAGCAGATCGCCGGGGGCGATATCTACCCGGCGCTGGAAAAGGGCACGATCGACGCTGCCGAGTGGGTTGGTCCCTACGATGACGAAAAACTGGGTTTTTACAAGGTGGCCCGGAACTATTACTACCCGGGCTGGTGGGAGCCGGGGCCGGCCATCCACTTTTTTGTGAACAAGGAGCAATGGGCGAAGTTGCCCCTGGAGTACCAGGAGGCCTTCCGGGCGGCGGCGCATGAGGCCAATGTAACGATGATGGCCGAATACGATCACAAGAATCCGGCAGCACTGGCCAAGCTGATGCAGGCCGGCGTCAAGGTTAAGGAATTCTCGTCGGAGATTCTCCGGGCGACCAATCGGGCGGCGACGGATCTGTATATCGACGAGGCCGGCAAGAATCCGGCCTTCAAGAAAATTTACGTGGAATACGACAAATACCGACGCATGCAGTCGGCCTGGTTCGGTCTGGCCGAAAGGCGCATGGATGGCTTCCTGCAAACCGGCAAATAGCTGGCTGCTACGGTCAACGACAAAAAACCCGCGATTTCCGCGGGGTTTTTTTGACGGCTGCTTCCGGCTCAGCTTTCCAGCAGGCTGCGCAGCATCCAGGCATTTTTTTCGTGAATCTGCATGCGCTGGGTCAGCAGGTCGGCAGTCGGTTCGTCCCCCGCCTTGTCTACCAGCGGAAAAAGACTCCGGGCGGTCCGGGTGACGGCCTCCTGGCCGGCCACCAGTTGCTTGATCATCTCGGTGGCATTGGGAACGCCCTCGCTTTCCTTGATCACCGTCAGCTTGGCAAACTCCCGGTAAGTGCCGGGGGCGGCGACCCCCAGGGCGCGGATGCGCTCGGCGATCATGTCCAGGGCGTTCCACAGCTCGGTATATTGCTCCATGAACATCACGTGCAGCGTGTTGAACATCGGCCCCGTGACATTCCAGTGGAAATTGTGCGTCTTCAGATACAGGGTGAAGGAATCTGCCAGCAGGCGGGAAAGCCCTTCGGCGATTTTTTCGCGGTCTTTCTTGCTGATACCAATATCCATGATGGTCTCCTGATGGTGGTCGAAAAAGATGCTTCCATGCCCTGAATATTGCGCCATCTACGATGCTGTCGCCAATTGTCCTTGGCTATACAGGCCATAGACGGGCAAAAAAAAGCGGGGCAGAAGCCCCGCTGGAAGGGTAGACGAGGGACGTCTACTTGTTGGTATCGCTTTGCAGGTTTTTCAGCAGGTCGGCGGCCGAATTTTCCTCGTTCTTGCTGTCGCCGCTGTCTGGCGCCGGTGCCATCAGCGACTCCAGGTCGGCCGCTTCCGGTGCCTTGCCTTCCTTCTCCAGGCGCTGCATTTCCTTTTGCGCCGTGTCGCCGTAGCTGACAATGTTCGGGAAGATGATGATCAACGCGACCATGATGATCTGGATGCCGACGAAGGGAATGGCGCCCCAGTAAATATCGGTCGTCTTGATCGAGGACGGTGCCACCGAGCGCAGGTAGAACAGCGCGAAACCGAAGGGTGGATGCATGAACGAGGTCTGCATGTTGACCGCCAGCAGGACGCCGAACCAGACCAGGTCGATACCCAGTTTGTCCGCCACCGGCGCGAGCAGCGGCACGATGATGAAGGAGAGTTCGAAGAAGTCGAGGAAGAAGGCGAGGAAGAAGACCAGCAGGTTGACCACGATCAGGAAGCCGACCTGGCCGCCAGGCAGGGAGAGCAGCAGGTGCTCGACCCAGAGGTCGCCGTTGACGCCGCGGAAGATCAGGCCGAATACCGTTGAGCCGACCAGAATGAAAACCACGAAGGAGGACAGCTTGCCGGTGGTTTCCATGGCCTGCTTGAGCAGCTTGAAATCGAGGCGTTTGCGGACCACGGCCAGGATCAGGGCACCGGTGGCGCCCATGGCGCCGCCCTCGGTCGGGGTGGCGATACCGAGGAAGATGGTGCCGAGAACCAGGAAGATCAGCACCAGCGGGGGGACCATCGTGGTCAAGACGCGCAGCATCAGCTTGAGGCCGCGCAGGCTCCGCGCTTCCGGCGGCAGGGCCGGGCAGGTGGCAGGTTTCAGGATGGAGAGGATGACCACGTAGCCGACATAAAGGCTGGTCAGCACCAGGCCGGGGATCATCGCGCCTTCGTACATGTCGCCGACCGAGCGGCCCAGCTGGTCCGCCATGATGATCAGCACCAGCGACGGCGGGATGATCTGGGCCAGCGTGCCGGAGGCGGCGATGACGCCGCAGGCCAGCTTCTTGTCGTAGCCGTAGCGCAGCATGATGGGCAGCGAAATCAGACCCATCGAGATTACCGAGGCGGCAACCACACCGGTCGTTGCGGCGAGCAGCGCGCCGACGAAGATCACCGCATAGGCCAGGCCGCCACGCAGCGGGCCGAACAATTGGCCGATGGTGTCGAGGAGATCCTCGGCCATCCCCGATCGCTCGAGAATCAGCCCCATGAAGGTGAAGAAGGGAATGGCGAGCAGCGTGTCATTGGCCATGATCCCGAAGATGCGTTCCGGCAGCGCCTGGAACAGCGCCGGCGTGAGCAGGCCGAGTTCGATGCCGAGGAGGCCGAAGACAATGCCGTTGGCCGCCAGCGCAAAGGCGACGGGATAGCCGAATAGCAGGAAAACGACGAGGGCGCCGAACATCAGCGGCGCCATGTTGGCGATAACCCATTCCATTATTTGCCCTCCTTGGCTTTGGCGGCGGCGATGGCGGCGGCCAGTTCTTCTTCGGCGGTCGGGCCTGTGTCCTTGTTGTTCGGGTCGTCAATCATGCCGGCCAGGAAGGCGATGCGCTTGATCAACTCGGAAATCCCTTGCAGGGCGAGCAGCGTGAAGCCGATCGGCAGCAGAATCTTGACCGGCCAGCGGAGCAGGCCGCCGGCGTTGGAGGACATTTCGTGGATCTTGTACGACTCGGCGATCAACGGCAGCGACAGCCAGAGGACGGTAATCACCATCGGCAGCAGGAAGAACAGGGAGCCGATGATATCGATCACCGCCAGGCCGCGCGGCGACAGCTTGCCGGCCAGCACGTCGATGCGCACGTGTTCGTTTCTTTGCAGGGTATAGGGCGAGCACAGCAGGAAAACGGCGGCAAACAGGTACCACTGGATTTCCAGCAGGCCGTTCGAGCTATCGTTGAAGACAAAGCGATAACTGGCGTTGCCGGCGGAGATGATGGTCATCACCAGCACCAGCCAGAACGAGCCTCTGGCGACACGTGCGTTGAGCCAGTCGATAAGCTGCGACAGCTTGAGCAGAAGGGTCACGTAAAGTTCTCCTCGATTGATAGAATTCCCAGCTTCTAAATGTGGCCGGGGTTAAATGGAACATCCCAGGGGGCCCAATCTACAGCGAAGGCGATAGACAAAAAATGGTGGAAATCCCTACACGCCGCCCCACGCGCATCTGCCTGGTGCGTCACGGCGAGACCGAGTGGAACGCCGAGCGGCGCATCCAGGGGCAAATCGACATCGGGCTCAACGCAACCGGCCTCCAGCAGGCGGTTGCCGCAGGGCGCTGGTTGAAGCATAGCGGAATTGCGGCGCTCTATAGCAGCGACCTAAAGCGCGCCTGGAGTACGGCACAGGCCATTGGCGGCGAACTGGGGCTGCAGGCGGCGCCGGTTCCCGAGATGCGTGAGCGTCGCTACGGCGTTTTCGAAGGCCTGACCTACGACGAGGCCAGGGCCCGGCACCCGGCCGGCTACGCTGCCTTCGAGGGGCGCAATGCCGATTACGACTTCGAAAACGGTGAGAGCCTGCACGCCATGTTTGACCGAGTCACCGGCAAGTTGAAGGAACTGGCCGCCCGCCATCCGGGCGATACCATCGCTGTTGTCCTGCACGGCGGCGTGCTCGACATCATCAACCGTTTCGTGCGCGGCAACCCCCTGGAGATGCCGCGCGATTTCCTGATTCCGAATGCCGGCATCAACTGGATTGCGACGGTCGACGGCCGCTGGCACCTCGAATCTTGGGCCGAAACCGACCATCTGGAGCCGGGCGCGCTCGACGAGCTTCCGGCATGATAAAATCCGACCCCTTTTCAATGGCTTGAGGCATTCCCCATGTTTTCTGCGAAAGACACCCTGGCAAAAGTTGACCCTGAACTGTGGCAGGCCATCCAGGCCGAGAACCAGCGTCAGGAAGACCATATCGAACTGATCGCCTCCGAAAACTACGTCAGCAAGGCGGTCATGGAAGCCCAGGGCTCCCAGCTCACCAACAAGTACGCCGAAGGCTATCCGGGCAAGCGCTACTACGGTGGCTGCGAGTATGTCGACATCGCCGAGCAGATCGCCATCGACCGCCTGAAGAAGCTGTTCGGCGCCGAAGCCGCCAACGTCCAGCCCAACTCCGGCTCGCAGGCCAACCAGGCCGTGCTGATGGCCTTCGCCAAGCCGGGCGACACGATCATGGGCATGAGCCTGGCCGAAGGCGGCCACCTGACCCACGGCATGGCGCTCAACATGTCCGGCAAGTGGTTCAACGTCGTCTCCTACGGTCTGAACGAGAAGGAAGAGATCGACTACGACAAGATGGAAGCGCTGGCCCGCGAGCACAAGCCGAAGATCATCGTCGCCGGCGCCTCGGCCTACGCCCTGCGCATCGACTGGGAGCGCTTCGCCAAGATCGCCAAGGAAGTCGGCGCCATTTTCTGGGTCGACATGGCCCACTACGCCGGCCTGATCGCCGCCGGTTTCTACCCGAACCCGGTGCCGTTCGCCGACGTCGTCACCTCGACCACGCACAAGACCCTGCGCGGCCCGCGCGGCGGCGTCATCCTGATGAAGGCCGAGCACGAAAAGGCCCTCAATTCCGCCATTTTCCCCGGCCTGCAAGGCGGCCCGCTGGAACACGTGATCGCCGCCAAGGCCGTCGCCTTCAAGGAAGCCGCGGCGCCGGAATTCAAGCGCTACCAGGAACAGGTCATCAACAACGCCCGCGTCATGGCCCGTGTGCTGGGCGAAGAGCGCGGTCTGCGTATCGTTTCCGGCCGCACCGAAAGCCACGTCTTCCTGCTTGACCTGCGCGCCAAGAACATCACCGGCAAGGATGCCGAAGCCGCTCTTGGCCGTGCCCACATCACGGTCAACAAGAACGGCATCCCGAACGACCCGCAGAAGCCTTTCGTCACCTCGGGCATCCGTATCGGTTCGCCGGCCATGACGACGCGTGGCTTCACCGAAATCGAAGCCGAGCAGATCGCCCACCTGGTGGCTGACGTGCTCGACGCGCCGAACGACGAGGCGGTTGCCGCTACCGTCCGCGAGAAGGTGTCGGCCCTGTGCAGGAAGTTCCCGGTCTACGGGGCGTAAGGGGCAAAAATCAGGGATCGGGCTAGTCGTCCGACAGCTCGATCCTGAAACCTGATCCTGGAAACCAGCGATGAAATGCCCATTCTGCGGCGCAGAGGATACGGCGGTTGCCGATACCCGGTTGAACGACGACGGTGACGTCGTCCGTCGCCGCAGACGGTGCAATGTCTGCGACAAGCGCTTCACCACCTATGAACGGGCGGAGATCCAACTGCCGCAGGTGGTCAAGAAAAATGGACTGCGTACCGAGTTCAGTCGTGCCAAGCTGCGTGCCAGCCTGGAACTGGCCCTGCGCAAGCGGCCGGTGTCGATCGAGTCGGTCGATGCCGCCGTGGCCGACATCGAGGAGCGTCTGCTCTCGGCCGGCGAACGCGAAGTCAGCACGCAGCAACTGGGCGAGCTGGTCATGCGCGAGCTGAAGAAGCTGGACAAGGTGGCCTATATCCGCTTCGCCTCGGTCTATCGCAATTTCGAAGACGTGGATGCCTTTTCCAAGGCCATTCGCGAAGTCTCGCCGACCCCCCGGAAAAAATGAGCTTTTCGGCCGTCGACCACGGCATGATGGCGCGCGCCTTGCAGTTGGCCGAGCGCGGGTTGTGGACGACCTCCCCCAATCCGCGAGTCGGGTGCGTGCTGGTCCGTGCCGGCGAAGTCGTTGGCGAAGGCTGGCACGAAAAGGCCGGCGAGCCGCATGCCGAAGTCCATGCTTTGCGCGCCGCCGGCGATCTGGCCAAGGGCGCCACCGCCTACGTCACGCTGGAACCGTGCAGTCACCATGGTCGCACGCCGCCGTGCGCCGAGGCGCTGATCGCTGCCGGGGTTGCCCGCGTGGTAGCGGCGATGGCCGATCCCAATCCGCTGGTAGCCGGCAAAGGCCTGGCCATGCTGCAGGCTGCCGGAGTCGAAACGGCGAGCGGCCTGCTCGAGAACGAGGCGCGTGAACTGAATATCGGTTTCGTTTCGCGCATGACCCATGGCCGGCCTTGGCTGCGTCTGAAGGCGGCGGCCAGCCTCGATGGCAAGACGGCGCTGAACAACGGCGCCAGCCAGTGGATTACCGGTGCGGAAGCGCGGCGTGACGGCCATCGCTGGCGGGCTCGGGCCTGCGCCATCCTGACCGGCATCGGCACGGTGCGCGATGACGACCCGCAATTGTCGGTGCGCGATGTCCAGACCAGCCGCCAGCCCTTGCGCGTCGTGGTGGACAGCCGGCTGGAAACGCCGTTGACGGCGCGGATACTGCACGGAGGCCCGGTGTTGATCGTCGGCGCGGTCGACAATCCGGCAAGAAGCAAAATGCTACGGTCGACCGGCGCCGAAGTGCATATTCTGCCGGACGCTGCCGGCAAGGTTGATCTCAGGGGCTTGCTCGAATTGCTGGCGCAGCGTGGCATCAATGAAGTGCATGCCGAAGCCGGCTGCAAGCTGAACGGTTCCTTGCTGCGCGAAGGACTGGTCGATGAGTTCCTGCTTTATCTGGCGCCCTGCCTGATCGGCCACGAGGCAAGCGGCCTGTTCAATCTGCCGGAGCTGACTACGCTAGGCGACAAGCACCGCCTGCAGATTCGTGACCTGCGGCTGACCGGCGCAGATATTCGCCTGATCGCCCGTCTCCGTTAGGGCCGCAGACGGCGCAGCCACCGTCCTTCTTGAAGCGGACGGTGCGCCACTCCATGCTCAGGGCATCGAGCAACAACAGCCGGCCGGTCAGCGTTTCGCCGATGCCGGCGGCCAGCTTCAATGCCTCCGCCGCCTGTACGGTGCCGATGATGCCGGTCAGCGGCGCAAAGACCCCCATCACGGCGCAACGTACTTCCTCGACATCCTCGCCTTCGGGAAACAGGCAGTGATAGCACGGCGATTCGTCGCGACGCAGGTCATAGACACTGACCTGGCCATCGAAACGAATGGCCGCCCCGGAAACCAGCGGCTTCCGGTGATGCACGCAGGCGCGATTGATGGCGTGGCGGGTGGCAAAATTGTCGGTGCAGTCGAGCACGATATCGGCGGTGGCGACCAGGGCGTCGAGTGCCATCCCCGAGAGCCGCTGCTGCAGCGGTACGATGTCGATTTCCGGGTTGATCGCCGCCAGCGCCTGGCGTCCCGATTCGGCCTTGGCCATGCCGACGCGCGCCTGGGTATGCAGGATCTGCCGCTGCAGGTTCGTGAAATCGACGCTGTCATCGTCGACCAGCGTGATCCGGCCGATCCCGGCCGAGGCCAGGTAAAGCGCGGCCGGCGACCCCAGGCCGCCGGCACCGATGATCAGCGCATGGGTGCCGAGTATGTGTTCCTGGCCTTCGATACCCAATGCGTCCAGCAGGATGTGGCGGCTGTAGCGAAGGAGCTGGTCGTCAGTCATTGGGGATCGAGAGCTTGGTCAGCGGCGGCGATGGGGGAGAACAACTCGATCCCCGATCCCGATAACGGACGCCTACTTATATTCGCGCCACTCCGGCGGAGTGTCGTCGTGGTCGCCGTGAGGGTGGTGTTCCCAGGCATTGACGTAGGCCTCCTGGGCCGAACGCTTGATGCGTTTCTCCGGGGCATCGATATTGTGCAGCTGCGTTTCTTCAACGTAATAGATCAGGGCCCGGGTCAGTTTGGTAAACAGGGTGTTGTCGAGGTGATAGCCCTTGTCGATCAGGTGTTCGTCGAGTTCGCGCAAGGTGTGCTGCTGAAGGTCGTAGCCGACGCCGAGAGAACGCTTCTCGTACTTCGGCTGGACCTCCACGGCATCCATGTGCTGCAGGTCATCTGCCGCCTCGGGTACTTGGCCGGGCGGGAACTTTGAGAACAGGATTTCCCGTTTTTTCTTGAGGTCTGCAGCTGACATCACACCTCCGGTCGATGAACTATTGGGGCTTATTCTGCATGATTTGCAGACCCTTGAGTAGATTCAGCGCTTGCTGGAACTGGTAGTCGGCCTTGCTGGCATATTCCAGGCGCTGCGGCAGTTCGTCGTCGCTTTCCTCCTTGCCGCCCTTGTCCTTGCCGGGCTTGGTGGTCGGTGCTTTGGCCGGCGTTTTGCTATCCGGTTTGGCCACTTCCTTGCCGGCTTCTTTTTCGCGATCGTTGCTCAGGTGGCGGTCGAGATCGGCTTCGCGCAGGCGCATTGCGGCGCTGCTGCCGTTTGGAGTTTCCTCGGCGATGATGTCGGGAGTGATGCCCTTGGCCTGGATCGAACGGCCCTCAGGCGTGTAGTAGCGGGCGGTGGTTAACTTGATTGCGGTATTGCCGGGCAGCGGCAGGACTGATTGTACGGAGCCCTTGCCGAAGGTCTGCGTGCCGACAATGACGGCGCGCCTGTAATCCTGCAGGGCGCCGGCAACGATTTCAGAGGCCGAGGCCGAGCCACCGTTGACCAGAACGACCATCGGCACCTTCCGGACTTCGGCCGGTAGCGCCTTCAGCGGATCCTCCTTGCTGCCGCGCAGATAGTCCTGTGTGCGAGCCTTGAATTCCTGCTTGGCGTCTTCGGTGCGGCCATCGGTCGAGACGACCTTGACGTCCGGCGGCAGGAAGGCGGCAGAAACGCCGATGGCGCTATTGAGCAGGCCACCCGGGTCGTTGCGCAGATCGAGCACGAGGCCCTGCAGCTTGCCTTCCTTGTAGAGTGCAGAGAGGTGCTTGGCCAGGTCGGCGGTGGTGTTTTCCTGGAACTGGGTGATGCGTACCCAGCCATAGCCCGGTTCGACCAGCTTGGATTTGACGCTCTGCACCTTGATGACTTCACGGACAAGGGTCAGCTCGATCGGCTTGGTCTCGCCCTTGCGGATAATGGACAGCTTGATCGGGGTCTTCGGCTTGCCGCGCATCTTCTTGACGGCGTCGGACAGGGTCAGGCCCTTGACCGGCGTATCGTCGAGTTTGAAAATCAGGTCGCCGGCCTTGACGCCGGCCTTGTAGGCGGGGGTGTCCTCGATCGGCGAGACAACCTTGACCAGGCCGTCCTCCATGCCTACCTCGATGCCCAGGCCGCCGAATTCCCCCTGGGTGCCAACCTGCAGATCCTTGAATGCATCGGCATCCAGATAGGTCGAGTGCGGGTCGAGGTTGGAAAGCATGCCGGAAATGGCATTGGTGATCATCTTCTTGTCGTCGACTGGCTCAACATAGCCCTGCTTGATGGCGCTATACACTTCGGCGAAGGTACGCAGTTCGTCGATGGGCAGGCCGGGCTTGACTTCCTTGTCCGCGAAGGCAGGCAGTTGCAGGCTGATAAGGGCGCCAGCGACGAAGGCGCCGACGGTCAAGCTGATAGTTTTCGTTTTGCTCATTTCAAACTGGCCCATTTCATCGGGTCGATCGGTTGCCCTTGGTGGCGGAGTTCAAAGTATAAACCGGATTCCGGATTACCCCCGCTATTGCCGACGGTGGCTACCGTTTCGCCGCCTTTGACGGGTTGGCCAACCTGTTTCAGCAGCGAATCGTTATTCCCGTAAATCGACAGGTAAGCGTTGCCGTGGTCGATGATCAGTAGATTGCCGAAGCCGCGCATCCACTCCGAGAAGACGACGCGGCCGCCGGCAATCGCCTTGACCTCGCTGCCCGCCCCGGCCCTGATGAAGAGGCCGCGCCAGGTGCCGCCGCCTTCGCGTGAGGCGCCGAAGCGGCCGGTGACCGAGCCGCGTACCGGCAGGCGCAGGTTGCCGCGCAGTCGGGCGAAACTGCCATCGGCGGCAACTGGTTCGTAGCGGTTTTCGGCTTCCGCCTGGCGGGGGGGGGATGCTTCGGGTGGTGGCGCCCGGTGGGCGATTTGTTTGTCATCGCCGGCTGCCTGGCGTTTTTCCTTTTGCCGGGCGATGGCGGCGGCTGCCGCTTTCGCTTCGGCCTGGCGCGCTGCTTCGGCGGCGCGGGCGGCCTGTGCCGCCTGGGCGGCAAGAATCTTCGACAAGCGGTCGATCAGTTGCGTCAGGCGTTTTTCATTTTGCTGGAGGCTGCCGATTTCCTTGCGCTGGGCGCTGACCTTGCTGGATATCTGGGCGTACAGCGCCTTGCGCTCCTCTCGCTGCTGTTGCAGGTCGGCGTGGCGCTTCTGCTGTTCCTCCTCGATCTCGGCCAGTTCGGCGCTGCGTTCCTTGGCGTCGGCGGCCAGGGCCTTTTTTTTGTCGAGCGTGGCGTTGATTTCGCCCATGAGTTCGGCACGGGTCAGGGCGATGGCAGAGAGATAGTGCAGGTCACGCGCCATCTGGTTGGGGTCGTCGCCATTGAGCAGCAGTTGCAGTGAATCCGGCGTGCCGCGCAGGTATTGCTTGTAGAGCAGTTTCTCCAGCTGGGCCTGCTGCTGGTTCAAGGTGGCGCCGAGTTCCTGCGACTGCTGTTCGAGGTTTTTGAGCTTGGCTTGCAGTCGACCGCGCTGCTCGTTCAGTTCGTGCAATTCGCGCTGCAGGCGGGAAATCTGGCGTTCTGACTCGCGCAGGCGATCAGCCGCGTCGGCCTTGTTCTCTTCACTGGCAGACAATTCCTTGCGCAAGCCTTCAATCCGGCTGCGCAATTCACCCAGGTCGGCCTGCTTTT
The DNA here is from genome assembly GCA_946479855.1 of uncultured Pseudomonadota bacterium. Next base: position 45,491 of record CAMLHL010000006.1, read on the forward strand.
CCGCAATTTCCGGGGTGGCGATTTCCGCGGCGGCTTTTTTTTCGACAGCCGGGCGCTTGGCTTCGGCCGGCAGGGCGCCAAGAAAAATGGCGGCAACCAGCGCTGCCGTCAGCCTTTTACCCGTGCGCTGGCGGCAGCGCTTGCCGGAAAAGTGTTTGCCTGGGGTCATCGCTGAATGATTTCGGTTAAGCGAAACGCAAAGTGCTATTTTATAATGCGCCCTTCACCGATAACGAGGTTTTATCTTGGAAAGTCCTTCCTTCAGTCTGATCGACAAGCAGGAGCACATCGAGCTGGCCGCTCGTGCGCTGAAATCCATCGCCCACCCGCTGCGCCTGAAAATCCTTTGCGTGCTGGGCGAGCAGGAAGCCTGCGTCCAGGAGATCGTTGATGCCGTGGGGACGTCGCAAAGCAATATTTCCCAGCACCTGGCGATATTGCGCGAAAAAGGCGTGCTGGTCACCCGCAAGGATGCCAATCGTGTCTTCTATCGGGTTGGGGACCAGCGGACGCTGCAACTGGTCAGCATGATGCGTGAAGTTTTTTGTGGCACGGGGAGCTAGGCGATGCCGATGGAATTTATCAACCAGAATGTCCTGCTCATTTCACTCGTCGTGATCAGTGGGCTGTCGCTGCTTTGGCCGTTGGTGGCACGGCCGTCGGGCAATAGCGTCAATCCGGCCGAGGCAACCCTGCTGATCAACCGCGAGGATGCGCATATCGTTGATGTGCGCGAGGCCGACGAATACGCCAGCGGGCATTTGCCGGAGGCAAAGAACATCCCCGTCGCCAAGCTGGCCGAACGTATCGGCGAACTCGAAAAATTTAAGGGCAAGCCGATCATTGTCTGCTGCGCTTCCGGCATGCGCTCGAACAAGGCCTGTGCCGAACTCAAGAAGCAGGGTTTTGAGAAAACCTTCAACCTGGCGGGCGGTGTCGATGCCTGGGTGGGCGCCGGCTATCCGGTCAAGAAAGGCAGCAAAAGCAAATGAGCGCCCGCGTGCTGATGTACACGACAGCCGTCTGTCCGTATTGCATTCGTGCCAAGCAGTTGCTCGCAGCACGCGGCGTGACGCAGATCGAGGAAGTCCGGGTCGATCTCGATCCGGAGCGGCGCGATGAAATGATGCAGAAAACCCGGCGGCGTACTGTGCCGCAGATCTTCATCGGCGACACCCATGTCGGTGGCTGTGACGATCTTTATGCCCTCGATGCGGCCGGCGAATTGCTGCCGCTGCTCGAAGGCCGACCCGAACCGATTTAACTTCTGAAAGAAAATCATGGAACAAAACGAACAGCCCGTCTTTGGTATTGAGAAGCTCTATGTCAAGGATCTGTCGGTCGAAGTGCCGAATGCCCCGGAAATCTTCCTTGAGCGCGAAGCGCCGCAGATCGGGATTCAACTGAACAGTGGCGGCCGCGGCGTTGGTGAAGGCGTTTTCGAAGTGACCCTGACCGTCACGGTGACCGCCAAGGTTGGTGAAAAGACCGTTTTCCTGGTCGAAGTCGGCCAGGCCGGCGTCTTCCGCATCCAGAACGTGCCGGAAGACCAGATGGAGCCGCTGATCGCCGTCGCCTGCCCGAACATTCTCTTCCCGTATGCCCGTGAAGCAGTGTCGGATGCGGTCAGTCGTGCCGGCTTCCAGCCCATCGTCCTGCAGCCGGTGAATTTCGAGGGCATGTACATGCAGCGCCTGCAGGAGGAGGCTGGCGCCCCGACCGAAGTCTCCATTCAGTAACGAGACCATCATGTGGCGTCGCTTGCTTGTCGCCCTGTCCTTGGTCAGCGTTGCCGCTGCGGCGCTGGCTATCGATTACCGCTCGGTCAGCGTGCCGGCGGCCATTCTTTACGATGCGCCGTCGCAGGCCAGCAAAAAGCTCTACCTGATCAAGGCGCTGACGCCGGTTGAAGTGGTCGTTCGGCTCGAAGGCTGGTTCAAGGTGCGCGATGCCGAAGGGACGCTGGCCTGGATCGAGTCGCGTAACGTCAGCGAACATCGCACTCTGGTGGTGACTGCGGCGTCGGCTGAAATCCGCCAGTCGGACAAGCCGGAGGCGGCGGTGCTGGCCCAGCTGGAAAAGTGGGTTGCCGTCGAGTTTATCGAGCCTGCCGCGCCGGGCTGGGTCAAGGTTCGCCATCGTGATGGCGTTACCGGCTATATCCGCGCGACGCAGGTCTGGGGTCTATGAAAATAACACTGCTCGGGGCTGGCGCCTGGGGAACGGCGCTGTCCATCGCCTTCGCTGGCAAACATGAAGTGACGCTATGGTCCCGCGAAACTGACGTTGCGGTCGACCTGCAAAAAACCCGGGAAAACCATCGCTTCTTCCCAGGCTACCTGTTGCCGGCATCGGTGAAGGTGTCCACCGATTTTGCCGGTGCCGTTGGCGGCGCCGATCTGCTGATCGTGGCGACCCCGATTGCCGGTTTGCGACCAACGCTTGAGCACCTCCAAGGCATGGGCTGCAGGCTTCCCGTACTGTGGGTTTGCAAGGGGTTCGAGGCCGGCAGCGGCAAGTTGCCCCATCAGGTCGTTACCGAGGTCCTGGGGGCGCAGGCTGTTTGCGGCGCCTTGTCCGGACCCAGTTTTGCCGAGGAAGTGGCGGCCGGACAACCGACGGCCGTGGCCCTGGCCGCCAACGATCCGGTGTTTGCTCGCGAGGCGGCGCGCCAGTTGCATACCAACCGCCTGCGCATCTATGCCAACGATGATTTGGTTGGCGTCGAGGTCGGTGGTGCCGTCAAGAATGTGCTGGCCATTGCCACCGGTGTTTGCGATGGTCTGGGTCTCGGCCTCAATTCACGGGCGGCGCTGATGACCCGCGGCCTAGCTGAAATCGCCCGTCTCGGACTGGCGCTGGGGGCCGAGCGGCAAACCTTCATGGGGCTGGCTGGTATGGGCGACCTGATTCTGACTTGTACCGGCGACCTGTCACGTAACCGTCGCGTTGGTCTGGCGCTGGCTGAAAACAAGTCGTTGCCCCAGATCCTCGAAGAGTTGGGGCACGTCGCCGAGGGCGTCTATACGGCTCGGGAAGTCGATCGGCTGGCCAACCAGCTCGGCGTAGACATGCCGATCAGTGCTGCCGTTGCGGCGGTGCTCGATGGCCGGTTAACAGCGGCGCAGGCGGTCAAGCAATTGATGGCGCGCGATCCGAAAGAAGAACTGGCTTAGCCGCGCCTGAAACTGGCTTGTCGTCGTCGGGTCGTCCCGGCGGACTTGCGCCTCCCGTCGTCGTTCTGCAAGAGTTCGTCCGCCGGGGGAGCCTTTTCTTCTTGGCGCTGCTGTGTGGCTGCCTGTTGGGCTAGACCGCGCCCGGAAAGCCGAGCTGCCGCCAGGCTTCGAAAATGGTGACGGCGGCGGCATTGGACAGATTGAGACTGCGCTGCCCCGGTTGCATCGGCAGGCGCAGGCGTTGCTCCGGGAGAAACTCTTCCCGTATTACCGGCGGCAGGCCACTGGTTTCGCAACCGAAGACAAAAACATCGTTTGCCTGCAGGGCGGCGCTGTACAGGCTGGCCGATCCCTTGGTTGTCATCGCGAATAGCCGCCGGCCGGCCAGGGCGGTCTTGCAAGCCGCCCAATCGACATGGCGGACAACGCGGGCATATTCGTGATAATCCAGTCCGGCCCGACGCAGATTCTTGTCGCTGAGGTCGAAACCCAGGGGTTCGACGAGATGCAGTTCGGCGCCGGTATTGGCGCACATGCGGATGATGTTGCCGGTGTTGGGCGGGATTTCCGGCTGGTAGAGTACGACGGCGAACACGACGCGGCTTTCCTGCGATCAAAGGGGCGGATTAAAGCATGGATTCAGTGCTTGAGCGCACGGGCGATCACACCAACGGTGATCGACGCGGCGCCATGTAGTTTCAGCACCCGGGCGCATTCGTTGACGGTGGCTCCCGTGGTCATCACATCGTCGAGCAGCAGGAGTCGCCGGCCGGAAAAATCGGCACGGCACTCGAAGGCACCACGCACGCTCCTGCGCCGTTCCTTGTGCGCCAGATCGGCCTGCGGCGGCGTGGCCCGCGTGCGCACGACAGCGCTACGGTCGACCGGTAAATCGAGGCAATTTCCGAGAGCGCGGGCAATTTCAGCAGACTGGTTGAAGCCGCGTTCGCGCAGACGTTCGGTGTGCAGGGGCAGGGGAATGATGTAATCGAAATCGTTCGCCGTTAATTGCCGGGCCAGGCGCCGCCCGCACCATTGCGCAACAGCCAGCTGGTGGCCGTATTTGAGCGCATGGATGATGCGGTCGAGTGGAAAATCATAACGGAGCAGCGCTATCGTTCGGTCGAAATATGGCGGATCCTTCAGGCAGGCGCCGCAGCGCTCACCGTGGGTCGTCTGGTCGGCGCAGAGGGGACAGCGATGATCGGGCAGAAGCGGCAGATCCGCCGCGCAGTCAGGGCACAGCAGTTCGTGCCGGCTGTCACTGGCACAGAGGAGGCAGCTGCTGGGCAGCAGGCTATTTTCGAGGCGACGGGCAAGCTCCTTGAGCGCGCCGGGGTGGGGTAAAATTGACAGCCAGCCAGAGTGTCCGCGATAATTCATAATTATCGATACGCTTCGTGTCTGATTTTTATAGTATTTCTCACGCAAGGCCTCCCATGCAAGCTAGCTCCCTCGCCGCCGTTTCCTCTGTTTCGCCCTCGACTTCGCGCCACCGCTGGACGGTCGAGGAAGTGCTCGCCCTCTACGAAATGCCGCTGATGGATTTGATCTGGCGGGCGCAAGCCGTGCACCGCGAGCATTTCGATGCAAATGCCATTCAACGCTCGACCCTGCTTTCAGTCAAGACCGGCGGTTGCTCCGAGGATTGCAGCTACTGTTCGCAGTCGGCGCGCTATGAAACCGATACCGAGCGCGAACGCCTGATGCCGCTTGATGAAGTCGTCGCTGCGGCCCAGGCGGCCAAGGCCAAGGGCGCTTCGCGCTTCTGCATGGGCGCCGCCTGGAAGGGGCCGAAGGACAACGATCTTGATCGCGTGCTCGACATGGTCCGCGAGGTCAAGGCGCTCGGCATGCAAACCTGCGTAACTTTGGGCATGCTCAAGGATGGGCAGGCTGAAAAGCTCAAGGAAGCCGGACTCGACTACTACAACCACAATCTCGATACCGACAAGGATTTTTACGGCCAGGTCATCAAGACCCACACCCACGACGACCGTCTCGACACGCTCGAGCAGGTGCGCGATGCGGGGATCAACGTCTGCTCCGGTGGCATCATCGGCATGGGTGAATCGCGCAAGAACCGTGCGGGGCTGCTGGTGCAACTGGCCAACCTGCCGAAGCCGCCGGAATCCGTGCCAATCAACAATCTGGTGCCAATTCCCGGAACCCCGCTGGCCGACAAGCCGCGCCTTGATCCTTTCGAATTCGTGCGCACCATCGCTGCGGCACGGATCGCCATGCCGACGTCCTGGGTCCGCCTGTCGGCCGGCCGGCAGGAAATGAGCGACGAACTGCAGGCGCTGTGCTTCCTGGCCGGCGCCAACTCGATGTTCTACGGCGATCGTCTGCTGACGACCGACAATCCGGATATCGACCGCGACGACCGCCTGTTCGCTCGCCTCGGCGTCAAGGCGGTTTGAGCGCGACCAGCTTGCAAGCGGCTTTCGTCGACCGGCTGCAGGTCAGTCGGCGTTTTTCCCGCGCCGCCGCCAGCTATGATGTGGGCGATTTTCTCGTCCGCGAAATCGACCGCCGGATGCAGGAGCGCCTCGATTACGTCAGCCTGCGGCCGAAGCGGGTTCTTGATTTGGGGTGTAGCCGTGGCGGTAGTTTTGCCGGCCTTGCCGCGCGCTATCCTGATGCTGAATTGCTCGGATTGGATCTTGCGCCGGCCATGCTGAGCGCCGGTCGTCCGCAGCGGGCCGGCTGGCAGCGCTGGCTGGGCATTGGCCGCGGCAGCCAGCCATTGCGCCTGGCTGCCGATGCCGCAAATTTGCCCCTTAAATCGCAGTCGACCGCCGTTGTCTGGTCCAATCTGCTGCTGCACTGGCTGGACGATCCGATTCCGGCACTCGCCGAGGCGCACCGTGTTCTCGAAGTGGGGGGGCTGCTGATGTTCTCGACGCTGGGACCCGATACGCTAAAGGAATTACGAGCGGCCTTTAGCGACGGTTATGCCCACACCCAGCGCTTCGCCGACATGCACGATCTCGGTGACATGCTGATTGGTTGTGGTTTTGCCGATCCGGTGATGGACATGGAAGTCATTACGCTGACTTACGACGACCTCGATGCCCTGCTCGCCGAATTGCGTGCCGCCGGCTCATCCTGCGCCATGAAGGCGAGGCGCCACGGCCTCACCGGCCGCCAGGCCTGGGCCCGTGCCCGGGACGCCTACGAGGGGATGCGTCGTGATGGCCGCCTGCCGGCGACCTTTGAGGTGATCTACGGTCACGCCTGGAAAGTCGCCCCGAAGAAAACGCCTGACGGCCGGGCCATCGTTCGCTTCGATCTGCCGCGCAAGGGCTGAATTATTCGGGCTTCTGCTTGAAAAACTTCAGTGGCCTGGCCGTCTGAAATCTGGGTACCGGTATCGCCTTGCGCCAGCGTTCGCGGATGCGCCAGCCAAGCAGGGTGGCGACGGCTACTGAATAAGCCAGCGGCCAGAGCAGCGCGGTAGCCTTGACCAGCCAGAAATAATGCACGCAAGCGAGAATGCTGATCAGGTAGATGGCGCGATGCAGTTCCTGCCATTTTTTGCCGCTCATTTTTCGAATGGCCCAATTGCTTGATGTGGCAGCCAGCGGAATGAGCAAGACGAAGGCGGCGAAGCCGACGGTGATGAAGGGGCGCTTGATGACATCCTTGGCAATCTCCTCGACCGAGAAAGAATGGTCAAAGCCGATGAATGACAGAAAGTGCAGTGTGGCGTAAAAAAAACAGAACAGCCCCAGCATGCGACGCAGCCGTACAAGCCAGGGGAGCTTGGCGATACTGCGCAAGGGTGTCACACAGAGCGTGATCAGCAGCAGGTTGAAGGTCCAGGTGCCGGTCCAGCGCTGGATGAATTCGACTGGATTGGGGCCGAAGTCTCCCGTGTAAGCGGCCCATAGCAGTCGGCCGAGCGGCAACAGGCAGGCGGCGAATAGGGCGGCCTTGATCATGCCCAGCTGGCGTGAGTCGGGGCTGAAATGCATGTCAGAAATTTTTCCTTAGATCCATGCCGGCGTAAAGGCTGGCAACCTGCTCGCCATAGCCGTTGAAGGGTAGGGTTGGACGCTTGAAGAATTCGCCAAGGCGACGTTCGTGGCTCTGGCTCCACCGCTTGTGCGGAACATCTGGATTGACGTTGGAGTAGAAGCCGTACTCATCGGGCGAGGCCTTGATCCACGCCGTGCTCGGCTGCTTCTCGACAAACCGGATGCGAACGATGGATTTTGCTCCCTTGAAGCCGTATTTCCAGGGTACGACGAGGCGCAGCGGAGCACCATTCTGCTTGGGCATGATTTCGCCGTACATGCCAAAAGCGAGGATAGTCAGCGGATGGCGCGCTTCGTCTAGGCGCAGTGCCTCGACGTAAGGCCAGTCGAGCAGGGGCAGGCGGACGAAGGGCATTTGTTCGGGATCGGCCAGGCTCCAGAATTCGACGAATCTGGCATTGCCTGTCGGTTCGATATGTCTGAAAAGCTCGCTGAATGGAAATCCGACCCACGGGACGACGGCGCTCCAGCCTTCGACGCAACGCATCCGGTAGATTCGCTCTTCCATCGGCGCCCATTTGAGGATGTCGTCAATGGCAAAGGTCTTCGCTGCCTTCACCTCGCCATCGACCGTCAGTGTCCACGGTCGGGTGCGCAGGCGGTGGGCATGTTTGGCGGGGCTGTCCTTGTCCGGTCCGAACTCATAGAAATTGCCGTAGGAGGTCATCGAGGTGAAGGGCGTCGGCTTGTCGTCGTGCAGCGAAAACGGGCTGGCGAGCAGATTTCCGAAGGCCTTGCCGGCCCCTGAGGGGGATTCGGCACTATGGCTCAGCCCGAAACCGGCGGCACCAACGCCGGCAAGCATTGCTCGGAGAAAACCGCGCCGCCCTGAGTAGGCGCTTGGGGTAGTGATTTCGGAAGAGGGAATGGGGGAGGGGGAGCGAATCAGCATGGCTTTCCTTTCAGCGGGTATGCCTATTAGTCGGCATTGGCCCGGAATCCTTACAGCGACATTCGGTACGGCGTGAGTGTCTGACTGCCGGGCTTGCCCGCTGGTTCAGGCAGAAAGGGCGGCGCGCAGGTCGAGGATATCTTCCTCGGCTTCCTGCAGGAGATCGATGTAGCGAGCCTGATTTTTCACATGCTCGGCGGCCTCGTCGGTTCCGGGGGCGCCGACTTGCCATGATGGCTTGTTGTCAGCCAGCAGTTTGGCGAAATAGAGGATGTCGCTGAGCGTGCAGGGAGTTTCAACAAGACGCAACTGGCCTTGATCGCGCACCGCATCGGTGATCGTAGCCGGCACGCCGAGGACGTGCAGCAGGCTTTCACCGATGCTTTCATGCCAGCCTGCCAGCAATTCGATCATTGCCGCCTCGTTGTGGCGATACTCGGCGTATTCGGCGGCCCGATACAGCAGGTAGAAGACGCCTATGCTGTGTACCAGCCCGGCCAGCATCGCTTCATCGGGCTGGACGCGACCCAGATGGCGGGCCAGAACGCGGGCAATCGCCGCGACCTGTACGGAGTGTTCCCAGGTATCGCGGGCGATCCTGTCGTAGCCCGCCAGATTCCTGGACTTCAGCATCTGGTCCATGGCGACGGCCAGCGAGGTGGTGCGGACGATATCGAAGCCCAGACGGCCGATCGCTTTGCCCAGATCGGAGATTCGCTCGCGGCCGGGATTGATGGCCGCAGAATTGGCCAGGCGCAGTAATTTGCTGGAGATCAGCGGTTCGACGCCGATGGCCTGAACAACCTGGTCAAGGTTGGCAAAAGGATTCTTCAGGGTATTGCGGACCAGCACTGCGGCATCCAGGCAGGTCGGAAAATTGACATCGCCCGACAGGTCGCGGGCGATGTCTTCAAGAATACGAAAGTGTGTCTTGCCGCCGTCCGCCATATCAACCGGTGATATAGCGTTCCAGTTGTTTGATCAGGAACTGCTGTTCGTGAATGGTTTCCTTGACCATGTCGCCGATGGAGATGATGCCGAGCACATTGCCGTCCTCATTGAGTACCGGCAGGTGACGGAAACGCTTCTCGGTCATCAGTGCCATGCATTCGTCCAGTGTCGTATTCGGTGTGACATAGGCCACGCGGTCGCTCATGATTTCGCGGACCAGTGTTTCTTTCGAGGTCTTGCCCTGAAGAATGATCTTCCGGGCATAGTCGCGCTCGGAAAATATGCCGACCAGCTGTTCGCCATCCATCACCAACAGCGCGCCAACTTCGTGGCGGGCCATGATGGTCAGGGCGTGATATACGGTGTCACCCGGGGCGACGACGGCCAAGGGGCGATTCCGGCCCGCAAGAAGCTGTTTGAGCGTTTTCATGTTTTGTCTCCTGCGCTAGTGGGGATTGCGTTCAAGCAGTCTAGCCGCCTAGTCATGGGCTGCCAAGCGGCATAAAAACAAAAAAGGCAGCCAAGGCTGCCTTTTTTTTGGATGGTGCTGCGATTAGCGCAGGCCGGCTGCGTATTCGGCGACTGCCTTGATTTCGGCGTCGGATAGCTTGGCGGCAATCATGCGCATCATCTTCTCCGGATCGTTGGCACGCTCTTCCACGCGGAAGGCCTTCAATTGGGCCTCGGTGTATTCCTGGAACTGGCCAGCCAGACGCGGGTACTGGGCTGGTAGGCCGGCACCGGCCGGGCCGTGGCAGCCGGCACAGGCCGGAATGCCCTTCTTGAAGTCGCCCTGGCGCCAGATTTTCTGGCCCAGCGCAATTTGTTTTTCGTCCTTGGCGGCAGCCGGATTTTGCTTCTGGCGAGAGAACCAGGCGGCGACATTGTGCATGTCTTCTTCAGACAGCGCAGCGGCCATGCCGCCCATGATCGCGTTATTGCGCACTGGCGGCTTGTCGCCGACAGGCTTGAAATTGCTCAATTGCTTGTAAATATATTCCTCAATCTGGCCGGCCAGATTCGGATTGGCAGAAACCGGGCTATTACCATCGGCGCCATGGCAGGCGACACAGATGGTTTCGGCGATTGCCTTGCCTTTGGCAGGATCAGCCTTGGCATGGGCCTCTTCCGAAGCATGGGTAATAAAACTGGTGGCAAAAAGGATTGCCATTGCCGCTGTACGGATCATTTTCGAACTCCTAGTGCGCGTTTATGGGCGCTTTGGCCGGAACGGAGGTTACAAACCTGTTATTCTATATCAGTTCCCTGCCCTCTTGGCGGGTCTTCCGAGTTTTTTATGCCTCTGTTCCAACAGGCGGTTTTTTTGACAACCGTCGCCAATCTCCGCGATCTCCCGCAGGATTCTGTCCGTGAAGTTGCCTTCGCCGGTCGCTCCAATGCAGGTAAATCGTCTGCCATCAATACCTTGGCCGGCCGTGTCCGGCTTGCTTACGTCAGCAAGACACCGGGCCGGACGCAGCATCTGAACTATTTCACGCTGGCTAACGGCAAGTATTTCGTCGACCTTCCCGGTTATGGCTATGCCAAGGCGCCGGAAGCGATTCGCTCGCAATGGGAGGGGCTGATCGGACCCTACCTCAACAAGCGCGATCAACTGGCCGGCTTGGTGGTTATCATGGATATCCGCCGTCCAATGACTGACCTGGATTTGCGTCTGATCGACTGGTTCCGGCCGACTGGCCGGCCAATCCATATCCTGCTTTCCAAAGCCGACAAGCTTAGCCGGCAAGAGCAGACCAAGGCGCTGCGCTCGGTCAAGGCGGAGGTGGCGACCTGGGGCGATGCCGGGTTGTATTCGGTTCAGCTGTTCTCCAGTCTGAAGAAGACGGGGGTTGAGGAGGCAGAGAGTACTCTCGCTCGCTGGCTGGAGATTGAAATCAAGCCGAAAGAAAACAAAAGACCCCCGGATAAGGGGAGTCCGGGGGCCAAAATGCCTTAACGTGGTCAAGGCACCCGCTCAGGGAGGTGAAGCGGGAGATAGCGCGTGCCATCTGCGAACTCTGACGCGGGTCAAGGCAGTAAGTTCCGCATCGATTTAAAATTTTTCGTATTCAGTGATTGAGGTTGAAGCATGACTGTTGTGAGCGGTGGTTTCCCCGGAACCCGGATGCGCCGGATGCGGCGCGACGACTTTTCCCGCCGTCTGATGCGGGAATCAGTCCTTACGGTCGACGACTTTATTTACCCGGTTTTCGTGCTGGAGGGCGAGGGGCGGGTCGAGAAGGTTTCCTCGATGCCCGGTGTCGAGCGTCAGTCGCTGGATGTGTTGCTGAAGACCGCGGAGCGGGCGGTCAAGCTGGGGATTCCCGCCCTGGCGCTGTTCCCGGTGATCGATGCTTCGCTGAAGTCGCTGGGCGCTGAAGAAGCTTATAACTCACATGGTCTGGTGCCGCGTGTCATCCGGGCGCTGAAACGTGAGTTTCCCGATCTCGGCGTGATTACCGATGTGGCCCTCGATCCTTATACCAGCCATGGTCAGGATGGCCTGATCGACGACAGCGGCTACGTCCTGAACGACGAAACGCTGGCGGTCCTGGCCAAGCAGGCGCTTTGCCATGCCGAAGCCGGTGCCGACGTAGTGGCGCCGTCCGATATGATGGATGGACGCATTGGTCGTATCCGCGGTGAGTTGAATGCTGCCGGCCAAATTTACACGCGCATTCTGGCTTATTCGGCCAAGTATGCCTCCAGCTTCTACGGCCCGTTCCGCGATGCGGTCGGTTCGGCTGGCAATCTGGGCAAGGGCAATAAATACACTTATCAGATGGATCCGGCGAATACCGACGAGGCCTTGCGTGAAGTTGCGCTCGATCTCGAAGAGGGCGCCGACATGGTTATGGTCAAGCCGGGGATGCCCTATCTGGACATCGTCCGCCGGGTCAAGGACGAGTTCAAGGTGCCGACCTATGCCTATCAGGTCAGCGGCGAATACGCGATGTTGAAGGCGGCAGCACAGAACGGCTGGCTGGATGAAAAGGCGTGCGTGCTGGAGAGCCTTTTAGCCTTCAAACGGGCCGGGGCCGATGGGATACTGACCTACTTCGCGCTGGATGCGGCCGAGTATCTGAAACGCTGAACGGTGTTTCCGTCGGAGCTGGAAAGGGCGGTCGTGGCCGCCCTTTTGTTTTTCAGGCACCGGGGGCGCCGGATTGCGACAGGCAGGCGAAATAGAGCATCGGCCACTGCTGCGGCCATTGGGTCAGCGGTTCGCGCGTGAAGCCGCTGCGGGCGTACTGTTCCCAGCGGCCGACGACGTAACAGCGCAGCAGATTGGCCAGGGCGCCGAAGTCGGCGTCAGGCTTGAGATTTTCCTGTGTTGCGGCGATGCGCAGGGCCTGTTTCATGGCCGCCTCGACCTTGTCGAGCAAGGTATTGATGCGAAGCTGCAGACGTTCATTCTCATTGACCAGCGCATCGCCGATCAGCACCCGGGTCATACCCCGATTTTTCTGGGCGAAGCGAAGCAGTAGCCCCAGGATCAGTTCGATTTGCTTGAAGCCTTCGGTTTCTTCCGAAGTGATCTGGTTGATAACGCTGAACAGGCTTTGTTCGATGAACTCGATCAGCCCTTCGAACATCTGTGCCTTGCTGGCGAAGTGGCGATAGAGCGCGGCTTCGGAGCATTCCAGCTGGCTTGCCAATGCGGCGGTGGTGATTTTTTCACCCTTCGGCGTTTCCAGCATTCCGGCCAGCGTTTGCAGGATGTGCAGGCGGCGCTCGCCCGGTTTGGTCGCCATGAACTTTCCTCCCCCGATTATTGTTTTTGCCTAAAAATTATAGTCGACCGTAGCGTTTGGGTAGTTGCAGGACAGAACTGATTTTTACATCGACAAAAGGCGATTGTCGTAAGCCGCTGCTGACCCATACTGTTTTCATGCCCAGCTTCTTGGCGCTGACCAGATTGGCCAGACTATCCTCAACCATGATGCAGCGGCGCGGGTCGAGATGCTCGGCACGGAGCAGGGTACGGAAGCCGGCGAGCATCGGCTTCGGCTGGAAGCGGACGTTCTCGACTGTATAGACGGCGTCGAAGCGGCCCCGCAGTCCGGTAATTTCGAGGATAGCTTCGGTGTAGTGGCGGGGCGCATTCGAGAATATGATTTTGCGCCCGGGCAGACGACGCAGGGTGTGCAGCAAAGGTTTGTCGAAGACGACCATGCGCTTGAGATCAGCGAACTGGTGGGTTTCCCGGAGAAAGTGCCGCGGGTCGGTGCCATGGTGGCGCATCAGGCCCAGCAGGGTTGCGCCATAGCGGCCCCAGTAGTCCCGCCGAAGGCGAGTCGCTTCATCCTCGGAAACGCCGAGGTGCCGTTCGATGTACTTGCGCATCGAATGGTTGATGTGGGGGAAAATATGCGGCGAGGCATTGTGCAGCGTGTTGTCGAGATCGAATAACCAGACTGGGTTGTTGTTCATTGCGATTCCCGAAAGGCCAAGGAAAAAGCCCGCATTAGCGGGCTTTTCGGGCTGCTGGCCAGCATTAGCGCGACTTGATCATCGTGCCGACACCGTGGTCGGTGAGAATTTCCAGCAACAGCGCGTGTTCGACACGACCGTCGATGATATGTACCCCCTTGACGCCATTGCGCGCCGCATCGAGCGCCGAGCCGATCTTCGGTAGCATGCCGCCGGAGAGTGTGCCATCCTCGACCATTTCGTCGATCTGCTTGGGAGTGATGCCGGTGATCAACTCGCCGTTCTTGTCGAGCACGCCCGGTGTATTGGTCAGCAGGACCAGCTTTTCCGCCTTGAGGACTTCGGCGATCTTGCCGGCCACGACGTCGGCGTTGATATTGTAGGTTTCACCATCAGGACCGACGCCAATTGGGGCGATAACCGGGATGAAGGCACCCTTGTCGAGATGATCGATCAGGGTCGGGTCGATCGAGGTGATTTCTCCGACCTGGCCGACGTCGATGAGGTCGCCGGGTACGTCCTTGTTTTCCAGCATCAGCTTTTTAGCCCGGATGAAGTTGCCGTCTTTGCCGGTCAGACCGACGGCCTTGCCGCCATGCTGATTGATCAGGTTAACGATGTCCTTGTTGACCTGGCCGCCGAGAACCATTTCAACGACTTCCATGGTTTCAGCATCGGTGACGCGCATGCCCTGGATGAACTCGCCCTTTTTGCCGACGCGGGCGAGCAGGTTTTCGATCTGCGGGCCGCCACCATGCACAACGACGATGTTGAAGCCGACCAGTTCGAGCAGCACGACGTCGCGGGCGAAGCAGCTCTTCAGATGTTCGTCGGTCATCGCGTTGCCGCCGTATTTGACGACGATGGTCTTGCCGTGGAAACGCTTGATGTAAGGCAGGGCTTCGGCCAGAACGGCGGCCTTGATGCCGGGGGCGAGGTTTTCGAGGCTCATGGCAGGCTCCAAGTGGAATCGCCGCGGATTGTACAAAGAAAAAGGCCGGAGCGGGGTCCGGCCTTGCGGTTCGAAACGGATGAGTTCAGGCGATGGTCAATCGCTTGGTCTGGCTGGTCGCGCGCTTGGGGAGCGTCAGTTCAAGTACGCCATCGTTAAATTTGGCGGCGGCCTTGCTGTCGTCAATATCTTGTTCAAGCTGGAAGGAACGGGAAACCTTGCCGAAATAGCGTTCGGAGCGCAGCACGCGCTCGCCGTCCTTGGTTTCCTTTTCCTGCTTTATTTCGGCGCTGATCGAGACCTGGTTGCCATCGACAATGACATGGATATCATCCTTTGCGACACCTGGGAGTTCGGCGTGGATCAGATAGCTCTCGCCTTGGTCCTTGACATCCATCTTGATCGACGGCGGCTGAACCGGTGCGCCATTGAAATCAACGGGGCGAACGAAAAAGCCACGGAACAAATCGTCGAAAGGATCGAGTCGGGTAATGTTTGCCATGAGTGCCTCCTTGTTGATCAAACTTTCCTGATCCCAATATAGGAGGCATTCGGTGAGTTTCAAGTCTTAAATGACATATGGTTGGCTAGCATCAATATGGCATCCCGGTTGGTCCATGAGAAGCAGCGCTCGGCTGCTTCTTTCCAAGGGAGCCAAAGCCAGTCGCGATGCTCGTCCGGGGCGGTGCTGATGTTCATCCGCTCCGGAATTTGCAGGCTGAAGACGTGTTCGACGTTGTGAGTGACCCCCGGAGCGTAGCGATGCCGCCATTCGCTGAAAATCTCGAAGGTGTTGGTCAGAGCCCAGTCATTGAAGGCATGGACCGGCACATTGATTCCGGTTTCTTCGCCCACCTCCCGGCGGGCGGTCTCGAGGAGAGGTTCGTTGCCTTCCCTGCTGCCGGTCACCGATTGCCAGTAACCCGGATGAGCCGCGCGTTCAAGGAGCAGTACGTCCAGCCTCGGCGTGTGGATGACGACGAGAACCGATAGCGGTTGCTTGGGCTCGATCATGCCTCGGGAAACAATGGTATCCCACGGGCGGGGGTGTCGATCAAGATCCAGCAGGGTATATTCCGGCCGCGCCATGCATCGGCGACAGCCTGGAAGACTTCGATCAGCGTCGCAAAATCCTCAGGATTGGTCAGGCGCAAACGGGCTATGCCAGTAATCAGCAGGAGGTATCCCTTGGCTGGTTGCCAGTCAGGATCGGTCAGGCAGTCGAACAGCGCATCGAAATTGGCGCCGTACCAGGTCGGGAAATTAAATATCGCGCCCAATCGACGCAGGACTTCCTCCGTCGATGAATATGCTGCGATATCCGCTTTCAGCAGGCTGAAGCCGATCCGCGCTGCGCTGGCCTCAAGCGCTGCATAGCGGGATGAATTGAGATGGTAGAGGCCGGAGATCTGGGGGTTTATCAGCACGTGATCGCTCATCGATAGATCCTATTCGGCAATCCGTCGAAAAGTCCGGTAATGGTCGTCGGTGTAGTAGTACTCGTCGCCCTCTCCGGCAATGATCCGGCGTGGGCCGCGATCGCGCCGCCATGGGGTCTTCACCGTATATTCCCGGTAATAGCCACGCGGATGCGGCGGCAGGCGTCTTTCGAAGTTGCCGAAAACGATGCCGTCACGTTCGTAGAGGAAGGGGCCGCCGGCCTTGATCTGTGCCAGCGTCTGCCGGGCTTCGGGTGGCAAATTTGCCACCCGAACCTGGTCGACCGCAGTATTCCGGTCGAAGCTGAATCCGAATGCGCTCCCGATCGCCAACCAGGCGACGATCAGGAGGCGCAGACAGATCTGCATGCCGGGATTAGGCCTTGTCGACTTCGACCTGAGTTTCAACCTTCTGGCGCAGGCGAACGTGCAATTCGCGCAATTGCTTTTCGTCAACCGGCGACGGGGCGTCGGTCAGCAAGCACTGGGCGCGCTGGGTTTTGGGGAAGGCGATGACGTCGCGGATCGACTCGGCACCGGTCATCATTGTGACGATGCGGTCGAGGCCGAAGGCCAGGCCGCCGTGCGGCGGTGCACCATACTTCAGCGCGTCGAGCAGGAAGCCAAATTTAGCCTGTTGTTCGTCCGGGCCGATGTTGAGGGCGGCAAAAACCTTTTCCTGCACGTCGGCACGGTGGATACGCACCGAGCCACCACCCAGCTCCCAGCCGTTCAGTGCCAAGTCGTAGGCCTTGGCCAGACATTTGCCGGGATCGGTCGTCAGCAGGTCGAGATGCTCGTCCTTGGGGCTGGTGAAGGGGTGGTGACAGGCGGTCCAGCGCTTGGAGTCATCGTCATACTCGAACATCGGAAAGTCGATAACCCACAGCGGTGCCCACTTGGCGCCGGTGACGAAACCCTTTTCATGGCCGATCTTGATACGCAGGGCGCCGAGGGCGTCATTGACGATCTTGGTCTTGTCGGCGCCGAAAAAGATCAGGTCGCCGGATTGGGCGCCGGTGCGCTCGATGACGGCCTTCAGCGATTCTGCGGAGAGGTTTTTGACGATCGGCGATTGGAGGCCAGTTTCGTTGATCTGGGTAACGTCATTGACCTTGATGTAGGCCAGTCCCTTGGCGCCGTAGATGCCGACGAACTGGGTATAGGCATCGATTTCGCCGCGGGTCAGCGTGGCGCCGCCCGGGATGCGCATGGCAGCGATACGGCCACCTTCGCTGTTGGCCACGCCGGCGAAGACCTTGAAAGCGACGTCCTTGAAAGCATCGGTGACTTCGGTCAGTTCGAGCGTAACGCGCAGATCCGGCTTGTCGGAGCCGAAACGGTGCATGGCTTCGGCGTAGGTCATGCGCGGGAATTCCGGCAGGTCAACGTCGATGGCTTCCTTGAAGACGGTACGGATCAGCTTTTCCATCAGCGCGGTGATCTGGTCCTCGCTCATGAACGAAGTCTCGATATCGACCTGGGTGAATTCCGGCTGACGATCGGCGCGCAGGTCTTCGTCGCGGAAGCACTTGACGATCTGGTAGTAGCGGTCGAAGCCGGCGACCATCAGTAGTTGCTTGAACAGCTGCGGTGACTGCGGCAGGGCGAAGAACTGGCCGGGATGAACGCGTGACGGCACGAGGTAGTCGCGGGCGCCTTCCGGGGTCGACTTGGTCAGCATCGGTGTTTCGATATCGACGAACCCGTTGTCGTCGAGGAAGCGGCGGAAGGCGCGGGCCGTCTTGTAGCGCAGCATCAGGTTGTTCTGCATCTGCGGCCGGCGCAGGTCGATGACGCGATGGGTCAGGCGGACGTTCTCGGAAAGGTTTTCCTCGTCGAGTTGGAACGGCGGCGTGACCGACGGGTTCAGGACCTCGATTTCGTGGCAGAGAATCTCGATTTCGCCGGAAGCCAGGTTGGCGTTGGTCGTGCCGGCCGGGCGGGGGCGCACTTTGCCGGTGATCTTCAGGCAGAATTCGTTGCGTACCGATTCGGCAATCTTGAAGGTCTCGGCGCGGTCGGGGTCGCAAACCACTTGGGCCAGGCCTTCGCGGTCGCGCAAGTCGATGAAGATGACACCGCCGTGGTCGCGGCGACGGTGAGCCCAGCCGCACAGGGTGACGATCTGCCCGTCGAGGGCGGCGTTGAGTTGTCCGCAATAATGGGTACGCATGAAACTTTCCGTGAGTTGCTTAGATGGTGGTAACGACGCGCGGGTGCGGCGGCGGCGCCACGACACCCATCGAGATGATGTATTTGAGGGCTTCATCGACTGTCATGTCGAGTTCGACAACATCCTTGGCCGCCATCATCAGAAAAAAACCTGAGGTCGGGTTGGGGGTGGTCGGGACATAGACGCTGATATAGTCGCCTTTCAGATGATTGACTAGGTCGCCACCCGGCTGCCCGGTCATAAAGGCGATGGTCCAGCTTCCCTGGCGGGGATATTGCACCAGTAGGGCCTTGCGGAAGGCATTGCCATTAGGGGCGAATAAAGTGTCGGAAACCTGTTTGACGCTCTTGTAAACCGAGTTGACGACCGGAATGCGTGACAAGAGCTTGTCCCACCAGCCGACCAACTTCTGGCCGATAAAATTGGCAGCCAGAATGCCGGTAAGGAAAATCATCAGCAAAGTCAGCACTGCACCGGCCCCCGGCACTGCGAAGCCGAGCAATGACTGGGGGTGTACCGATTCGGGGAGTAGGCGCAGGGATTGATCGAGGGTGTTGATGATCAGCGACAGCACCCAGCCGGTAATGACCAGCGGCACCCAGATCAGAAGGCCGGTAATGAAGTAGCGCTTGATCAGTTGGCCACGCACGGCGAGCAGCTTCCTTCCCCGGTTTGGCAGGCGGACTGAGTTTCAGCCTTCTTGCGGCCACCCTTGAAATCGGTGGCGTACCAGCCGCTGCCTTTCAATTGGAAGCCGGCGGCAGAAAGTTGCTTGCTATAGCTTTCGTTGCCACAGTCGGGGCAGGTCGTGAGCTGCGGATCATTCATCTTCTGCAGATGTTCTTTCTGGAAGCCGCAGGAATCACAGCGATATTCGTAGATCGGCATGGGAATCCTCCAAAACCTTGAATTATAACCGAGAGTCTGAATACCCTATATCGGGTCGGTTGGCGTTATTTCAAGCGATCATGCCGAGGTAGGTGTGAGTGATCTGTTTCCCCCAGAACAATGCAATACCACCTGCCGCTGCCAGATAAGGGCCGAAGGGAATGGGAATGTTCCGCCCATGACGGGCAACGACGATCAGCGTGATCCCGGCAACGGCGCCGACGACTGAAGAGAGCAGGATGATCGCCGGCAACATCGGCCACCCGAGCCAAGCTCCCAGAGCCGCAAGTAGCTTGAAGTCACCATAACCCATGCCTTCTTTGCCTGTTGCCAGCTTGAATAGCCAGAACACGCTCCACAGCGCAAGATAACCCGCCATGGCGCCAGTGACCGCAACCGTGAGGTCGGCATAGGTGCTCCATAAATTGAAGAGCAGGCCCAACCAGAGCAGCGGCAGGGTAATCGAGTCGGGCAGAAGTTGGGTGTCGAGGTCGATCGCGGCGAGGGCGACCAGTGACCAAATCAGCAGCAAGGCGCCAGCCGCCTGGGGGGTCGGGCCAAAATGCCAGGCCGCATAGGCTGAGAACAGGCCGGTGATTGCCTCGATAATCGGGTAGCGTGGCGATATCTTTGCACCGCATCCCGAACATCTTCCTTTCAGGATCAGCAAATAGCTGATCAGAGGGATGTTTTCGAGTGCCGATATCCGGTGTCCGCAGGCTGGACAGCGAGACCGGGGCTGGGCCAAAGATAATGGCTCGGTGACGAGGGCTGCCGGTTCACCACGCAATTCAGCACATTGTGCCTGCCATTCCAACTCCATCATCTTGGGCAGGCGATGAATTACGACATTGAGGAAGCTGCCGACGCAGAGCCCGAGCAAGCCGGCTGCGGCAGCCAGGCCGCCCAGTGTTTCCGGCAGCATCAGACGATGGCTCCCAACTTGAAGATGGGCAGGTACATGGCAATCACCATGCCGCCGATTAAGGTGCCTAGAATAACCATGATCATCGGCTCCATCAGGCTAGACATGGCCTCGACGGCATCATCGACTTCCTGTTCGAAAAAGTCGGCCACCTTGGAGAGCATGGAATCCAGTGCACCGGATTCCTCACCGATGGCTACCATCTGGGTCACCATGTTGGGGAAAAGGTTTGCATTTTGCATGGCGGTGGTCAGGCTGGTGCCGGTCGAGACTTCGCTCTGGATTTGCCGGGTGCCAACTTTATACACATGGTTACCGGCAGCGCCGCCGACCGAATCCAGCGACTCTACCAGTGGCACGCCCGCTGCGAACATGGTGGCCAGGGTTCTCGTCCAGCGGGCGATCACGGATTTACGAACGATATCGCCGAAGATCGGCATGCGCAGCAAGGCGCGGTCCATCGCCATTTGCATCTTTTCCGATCGCTTCCAGCTTTCGAAGAAGGCATATAGTCCTCCACCAATGACGCTGAATATCGCCCACCAATAAGCAACAAAGTAGTCCGACATGGCAATAACTACTAAGGTTGGGGTTGGCAAGTCTGCGCCGAAACCTTTGAACACCTCTTTGAACGCGGGAATCACGAAGATCATGATCACTGTGGTAATAATGAAGGCAACCAAAATGACGGCGATCGGGTAAAACAATGCCGATTTGATCTTTCCTTTGATGGCCTGGATTTTTTCCTTGTAGGTCGCCAGGCGATCCAGCAAGGTGTCGAGAATGCCGGCTTGCTCACCGGCGGCAACCAGATTGCAATAGAGGGTGTCAAACTGCAGCGGGAATTTGCGGAAGGCCTGAGAAAGCGAACTGCCTGTTTCGACATCGGACTTGATGTCGAGCAGCAATTTCCCGACGGCCGGGTTGGCATGTCCTCTGCCGACAATGTCAAATGACTGCAGGAGCGGAACGCCCGATTTCATCATTGTCGCTAGTTGCCGGGTAAATAGCGCGATGTCTTTTTCGGTGATTTTCCCGCCCGCCTTGAAGCGAACTTTTTTGACCTTTGTGTTGGTAATGCCTTGGCGCCGCAAGGTGGTTTGAACGACGGATTCGCTGGCTACGCGCATTTCTCCGCGTACCGTCTTGCCATCCTTGTTCTTACCCTCCCACAGGAAGGTACTTTCCTTGACTGCCGGGGCCTTGCGTCTTGCGGCGGTAGCCATACAGGTTCCT
>CAMLHL010000007.1 GCA_946479855.1 uncultured Pseudomonadota bacterium
GCTCGCCGTCGCCCGGCGCCGATGCCTTCGTGCAGATCGGCCAGAGCGTCAAGCAGGGTGAAACGCTGTGCATCATCGAAGCGATGAAGCTGCTCAACGAAATCGAAGCCGACGCGTCCGGCGTGGTCAAGGCCATCCTGCTTGAAAACGGCGATGCCGTCGAATTCGGCGAGCCGCTGTTCGTGATCGGCTGAGCGCCACCATGTCTCAGAAAATCCTTATTGCCAATCGTGGCGACCAGGCGCCGTCAGGCGGCGCAGCGGCGAAGCCAAATCGCGCACCAGTCGTAGGCTGCCGGGGTGATTTTGCCGCGGGAGAGATGCATGTTTGAAAAAATCCTGATTGCTAATCGCGGCGAAATCGCCCTGCGCATTCAGCGCGCCTGTCGCGAATTGGGTATCAAGACCGTGGTCGTCCATTCCGAGGCGGACCGCGAGGCCAAATACGTCAAGCTGGCCGACGAGTCGGTCTGTATCGGCCCCGCCTCGTCGACATTGAGCTATCTGAATGTGCCGGCCATCATTTCGGCGGCCGAAGTGACCGATGCCCAGGCGATTCACCCTGGCTACGGCTTCCTCTCGGAAAACGCCGATTTTGCCGAACGCGTCGAAACTTCCGGTTTTGTTTTCATCGGCCCCAAGGCGGAGACCATTCGCCTGATGGGTGACAAGGTATCGGCCAAGAACGCCATGAAGGCGGCGATGGTGCCCTGCGTGCCGGGTTCCGACGGTGAATTGCCGGAAGACCCCAAGGAGATCGTCAAGATCGCCCGGGCCGTTGGCTACCCGGTGATCATCAAGGCCGCCGGCGGTGGCGGTGGGCGCGGCATGCGCGTCGTGCATACCGAAGCGGCACTGGTCAACGCCGTGCAGATGACCAAGCAGGAAGCCGGCAGTTTCTTCGGCAATCCTGCGGTCTACATGGAAAAATACCTGGAAAACCCGCGTCACGTGGAAATCCAGGTGCTGGCCGACCAGCATGGCAGCGCGATTTACCTCGGCGAGCGCGATTGCTCGATGCAGCGTCGCCACCAGAAGGTCATCGAAGAGGCGCCGGCGCCGCATATTCCGGCCCGCCTGATCGGGCGCATCGGCGAACGTTGCGCCGAAGCCTGCCGCAAGATCGGCTATCGCGGTGCGGGTACTTTCGAGTTTCTCTACGAGAACGGCGAGTTCTATTTCATTGAAATGAACACTCGCGTCCAGGTCGAACACCCGGTCACCGAGATGATCACCGGCGTCGATATCGTGCAGGAACAAATTCGCGTCGCGGCCGGCGAAAAGCTGCGCTACAAGCAGAAAGACATCGCGTTGCGCGGTCATGCCATCGAATGCCGCATCAACGCCGAGGATCCCTTCACGTTCGTTCCCTCTCCCGGCAAGATCGCCTTTTATCATCCGCCGGGTGGTCCGGGAATCCGCGTCGATTCACACATCTACCAGGGCTATACGGTGCCCTCGCATTACGACTCGATGGTCGCCAAGGTTATCGCCTACGGCGATACCCGCGAGCAGGCCATCCGCCGCATGCGTATCGCGCTGTCCGAGATGAGCATCCAGGGCATCAAGACCAACATCCCGCTACATCAGGAACTGATGCAGGATGCCCGTTTCATCGAAGGCGGCACCAGCATTCACTATCTTGAACAGAAACTCGCCGACAAGGGCGAAGTGAAGCTTTAGCCGACTGCACCACAGATTACGAAACATGAAAACTTGTCTTTGCGCCGCTGGCGTTGTTGCTCATCCTCGCGATAGCTTGGGCTATCACTGTGGTTCGCGCCCAGCCAGAGGCGCCAATCCTTCGCTTTCACTTTGTTCCGCAATCTGTGCGGCAGGCGATTAACGATGGCCTGGCAAAGTGTCAGTTTCCTGACCGACGCGGCGCACGCCGAGCCGATCTGCGACGCCCTGCTTGAAGCCGGGGCGCTGTCGGCCAGCATCGAGGATGCCGATGCCGGCACACCGGACGAGCAACCGCAGTTCGGTGAGCCGGGTTCGGTGGCGACTCCAGGCTGGGTGCACTCGCGCGTCGTCGTGCTGCTTGAGCCGGATGCCGCAATCGACGCGGTGCTTGGCCAGGCGGTCGCGACGATCGGCCTGTCCGGCATTCCTGCCTACACGGTTACTGCGGTCGAGGAGCAGAACTGGGTGCAGCTGACCCAGTCGCAGTTCGACCCGATTCGCGTTTCCGAACGGCTGTGGATCGTGCCTTCCTGGCACGAATCGCCTGATCCGGCTGCGGTCAACCTGATTCTCGATCCCGGCATGGCCTTCGGCACCGGCTCGCACCCGACCACCCGGCTTTGCCTGGAGTGGCTGGAGCGCAATGTCACCGAGGGCTGCACGGTTCTCGATTACGGTTGTGGTTCCGGCATCCTGGCGATCGCCGCGGCGCGCTTGGGCGCCGGACGTGTCGCCGGGGTGGACATCGATCCCCAGGCCGTCGTGGCGGCCC
This sequence comes from uncultured Pseudomonadota bacterium, assembly GCA_946479855.1. The sequence continues at coordinate 2,458 of CAMLHL010000007.1, forward strand.
GGGACAATGCCGAACGCAATGGGGTGGCCGCCTTGTTTGCCGATTCGGCAGATCCGGTGGCCGGCGAGTATGATGTTGTCGTGGCCAATATCTTGTCCAATCCGCTGCGCGTTCTCGCCCCCGCCATCTGTGCGCATGTCCGCCCGGGCGGCCGACTGGCCCTGTCCGGCATCCTGCGCGAACAGATTGACGAGATCGTCGCCATCTACGCCCAGTGGCTTCCCCTGCAGGTGGCCGATGTGCGTGAAGACTGGGTATGCCTGGCCGGGGTCAAGCCCTGATGCGGACACGCTGCCCGGAATGCGGCACGGTTTTTCGTGTCACCTCCGAGCAGTTGCGGCGCAAAGCCGGCAAGGTCCGTTGCGGGCATTGCGAGGCCGTTTTCAATGCCTTCGATCATTGGCAGTCCGATACCGATCAGCCGGCAGTCGATGGGGCGGTGCCGCAAGTCGAAGTGCCGCTGCCGACAGTGGCAAACGCCAACGAGCGGCCAGCTACAGAAACCAGCGTCGAATCCGTGCGTCAGGTCGAGGCGCGGGTCGAGAATTTGCCTGCGGTAGCGGACGAGGCACCTGACGATTGGCTTCCCGAGAGTGAAATTGCCGGGGCGCCGCTTTCTCCGGCGCTTGGCGCCGAGCCGACGGCCGCACCCGCACCCGCACCCGCACCCGAACCCGCACCCGCACCCGAACCCGAACCCGAACCCGAACCCGAACCCGAACCCGAACCCGAACCCGAACCCGCGTCAATGCTCGCGCTGCCGCTTTCCCTCATCGATCCCGGGTTGCCTGCGGCTGATGAAAGCCTGCATGCAGTGTCTTTCGAGTCTCCCGAAGAATCGACGCTGGCTGCCCGGGAGGCCGGTCTGGTTGCTGCCCGCGACCTGACCGAAACTGCCGCCTACAACCGTTGGGCTGCCGGCACGCTGGCCGGCGAGGGCCTGGGCGGCTTTGGCGGCGAACCGCCTCGGCGGGCGGTCTGGCCCTTCGTGCTGGTTTCCCTCCTTTTGCTCGTCGTGCTGCTTGGCCAGTTGTTTTATTACTTCCGGGCCGACATCGCTTTGCGGATACCGTCGTCCGCCGCGCTCTACCAGCTTGTCGGGGCCGATATTCCTTTGCCGCACAATCCGGCCCTGGTTTCCATCGAGTCTTCCGACCTGCAGTCCGACAACGCCCGCGGCCTGTTCGTCCTCCAGGCGACCCTGAAAAATCGCGCCACCTACGCCCAAGCCTGGCCGGCCCTCGAGTTGAGCCTGACCGACACCAACGATACTGTCGTCTCCCGGCGGGTCATGTCGGCCGTCGAATACCTGCCCTCGGGCGCGACTGCGGATGTCTTCCCGGCCAACGCCGAGGTCGCCGTCAAGCTGTGGATCGAGGCCAAGGAAATCGGCGCTTCCGGCTACCGCCTTTACCTCTTCTACCCCTGATTCCCATGACGACACTGATCTGTGGTTCCCTGGCCTTCGACAACATCATGGTCTTCCCGGACCGCTTCAAGAACCACATCCTGCCCGAGCAGATTCATATTCTGAACGTCGCTTTCCTGGTACCGGAAATGCGCCGCGAGTTCGGCGGCTGCGCCGGCAACATCGCCTACAACTTGATGTTGCTGGGCGGCCAACCGCTGATCATGGCCACCGTCGGCGACGATGCGGCACCGTATCTGGACCGCCTCGATCAGCTCGGCCTGCCGCGTACCCATGTTCGCCAGGTTAGCGGCAGTTTCACGGCACAGGCCTTCATTACGACCGACCTCGACGACAACCAGATCACTGCCTTCCACCCGGGGGCAATGAGTTTTTCGCATCTGAACAAGGTCGACCGTGCCAATGCCAAGCTAGGCATCGTCGCCCCGGATGGCCGTGAAGGAATGATGCAGCACGCCCGCGACTTTGCCGAAGCCGGCGTGCCGTTCATTTTCGATCCGGGCCAGGGGCTGCCGATGTTCAATGGCGATGAACTGCTCGATTTCATTCAATTGGCTGACTATGCCTGCTTCAACGACTACGAGGCCAAGCTGTTGTGCGACCGCACCGGGCGCAGCCTGGAGCAACTCGCCGCCGATCTGCAGGCGCTGATCGTGACGCGCGGCGGCGAAGGCTCGGAGATTTACACCGCCGGCCAGCGCCACGCCATTCCGTGCGTTGCCGCCGACGAAATCCTCGACCCCACAGGCTGTGGCGACGCCTATCGTTCCGGTCTGCTCTACGGTATCGCCAACGGTTATGACTGGCTGACCACGGGTCGCCTGGCCGCAGTCATGGGGGCGATCAAGATCGCCCACCGCGGTGGCCAGAACCACCAGCCAAGCCGCGAGGAAATCGCCAAACGCTATCGCAAGGCTTTCGGCACACGCCCCTGGTAAGGAACGAGCTCTGAAATATCAGCGTCATTTCCGGGCAAAGCGCCTGTAACAAGCCTCATCCAGACTTGTTCTCCACGAAGACAAGGAGAACAAGATGGAAAATATCCATAAGGCTGCCGCTCGCAGCCGCCCGGAAAAAAAGAGTCTGGCGGTCGGTTTTGCCCGCAGCCAGAGCGACATTCTCGATGCCCAGCGCCTGCGTCACCGCGTTTTTGCCGGCGAAATGGGGGCTAATCTGCCGAGCCGGACGCCGGGCGTCGATCATGATATTTACGATCCGTATTGCCAGCACCTTGTCGTGCGCGATACGCAAACCAGCGAGATCGTCGGTACCTATCGCATCCTGACGCCGGACAATGCGCGTCAGGTCGGCTACTACTCGGAAAACGAGTTCGACTTGACCCGCCTGCAGCATCTCCGCTCGCGGCTGGTCGAGATTGGCCGCTCCTGCGTTCATCCGGATTACCGCACCGGGGGGACGATCACCCTGCTCTGGTCCGGCCTGGCCCAGTTCATGGTCGACAACCGCTACGACTACCTGATGGGCTGTGCCTCGATCAGCATGGCCGATGGCGGCCATGCCGCGGCCAGCTTGTATAATCGCTTGGCTGCCGATCACCTCGGGCCACAGGAATACCGCGTTTTCCCGCGTTGTCCGCTGCCGCTGGCTGCCCTGCAGCAGGATCGTCCGGCCGAAGTGCCGCCGCTGATCAAGGGTTACCTGCGCGCCGGGGCCTGGATCTGCGGTGAACCGGCCTGGGATCCCGATTTCAATACCGCCGACCTGCCGATCCTGATGCCGATGGCCAAGGTTGCCGGCCGTTATGCCAAGCACTACCTGGGACAAGCAGACTGAACCAAACCAATTTTGCGATCCGCGCCTTCAGGATGTTCCGCATCGCCCTGCTGGTCCTCAGCGGGGCGCTCTTTTCGCTGTGCCTTTTCCCGCTGTGCGGCGAGCGCCAGCGTCTGGCCCTGAAAGCCAGCTGGTCGGCTGCTTTGCTCGATGCGCTGGGGGTTGAGATCGAGGCCGACCTGACCCATGCGGTGCCCGGCGCCCTGCTCGTCGCCAACCATATTTCGTGGATCGATATCTACGTCATCAACGCGGCCCTGCCGGCGGCCTTCGTTTCGAAAGAAGAGGTCAGGCACTGGCCGCTGATCGGCTGGCTGGCGGCGAAGAACGACACGATCTTCCTGCGCCGCGGCAGCCGCGGGCACGCGAAAATCATCAACGAGCAGGTTGCCGACGTGCTGGCCCAGGGCAAGCACGTCGCAGTATTCCCCGAAGGGACGACCAGCGACGGGCGCAGCCTGCTGCATTTTCATGCAGCGCTGATCCAGCCGGCACTGGCTGCCGGCCGGCCGGTGCTGCCGGTGGCCATTTCCTACTGGGAACTCGATGGCCAGCGTAGCCTGGCGCCGCGCTACGACGGCGATATTTCGCTGGGCCAATGCACGCGGGCCATCCTTGGCCGCAAGCGCCTGATTGCTCGGCTGGTGACCACCCCCGTGCGCGGCCTGCACGGCGAAGGCCGCAAGCAGGTTGCCGCCGAAGCGCGCGAGGCTATTGCTTTAGCGGCAGGGCTTCCATTGGTGAGCAATCCACCTGAAATACCTGGCGGTCTTCCAGTCGGACAGCCGTCAGATGTCCGCCCCACAGACAACCGGAGTCGAGTGCCAGCAGGTTCGGCGTGACTTTCAGGCCGAGTGCCGACCAGTGGCCAGTGACCAGCACGGCATCGGCGCTTTGTCGGTTCGGGAGATCGAACCATGGGATGTGCCCGGCCGGGGCGTTGGCCAGCTTGCCCTTGACCTTGAACTCCATGGTGCCGTCCAGCGTGCAGAAACGCATCCGGGTCATCGCGTTGACAATGACGCGCAAACGAGGCCAGCCGGTCAGATCGTCGGACCAGCCGGCCGGTTCGCTACCCCACAGGTTGAGGATGAATTGGTGGAAATTCGGTCCTTGCAGCGCCGCTTCCACCTCGCGTGCGAGTTCTCGGGCACGGGTGGTGGTCCATTGCGGCAACAGGCCGGCGTGGACCAGGCAATAGTCACCCTCGGTGTGGCAGAGCGGCTGATGACGCAGCCAGTCGAGCAACTCGGCGCAGTCCGGGGCGTCGAAAATTTCCTGCAGCGTATCGTCCTTGCCGCGAAACTTGGCACCGCCTTCGGCGACCATCAGCAGATAGAGGTCGTGGTTGCCGAGCACGGTCAGGGCAGCCGGCCCGAGCGATTTGATCAGGCGCAGCGTGGCCAGCGAATGCGGGCCGCGATTGACCAGGTCGCCGACCAGCCAGAGGCGGTCGTTGACCGGATCGAAGGCGCAATGTGTCAGCAGCCGCTGCAGCGAGTCGTAGCAGCCCTGGATATCGCCGATGGCGTAAGTGGCCATCGCTACGGTCAACCGGGAGAAATGGCCAAAATCAGCATGTGCGGTAGATTGGCCTTATTCGACGGTGACCGACTTGGCGAGGTTGCGCGGTTTGTCCACGTCGGTACCCTTGACCAGAGCCGCGTGGTAGGAGAGCAACTGGAGCGGAATGACGTGCAGGATCGGTGACAGTTCGCCGTAGTGCTCCGGCAGGCGCAGGATGTGCACGCCTTCCGATTCGGGGATTTCCGAGTCGGCATCGGCGAAGACGTAGAGTTCGCCGCCGCGGGCCTGGACTTCCCTGAGGTTCGACTTCAGCTTGTCGAGCAACTGGTCGTTGGGGGCCACCGAAATGACCGGCATGTTGGCATCGACCAGGGCCAGCGGGCCGTGCTTCAGTTCGCCGGCCGGGTAGGCCTCGGCGTGGATGTAGGAGATTTCCTTGAGCTTCAGCGCACCTTCGAGGGCGATTGGATAGTGTCGGCCGCGGCCGAGGAAGAGCGCGTGCTGTTTGTCGGCGAAGCGCTTGGCCCAGGCCTCGATTTCGGGCTCCAGTTCGAGCACCTTGTGCACGGCGACCGGCAGATGGCGCAGCTGGTCGATGAAGGTCGATTCCTGTTCCTGGCTCAGGCGGCCCTTGACCTTGGCCATGACCAGCGTGAGCAGGAATAATGCAGCCAGTTGCGTGGTGAAGGCCTTGGTCGAGGCGACGCCGATTTCCGGGCCGGCGCGGGTGATGAAGCGCAGCGCACATTCGCGGACGATGGCCGATTCCGGCACGTTGCAGATGGCCAGCGTCTTGGTCTGGCCGAGTTCCTTGGCGTGGCGCAGGGCGGCCAGCGTATCGGCGGTTTCGCCAGACTGGGAAATGGCGACGATCAACTGCCGCGGGTTGGGCACCGAGGTCCGGTAGCGGTATTCGCTGGCGATTTCGACATTGCACGGGACGCCGGCGATGCGTTCCAGCCAGTAGCGGGCGGTATATCCGGAGTGGCTGCTGGTGCCGCAGGCCAGGATGAGGATCGAGTCGACATCGGCCAGCAAAGCGCCGGCTTCAGCGCCGAAAATGCCAGGTTGAATGGTCTTGCTGCCGCCGACGATTTCCAGCGTGTTGGCCAGGGCTTCCGGCTGCTCGAAGATTTCCTTCTGCATGTAGTGCCGGTAGTTGCCGAGTTCGACGGCGGCGGCCGACAGTTGCGAGACGTGTACCGGGCGCTCGGCCGGCGTACCGTCGAGACGGGTAATTTTGACCGAGCCGGCGGTCAACTCGGCAATATCGCCATTTTCCAGGTAGACCATGTTGCGGGTGACCTGGAGCAGGGCCGAGGCATCGGAAGCGGCGTAGTTGCCGGTATCGGACACGCCGAGCAGCAAGGGCGAACCTTCGCGGGCGACGACGACTTTGCCGGGCTGCCGGTAGTCGATGACGGCGATGGCGTAGGCGCCGACCAGGCGCTGGCAGGCCATCCGGACCGCCTTCAGGAGATCCGGTTCGCAACGCAGCGTGGCCTGGATCAGGTGGGCGATGCTCTCGGTGTCGGTATCCGAGGTGAAGACGTAGCCTTGGGCCGTGAGTTCGTGGCGCAGAAATTCGTAGTTTTCGATGATGCCGTTATGGACGACGGCGATCGAGCCGGAGACGTGTGGGTGGGCGTTGCGTTCGCAGGGCACGCCGTGTGTCGCCCAGCGGGTGTGGGCGATGCCGGTGGTCGCGCTGGTCTGGGCCGAGGCGGCTTCCAGTTCGGCGACGCGGCCGACCGAACGGACACGCTCGATGCCTTCGGCACCGATGACGGCCAGCCCGGCCGAGTCATAGCCGCGATATTCGAGCTTCTTCAGGCCCTCGACGAGGACAGGAACAATATTGCTGCCGGCTGCTGCCGCGACGATGCCGCACATGAGGAATCCTTAAACCTTGTAGTAATCGCGATACCAGGCGATGAAGCGATTGACGCCTTCCTGGACGGTGGTGGCGGGCACGAAGCCGACCCAGTCGTTGAGCAGGTCGGTGTTGGCGTAGGTGGCCGGGACGTCGCCATCCTGCATCGGCAGCAGGCGCTTCTCGGCCGGCATGCCCAGCGCGGTTTCGATGGCGCCGATGAAATCGAGCAACTGCACCGGGTTGTTGTTGCCGATATTGAACACCCGGTAAGGCGTGTTGCTGGTCGCCGGGTCGGCGTAAACCGGGTCGTAAGCCGGGTTGACCGCGGCATTCTTGTCGAGCACGCGGATGACGCCTTCGACGATGTCGTCGATATAGGTGAAATCGCGCTGCATGTTGCCGTGGTTGAAAACGTCGATCGGCCGGCCTTCGAGAATGGCCTTGGTGAACAGGAAGAGCGCCATGTCCGGCCGGCCCCACGGGCCATAGACGGTGAAGAAGCGCAGGCCGGTGGTCGGCACGTCGTAGAGATGGCTGTAGGTATGGGCCATCAGTTCGTTGGCCTTCTTGGTCGCCGCGTAGAGGCTGACCGGATGGTCGACGCTGTGATGCTCGGAGAAGGGCATCCTGGTGTTGCCGCCGTAGACACTGGAACTGGAGGCATAAACCAGGTGCTGTACCCGGTGGTGGCGGCAGCCTTCGAGAATGTTGATGAAGCCGACCAGGTTGCTGTCCACGTAGGCGTGCGGATTCTGGATCGAATAGCGGACACCGGCCTGGGCGGCCAGATGGATGACCTTGTCGAACTTCTCGGCGGCGAACAGTGTTTCCATGCCGGCCCGGTCGGCGACGTCGAGCTTGACGAAGCGGAAGCCGGGCAGCGAAGTCAGGCGCCGCAGGCGGCTTTCCTTCAGCGAGACCTCGTAGTAATCGTTCAGGTTATCGAGGCCGACGACCTCGTCACCGCGTGCTAGCAGGCGCAGCGAGGTGGTCATGCCGATAAATCCGGCGGCGCCGGTCACGAGAATTTTCACGGGCTTACCTTGCAGAAAGAATTAGCCGATTTTACCGCAGGGCAGCATCCGTAGGCGGTGACGCCAGTATCCCGGCATATTTTTAAGGGAGGCTGGTGGCTGGCAACGGAAAGCGGCCGGGAGGTGGCGGGCATTTATAATGGCAGCTTCGAAAGTGGTGATTTTATCCGCCGATGCGCATTTTGATCGTGAAAACTTCCTCGCTCGGCGCGGATCTTCGTTGCCTGCCGGTGGCCGCTTGATGGCGCGCCTGGCCTATTCGCTGCTACTCTACCTGATCACGCCGCTGATCTGGATGCGCCTGCTCTGGCGGGGGCGCAAGCAGCCCGAATATCTGCAGAATCTCGGCGAGCGCTATGGTTTCTATCGCCAGCCCGCCCCGGGAAAGCTGATCTGGGTGCATGCCGTCTCGGTCGGCGAGACGCGGGCTGCCCAGCCCCTGATCGAAGGGTTGCAGACGCGCTGGCCCGGGTATCGCATCCTGCTTACCGGGATGACGCCCACCGGCCGTGAGGCCGGGCAGCAGGTTTACGGCGACCAAGTGGTCCAGGCTTACCTGCCCTACGATTATCCCGGCGCGGTGGACCGCTTTTTCCGTCATTTTTCGCCAGTCTTCGGTGTCCTGATGGAAACCGAAATCTGGCCCAATCTGCTGGCGGGTGCGAGCCGGAAGCGCGTTCCCGTGGTCTTGGCCAACGCCCGTCTATCCGCCCGCTCGGCGCGCGGTTACGGTCGAGTTCGTGCATTGGTCGGTCCGGCTTTTGCCTCGTTGAGCGGGGTAGCCGCCCAGACGGCAGCCGATGCCGAGCGTCTCGCCGGTCTGGGGGCCAGGAACGCCGAAGTCTGCGGCAACCTCAAGTTCGATGTTGCGCCGCCTGCCGACAAGATCGCCCTCGGTCAGGGATGGCGACACGCGTTGGGCGGTCGTCCCGTCTGGCTGGCCGCCAGCACGCGCGAAGGTGAGGAGGCGCTGATTCTCGCCGCCTGGCGCCTGGTCGTCGACAAGGAGGCGCTGCTGGTCCTGGTGCCGCGCCATCCGCAACGCTTCGAAGAGGTGGCGAATCTGCTGCTGCAGCAAGGGCTGCGTGTGGTCAGGCGCAGTACCGGCATGCCGGCCGCCGACACGCAGGTCTGGCTCGGTGACAGCATGGGCGAGATGGCGGCCTATTATGCATTGGCCGATCTCGCTTTCGTCGGCGGCAGCCTGTTGCCGCTGGGCGGGCAGAATCTGATCGAAGCGGCGGCCTGCGGCTGTCCGGTGCTGGTTGGGCCGCACACCTTCAATTTCATGCAGGCGACTGGCGATGCCATTGCGGCCGGGGCGGCACAGCGGGTCGCTAGTCCGGAAATGCTGGGCGCTACGGTCAACCGTCTGTTCGGGGCAAAAACCGAACTGGCGGCGATGCGGCTAGCCGCCTGCGAATTTGCTCATGCCCATCAGGGGGCGGCCGGTCGGATGCTGGCCCTTATTGAGCGGCGGACGGGTCGAGCAGGGCGTTGATCTGGCCGACGTCTTCCTCGCCCAGCGCGCCGGTGGCGGCCTTCAGGCGTAGTTGCGCCATCAGCGTATCGAGCGTTGCCTTGGCCAGGTCGCGGCGGGTGACATAGACCTGGTTTTCGGCATTCAGCACGTCGATGTTGATGCGCACCCCGACCTCGTAGCCCAGCTTGTTCGATTCGAGCGCCGATTGCGACGACACCAGCGCCGCCTTCAGCGCCTTGACCTGGGCCAGGCCGTTGACGACGCCCAGGTAGTACTGGCGGGCCGCCAGTGCGGCGCCGCGACGGGCGGCGTCGAGCCCGGCCTGCGCGGCGTTGCGGTTGGCGGCCGCTTCGCGCTGCCGGGAGACGGTCAGGCCACCCTGAAACAGCGGGATGTTGAGCTGGACGCCGATATTCCGGTAGTCCGTGTCAACGACGCCCATGCCCGTTGAGGTAAAGGACTTCGCATAGCCCTGATTGGCGACCAGATCGACCGTCGGATAGTGGCCGGCCCGCTGCTTGTCGACTTCGCGGGTGGCGATATCGGCTGCCGCCTGCTGGATCTGGACGGTGATGCTGTCCTTCTCGGCAGCGGTGACCCACGCGTTCATGTCGCTGGGCTGAGGTGTCGTCAGCTCGGCATTCTTGCGCGTCGTGGCGAGTGGCCCGGCCGGCTTGCCGATGATGGACGCCAGTGCGTGCTGCTTGACCTCGAGGTCGCTTTCAGCAGCGATTTCCTGGGCGACGGCCAGATCGTAGCGGGCCTGCGCTTCGTGGGAGTCAGTGATGGTCGCCGTGCCGACTTCGAAATTCTTCTTGGCCGATTCCAGCTGCTGGGCGATGGCGGCCTTGTTGGCACGCACGGCAGTCAGGTTCTCAACGGCGTAGATGACATCGAAATAGGCTTGCGAAACGCGCAGGATCAAGTCCTGCCGGGCCTGCACGAAGTTGGCCTCGGCCTGGGCGACCTGCATTTTCGACTGGTCGTAGGAAACCCAGTTCTGCCAGCGGAACAACGGCTGCGACAGCGTCAGCTGGTAGCCGTTGGAATTGAAGTTGGGCTTGAATAGCGTTGGACCGTTGTGGCTGGAAATCTCATTCTCATTCCACACCGTGTTGCCCGAGAGCGTCAGGCTGGGCAAGAGGCCGGCCCGCGCCTGCGGTGTTTTTTCCCGTCCGGCGTCCAGCGTCGCCCGGGCGGCGGCGAAGGTCGGGTCATTGTCCTGTGCCTCGCGGTAGACCTGCATCAGGTCGGCGGCAAAGAGCGGGGAAGCCAGCAGGGGCGAAACGATCAGCCAGGCGAGTTTTTTCATGCCATCCTCAATAACGGCGCATGCTCGGGTCGACCTCGCCGGCCCAGGCCTCGACGCCGCCCGTCAGGTTGTAAACGGAGGCAAAACCCCTGCGCTCCAGAAACATGGCAACCTGCATGCTCCGTCCGCCATGGTGGCAGATCACCACGACATCCTGGTCGGGGTCGATTTCATCGCAGCGCATTGGCACCAGGTGCATGGGAATGTGCTGCGAACCGGCCAGTTGGCAAAGTTCGATTTCCCAGGGTTCGCGCACGTCGAGCAGAACGGGGGCTGGCCGGGTTTTGTCGGCCAGCCATTCGGCCAGTTGTTGGGCGCGAACCTGTTTCATCAGAAGGTGAAGCTGGCCTTGGTCTCGACGCTGTCAAGCGCCGGGATGACGGTTTCGAACAGGTTGACGGTGTTGTAAACGCCATCGGCCGCGCAGGTTATCAGTTGTGCTTCCATGACCGGTGCTTCGCCAACGACTACGGCCAGGCGGCCGCCGACCCGCAGTTGCTTGAGCAGGGCAGCGGGAACGCTGGGCAGGGAACCGGAAACAACGATGGCATCGTAAGGACCGCGTTGCGCCCAGCCCTCAGCGCCATTGCCGACTTCGACGCTCACGTTGGTGAACCCGTCGCGTTCAAGATTCGCCTTGGCCATGGCGGCCAGTTCCGGGCGGCTTTCGACGGTTACCACGTGTTCGGCGCGGGCGGCCAGCAGGGCGGCCATGTAGCCGCTGCCGGTGCCGATTTCGAGAACCTTGTCGGTTTTCTTGAGGGTCAGTTCCTGCAGCAGCTTGGCCTCGATTTTGGGGGCCAGCATGACCTGGCCGCTGCCGAGCGGGATTTCCATGTCGGCGAAGGCGAGGTTGCGATAGGCCGGAGGGGTGAAATCTTCGCGCTTGACGACAAAGAGCAGGTCAAGCACCTGCGGATCCAGAACCTCCCAGGGCCGGATCTGTTGTTCGATCATGTTGAAGCGCGCTTGCTCGATGTTCATTTGGGTCTCCGCAGGCATAATATTAGCACAAGCTAATATATTGATTCCGACAAAACAAAATTATACCTGAGTCTCTTTTTCCAGCCTGTGCAAACCGTGCCGCAGCAGGTCCATGTGTATCTGCAGATACGTCTCGGGATTGCTTTCGCTGCCTTCGCAGCAGTTCATCGAATGGCGCCAGATCAGCAGCATCAGGATGGGCGCGATGATGACGTCGATCGTCGTTTCGACTTCCATGGGCCGGAATTCGCCGCTGTCCATGCCGCGCTTGAGGGCCGAACCGACCAGCGCCCGGCCGCGGCTGATGACGTTTTCGTAATAAAAGCGCGCCAGTTCCGGGAAGTTCCGGGCCTCGGCAACGATCAGCTTGGGAATGCCGGCAAAGGCGGTCTGGCCGATTTTCGTCCACCAGTTGTCGAGCAGCTTTGCCAGCAGATCGAAGCTGCAACCCGTGTGGCGGGCAGCAATCGCTTCGTTTTCAGCGATGATCGGAATGATGCCTTCCTGAATCACTGCCTTGAACAGCGCATCCTTGTTCTCGTAATAGAGGTACAGGGTGCCTTTTGAAACACCGGCGCGGGCCGCGACATCTTCGAGGCGAGTGGCGGCGAAGCCCTTTTCAACGAACAGATCGAGCGCAGCGACAAGCAGTTCCGAGGGACGGGCTTCCTTGCGGCGTTTGCGAAGTGCGGGGGTGGCAGGCATGGGTAACTTAATGACTCATCGGTCATTAAGTTACCACCCCGTCCTGTTTCAGGTCAACGACCTTCCTTGATCAAACGGCCGCTGAGGGGCTGGATCGGCCGGGCGTTGTTCTTGTAAAGCCGGCTGAAGATATTGATCTGGTCCTGTGAGATCTGCGCCGGTTGCTTCATGACCAGCCACAGCACGCCTTCCGAGCAGGGTGGGGTGGTCAGTGACCCCATGTAGGTATAGTAGTTGCGCGTTGCCGGCAGCAGGGTGTTGAGGTCGATCAGCGTGGTAGGCGGGGACACCGGCATGTTCTTTTCCAGTGGCATGTTGTTCCACAAGGTCTGGATGAAAGGATTCTCGTTGCCGCGTTCGAGCAGCACGGCGACGACCGCCAGTTGTCCATCGTCCGACTTGTGTACCAGATGGACGACCATGTCGAAGCGTTGGCCGTTGATCTTTTCTTCGGACGGGCGGTGGAAATGAAACTGGACCAGTTCATAGGTCTTGCCTGTCAGCGTGATCGAACCTTCGCCGATTTCAACCTGAACCGTGTGGCCGTTGTCGACGATACGGAAGGTCGAGGGGCGATAGGCGAAGGCGATCGGCTCCAGGTCGACCTTGATGCCATCGCGGATGTCGATCGGCGACTGGCGTTCGCCGATGGCACAGGTCTTGTTCTTCGGATCGAGCTTGGCCCAATTTTCCGGGGCGCCGGCGCCATCGTAGTCCCAGTGAATATCGGCGTGTTGAAGCGCCGCTTCGGCATGGGCGAGTTCCAGCATGTAGCCTTCGGCGGCGGTTGTCTTCCTCGGTTTGGGTGTGGGGGCGGTCCGCAGGACATAGGTTGAATGTCGGGCTGGCGGCGTTACTTCCTTGGCGGGCAGCGGAGCCGGGGCGGGTTCCTTGCCGCCTTCCATGGCCGCTTTCAGGTTGGGCCTGATCGAGGGAATCGCGGTGTGTTCTGCTTCCTTGTCCGGGGTGTCGCTGGTCTTGATGGCGGCGGGTTTGTCGGTCCTGGCCAACGTCTTCTTGAGCAGCGCCTCGTTGGCGGCCTTCAGCTTGCCGGCGGCTTCGTTGGCTTTCTGGGCGATCTCGGCCTGGTTATCCTTCGGCGGACGGCAGACTTCACGCAATACCTTGTCGTCGAGCGTGCCGGTGCGCACCGGCAGGTCGGCTCCCTTGATCTCTTCCTCGCGGATAACGTCGGTTTCGTTCTTCTTGAAAATCCGCTTAATGGTGTTGGCGTTGCGGGTCGCGCAGTCGTAACGGGTGATTGCCTCGATGACCCGGTAAGGGGTGCCGGACTTGAGGTCAGTCAGTTCCTTGTCGAGGACGATACGGCCCTGGGCCTGAACGGTATCGCCTTCGCGCTTGAGGCTGGTCCGATCGATCTCGATGCGCTTGCCCGGTTCGGACGAAATGGTCTGCCATGTCGGGGCGGCCGAGGCGGCCCAGGGTAGGGCAGCCAGCAGGCTGGCGATGATCAGGTGGCGCATCTTGTATCCCTTGTTCTTTAGAATTCCGCGGCTTGTCCATGATATTTCGGCCAATTTCTGGAAATCTTGAGCGCGCTTTCCATTCCTTGCATTTTGCCTGTATTTCCAGTAACTTGCGATCCACTCGTTAGGGGTGCCCGCCATCAGGCGGGCTGAGAAACACCCTTCGAACCTGACCGGGTCATGCCGTCGTAGGGAAACGAACTCTGCCGTTGGAACCAGATCGCTCCTTGCCCGTCTTACCCCGATGTATTCCCGCACGGAGCCACAATGAACGTCAAAGAACAATTCCTCGCCGCCAACGCCCACGTCGACGAGGCTGCAGTCCAGCCGCTGCCCAATTCCCGCAAGATCTATATCGAAGGCTCCCGCCCGGACATCCAGGTGCCGATGCGCGAAATCTCGCAGGACGACACGCCGACCGCCTTCGGTGGCGAGAAGAATCCGCCGATCTACGTTTACGACTGCTCCGGCCCCTATTCCGACCCGGCCGCCAAGATCGACATCCGCTCCGGCCTGCCTGCCTTGCGTGCCCAGTGGATTGCCGAACGTGGCGACGTCGAGGAACTGCCCGACCTGAGTTCCGAATTCGGCCGCGCCCGCGCCGCCGACAAGGCGCTCGACGAACTGCGCTTCCCCGGCCTGCACCGCAAACCCCTGCGCGCCAAGGCCGGCGCCAATGTCTCGCAAATGCACTACGCCCGCCAGGGCATCATCACGCCGGAGATGGAATACGTTGCCATCCGCGAGAACAACAACCGCCGCGCCTATATCGAATCGCTGCGGTCGACCGGCAAAATGGGGCAAAAAATGGCCGACCTGCTCGGTCGCCAGCACCCGGGCCAGAACTTCGGCGCCAGCATTCCCGAAGAAATCACCCCGGAATTCGTGCGCAGCGAAATCGCCCGCGGTCGCGCCATCATCCCCAACAACATCAACCACCCGGAATCCGAGCCGATGATCATCGGCCGCAACTTCCTGACCAAGATCAACGCCAATATCGGCAACTCGGCGCTCGGCTCCAGCATCCAGGAAGAAGTCGAGAAAATGACCTGGTCGATCCGCTGGGGCGGCGACACGGTGATGGACCTGTCCACCGGCAAGAACATCCACGAAACCCGCGAGTGGATCATCCGCAACAGCCCGGTGCCGATCGGCACGGTGCCGATCTACCAGGCGCTGGAGAAGGTCAACGGCAAGGCCGAGGACCTGACCTGGGAAATCTTCCGCGACACGCTGATCGAACAGGCCGAGCAGGGCGTCGACTACTTCACCATCCACGCCGGCGTGCTGCTGCGCTACGTGCCGATGACTGCCAACCGGATGACCGGCATCGTCAGCCGCGGCGGCTCGATCATGGCCAAGTGGTGCCTGGCGCATCACAAGGAAAGCTTCCTCTACACCCATTTCGAGGACATCTGCGAAATCATGAAGGCCTACGACGTCGCTTTCTCGCTCGGCGACGGCCTGCGCCCGGGATCGATCTACGACGCCAACGACGAAGCCCAACTCGGCGAACTGAAGACCCTCGGCGAACTGACCGAAATCGCCTGGAAGCATGACGTGCAGACCATCATCGAAGGCCCGGGCCACGTGCCGATGCACCTGATCAAGGAGAACATGGACCTGCAGCTCGAATACTGCAAGGAAGCCCCGTTCTACACCCTCGGCCCCTTGACCACCGACATCGCCCCGGGCTACGACCACATCACCAGCGGCATCGGCGCCGCGATGATCGGCTGGTACGGCACGGCCATGCTCTGCTACGTGACGCCCAAGGAACACCTCGGCCTGCCCGACAAGGACGACGTCAAGGAAGGCATCATCACCTACAAGCTCGCCGCCCACGCCGCCGACCTCGCCAAGGGCCACCCCGGCGCGCAGATCCGCGACAACGCGCTGTCCAAGGCGCGCTTCGAGTTCCGCTGGGACGACCAGTTCAACCTCGGTCTCGACCCGGACAAGGCGCGTGAATTCCACGACGAAACGCTGCCCAAGGAATCGGCCAAGGTCGCCCACTTCTGCTCGATGTGCGGCCCGCACTTCTGCTCGATGAAGATCACCCAGGACGTCCGCGAATTCGCGGCGCAGCAGGGCCTCGACGAGGCCGAGGCGCTGGCGAAAGGCATGGAAACCAAGGCCGTCGAGTTCGTCAAGGCCGGTGCCGAGGTTTACAGCAAGGTCTGAACGGCAGAAAACCAGGTGCGGTAAATGCAAGGCGGCTGAATCAGCCGCCTTTTTTGCGGCCTTGAAGCTGACACCGCCCTGGAGAGGCGCCGGTGGCCTGTCCGGCTTGACTGCATCTGGGCGCCCAATCGACTGATTGATCCGGGGGCGCGGCAAACCGGCCGCCCCGGCCGGCTAACTTCGGCTTTCAATCAAGGGGGGCCAGGAAGTCGGCCACCAGCTTGAGGATTGCGGCTTCTGTTTCCCGGTGCGGCACATGTCGGGTAGCCGGCAAGACCTCAAGCCTTGTACTGCCGCCGGAGAGCTGAGCGATCAGTTCGGGATGGCGCGACGAACCATACTCGTCCTCATTCCCGTGGATCGCAAGGGTCGGACATGTGACTTGTGGCAGCACGGATGCCAGCGACCAGGCTGCAAAATCCGGATTGAGCCAGGTGTTAATCCAGGCATCGAGCACCCACCCGGCCTTGGCATCGTGGTACTTCCTGAGGCGGGCAAACTGTCCCGGATCCTTGAACGTTGCCCTGGCCTCGGCAATACCCTGCAGTGTTTTCTGCTCGACAAAAGCTTGCGCTGATTCGGTGATCAGTGCGATGCACGCCTTGGCAAAGGTCGCGGCAACATGGACCGCCATGCCGCCGCCCACGCTGTGGCCAAACAGGGCAAATCGATCAATGCCCAGTTGCTGGCGGATTGCGGCAAATCCGCTGACGGCTTCCCTGGCGACGAAATCCAGCGGCAGTTTCCCGGGGTATGGGTCTGATTGGCCAAAGCCAAGGCGGTCATAGGCGATGACCTGGCGGCCGGTGCTGGCGCAGAGTCCGGCCGGGAAGCCGCGCCACAGTTCGACGCTGCCCAGGGAATCGTGGAGGAGGACCATAGGCACCGTGGAGCGCGGCACAGCGGGTGACCAAGTGCGCGTAAACAGGCGGCCATCCTGGCTGTTCACCAGCCTGTCTTGCGAGTGGCTTGCTTGAGGGCGATGGTTCATGCTGATGTGGCGTGGATGGTAGTGATTTAAGGCTGCTGCTGCGGGTCGGGTGGCCGGCGTGCTCAAAGCACGCCGTGGTGCGGGAGGGGCCGTGACGCAGGCGCCGCCGGCAAGCGTTCATTTTGCGGGATTGTGACCCGTTGTTGCCGAATTTACTTCCATTTACAGCCGCCTAACCGCCATTAACAGCGTCTCGGCCGAGTATTCGTCTTGTCGCCTGGCCAGTGTTGGCCGGCTAATCTGACTGAAAGGACGAGGCAATGAATACTACTTCTCACCGCAATATCAAGCGTTTTCTGGTAGCGGCCAGTGTCGCTCTGGCCATTCCGCTGAGTGCGCTGGCGCTGCCGGGGCCGCACGCCATGGGCGGCGACATGATGCCGCCGTATTTGCGCGGCCTGAATCTGAGCGAGGCGCAGCGCGACAAGGTGTTCGAGATCATGCACGCGCAGGCGCCGGTGATGCGTGATCGGGCCAAAGCACTGCGCAAGCTTGAAGATGAGCTGCGGGGGCTGACGATGGCGCCGGATTACAGCGAGGCTCGCGCTCGCTCACTGGCCGAGGCGGCGGCGAAAGCGATGGCCGAAATGACAATGGCGCGGGTCAAGACCGATCGGCAGGTGTTCGAGGTCCTGACCCCGGAACAGCGCAAGCCGCTGGCCGAGAAAAAACCGGGCGGAGATTCGCCGCGTGGCATGACGCCTGGCGGCTGATCCGGCGCGGACTCTTGGCGGCGCGGGCGAGCGGGGGTGGCGAGGCGGCCCCCGCATTTTTGCCGATTGATGCGGTCGACCGTGAAAAACGGCAAAAACCAAATCTGCGACAATGGCGCATGCCAGAAAATTCCTGTTCCGCCCATTCGCCGGTGATGAATTGCCGTCCCGGATGTGGCGCCTGCTGTATCGCACCTTCGATTTCCACGCTGAACAAGCCGGCGGGCGAACCTTGCCGTCATCTCGACAGCGAATTGCGCTGTCGCATTTTTGGTCGCCCGGAGCGGCCGGAGTGCTGTGCCGGCCTGCAACCTTCGCGGGAAATGTGTGGTGAAACGCGGCAGCAGGCGCTGCGTTGGCTGGCCGATCTCGAAGTGCTGACCCAACCGGGATAGTAGAATGCGGCCTCCCAACATTGGCTGCACTCCATGGACTCGATTCTTCTTCTCAAAGCCCTGATCCTCGGCGTCGTCGAAGGGCTGACCGAATTCCTGCCGATCTCGTCGACCGGGCACCTGATCCTGGCTGGCGATTTGCTGGATTTTAACGACGATCGCGGCAAGTTGTTCGAGATTGTCATACAGTTCGGCGCCATTCTGGCGGTGGTCTGGGAATATCGCGAGCGCCTGCTGAAAGTGGCGCGCGGTGCCTTCAGCGAGCCGGCCGCGCAGAAATTCATCCTCAACCTGTTCGTCGCCTTCCTGCCGCTGGCTATTCTCGGGCTGTCTTTCGGCAAGGTGATCAAGGCCAATCTGTTCAATCCGATCACCGTGGCGACAACTTTCATCGTCGGCGCTTTCGTCATTCTCTGGGCGGAAAGGCGCGAACACAAAATCCGCATCCAGTCGGTCGAGGAAATGTCGGTGGCCGACGCTCTCAAGCTCGGCGTCGCGCAGGCCTTCGCGCTGATTCCCGGGACCTCGCGTTCGGGCGCGACGATCATCGGCGGCCTGTTGTTTGGCCTGTCGCGCAAGGCGGCCACCGAGTTTTCCTTCTTTCTCGCCATCCCGACGCTGGGCGTCGCCACCTTCTACCAGTTGTACAAGGAACGGGCACTGCTCAACGCCGACGATATCGGCATGTGGGCGGTCGGGTTCATCTCGGCGTTCATCTCGGCCTTTCTCTGCGTCCGCTGGTTGCTGCGCTTCGTCTCCAGCCACGATTTCGTACCCTTCGCCTGGTATCGCATCGCCTTCGGCCTGATCGTGCTGGCTACCGCGCAATTCGGCTGGGTGCAATGGACCGCCCACTGATCGTCTATCTGCACGGCTTCTGCTCCTCGCCGGCCTCGTGGAAGTCGCGCCTGCTGGCCGACGAAATGGCCCGGCGCGGCTTGGCGGCACATTTTGTCTGCCCGCCGCTGTCGCCGGTGCCGGCGGAGGTGGTGGCCGGCGTCAGCCGTCTGATCGAAGCCGCCGAGGGGCCGGTGACGCTGGTAGGCTCGTCGCTGGGGGGGCATTACGCCAATTATCTGGCGGAAAAACATGGCTTGAACGCCGTACTGATCAATCCCGCTACGGTCGACTGCCTTGATCTGACGAAATTTGTCGGCGATCACGCCAATTTCCATAGCGGCGAGTCCTTCACTTTTACTGCCGCACACGCGGCTCAACTCAGGGCGCAGGTCAGCCGGCCGACGCCGGAGCGCTACTGGCTGCTGCTCGAAACGGGTGACGAAGTGCTCGATTATCGGCAGGCCTTGGCCTTCTACGCCGGCTGCCGGCAAACCGTCCTGGCGGGCGGTGATCACAGCTTCACGAGGTTTCCCGACTTCATGCCGCAAATCATTGAATACGCCCTACAAAGCCATTCGGCGTTGCCGGGGCGGAAATGACCTTCAGGTTTTTGCCCGGGGCGTCGGTGCGGCCCCCGGGAAGGTATCGCGGCAGCGTTTGCCGAGGTCAAGGCAACTCAATTCGCTGGGCTATAATCCGCCGATGAACGTATTGTTTGAAGAAGATGGCGGCTTCAAGGCCGGCAATATCATGGCCGACAACGACAGCTCGTTGCAGGTCGAAATGCCGACGGGCAAGCGCAGCAAGATCAAGGCCGCAACGGTATTGTTGCGGTTTGAGAAGCCTTCCGCTTCGCTGCTGCTCGAACAGGCGACGCCGCTGGCCGAAGAAATCGAACCGGATTTCCTGTGGGAGTGCGTGAGCGATGGCGAATTTTCGTTTCTTGATTTTGCCCGTGATTACTACGGACACGACCCCGCCCCGGTCGAAGCGACGGCGGTCCTGCTTGCCCTGCACGCCGCGCCCGTCTATTTCCACCGCAAAGGCAAGGGCCGCTTCCGTAAGGCGCCTCCCGACATTCTCGCAGCTGCTCTGGCCAGTCTTGAAAAAAAGCGTCAGCAAGCGCTGGCGATGGAAGGCTGGATCAACGCGCTGAAGGAATTCCGGCTGCCGCCGGAAATCGGTGTGCTGAGCGATGCCCTGCTCTACGCCCCGGACCGCAACAAGCCGGAAACCAAGGCTTTCGAGGCGGCCTGCACTGAAACCGGGTTGTCCGCGGCGCAACTGCTGTTCCGGTGCGGCGCCATCAAGTCGCCCTATTTCCTGCATTACCGCCGTTTCCTGCACGAGCAGTTCCCGAAAGGCACCGGCTTCCCGGTGCTCGAGGCGCCGAAGCTGCCAAGCGACCTGCCGCGCGCCGACGTTCGCGCCTTCTCGATCGACGACGCCCACACCACCGAAATCGACGACGCGCTGTCGGTCGTCAAGCTGCCCGGCATCGGCTCGCGCATCGGCATCCACATCGCCGCCCCGGGGCTGGCCATCGAGCACGGCTCGCCGCTCGACGGCGTTGCCCGCGCCCGGCTGTCCACGGTCTACATGCCCGGCAACAAGATCACCATGCTGCCCGATGCCGTGGTCCAGAACTACACGCTGGCCGGCGGCGTCGATTGCCCGGCCGTGTCGCTCTACCTGACGGTCAGCGAATCGCTGGAAATCCTCAGCCACGAATCGCGGCTGGAGATGGTGCACATTGCCGCCAACCTGCGCCACCACGAAATCGAACCGTGGTTCAACGCCGAAACCATAGCCGGTCCGCTGCCCGATGAGCCGTTCAAGGACGAGCTGGTCCATCTCTGGCACTTCGCCAACGCCTGCGAGGGCCGGCGCGGCAAGCCGTCGGCGATGCAGGGCATCAACGACTACAACTTCGCCATCGTCGGCGATCTGGCCGATCCCGATGCCTGCCAGGTCGAGATCAGCGAGCGCAAGCGCGGCAGCCCGCTCGACAAGCTGGTTGCCGAACTGATGATCGTCGCCAACTCGACCTGGGGCGGCCTGCTCGCCGAAAAGAACATCGCCTGCCTGTACCGTGCCCAGACGCAGGGCAAGGTGCGCATGACGACCTCGCCGTTGCCGCACGAAGGCCTTGGCGTGCCGCAATACGCCTGGATGACCTCGCCGCTGCGCCGCTACTGCGATATGGTCAATCAATGGCAGCTGATCGCCTGTCTGAAGGGCGAAAGTCCGGCTTTTGCCCAGAAATCCGCCGAACTGTTCGGTGCAATGCGCGATTTCGAGCTGACTTACGCTGCTTACGCCGATTTTCAGCGCCAGATGGAGCGTTACTGGTGCCTGCGCTGGCTGCAACAGCAGGGGATCAGCGAAATCGACGCTACCGTCCGTCGCGAGCAGAGCGTCAAGCTCGACCATTTGCCCTTGTTGCTGCGTGTTCCCTCGTTGCCGGTCGATCTGGCCGCCGGCCAGCGGGTGCGGCTGGCCGTCGAGAGCATTGACCTGCTGGCGCCTGAAGTCGCCTGTCGTTTCCTGAACCTGCTCGGTGAAACCAATCAAGCCGAAGTTGGGGAGGAAGCCGCGGAGGACGCGCAGTGAAAACCAAGGCTGGTCTGCGCGCTGTTCCGGCCGTCGTGTCGGGCCACCGGTTGTGGATAGCCATCGGCATTTCGTTGTTTCTTCATGGCCTGCTGCTGGCGCTGCATTTCCAGTTTCCGGACGCTTCCCGGGCTTTTCGCGAAAAAGCCATGGATATCATCCTGGTCAACGCCAAATCGGCGCGCAAGCCGCATGACGCGCAGGCGCTGGCCCAGTCCAGCCTGGATGGCGGCGGTAATACCGACGACAACCGTCGGGCCAAGACCCCCTTGCCGCCGACGCAGCGCCAGAATGAAGGCGATGCCGTCCAGCAGGCACAGCGTCGCGTACGGGAGTTGGAAACCGCCCAGCAAAAACTGCTGACCCAGGCCAAGAGCCTGCGCCACGTTGCTACCGAGAAGACGCTCAGCGAGCAGCCGTCGCCGGTGCCCAGCGTCAGTGGACTCGACCTTGCCGACTCGGCCCGGGCGATGGCCCGTCTGGAAGGCGAAATCGCCAAGGCGACCGATGACTATAACAAACGGCCGCGCAAGAAATTTGTCGGGGCGCGCACTGAGGAGTATGCGCTGGCCGCCTATCTTGATGCCTGGAAGCAGAAAATCGAGCGGGTCGGCACGCTGAACTACCCGGAGGAGGCACGTGGCAAACTGTACGGTGCCGTGGTCATCTTCGTCGAATTGAGTGCCGAGGACGGCAGCCTGTACAACGCCGAAATCTCGAAATCATCCGGCCACAAGGTGCTCGATCAGGCTGCCTTGCGCATCCTGCGCATGTCCGGGCCGTTTGGCGCCATTCCACGACAGGCCCTGGGCGGGGCGACAGTGCTCTCCTTTGCCCGGACCTGGTATTTCACACAGGGCGACGCCCTGAATACGGCCAGCAAATGAGTGATCTTTACGCCGTTTTTGGCAACCCGATTGGCCATTCGAAATCGCCGGCCATCCATGCCGCCTTTGCTAGGCTGACCGGGCAGGATATGGTCTATGAGGCCCGTTTGGCTGCGGTCGACGGCTTTCCGCAGGCAATTTCCGAATTTGTCGCGGCAGGCGGCAAGGGCGCCAACGTCACCGTGCCGTTCAAGGAAGATGCCTTTCGGCTGGCGACGCGGCTATCCGGCCGGGCCGCACGGGCCGGTGCGGTCAATACACTGGCCTTCGATGGAACGGACATCCTGGGCGACAACACCGACGGAGCCGGGTTGGTCCGCGACATTACGCACAATCTCGGCTACTCGCTGGCCGGCCGGCGCATTTTGTTGCTGGGGGCCGGTGGGGCATCGCGGGGGGTCATCGCTCCCTTGCTGGCCGGCCGGCCGGCCGCGCTGTTCATCGCCAATCGCGGCGCCGGCAAGGCGGTCGCTCTGGCCGGGGCGTTTGCCGATATTGCGCCGCTCAATGGCGGTGGTTTTGATGAAATTGCCGGCAAAAGCTTCGATCTGGTGATCAACGCGACGTCGGCCAGTCTTTCTGGCGCCCGTCTGCCCTTGCCGGACGGTGTGTTCGCGCCGGATAGCCTGGCTTACGACATGATGTACGGCAAGGGTGAAACGCCGTTTCTGCTCCAGGCTCGCGAACAGGGCGTGGTGCAATGCGCAGACGGCCTGGGCATGCTGGTCGAGCAGGCGGCTGAAGCCTTCGTCGTCTGGCGCGGCGTACGTCCGCCAACTGCCGGGGTGTTGGCCGATTTACGCGCCCAACTGGCCGAATGAAGGTCGTCGGCCACGGCTTGAAATGGGTGGCGCTGGGCCTGATCGGGCTGTTCCTGGTCTGGCAGCTCTGGCTGCTTGGCTGGGTGCTGTTGTGGGGCTGGGTCAATCCCGGCGAAACCCGCTTCATGGCGATTCGGCTGGCCGAATTGCGGGAAAAAGTTCCGTCCGCCCAGCTCAAGCAGCAATGGGTACCCTATGAGCGTATCTCCATTCACCTGAAGCGGGCGATGATCGCAGCTGAAGATGCCAAATTCGTCGATCATGAAGGCTTCGACTGGGAAGGCATGCAGAAAGCGCTGGAAAAGAATCAGAAAAAGGGACGTTTCGTCGCCGGCGGATCGACGATCAGCCAGCAATTGGCGAAAAACCTGTTCCTGACACCAAGCAAGTCGTATTTTCGTAAGGCCGAGGAAGCGATCATCACGCTGATGCTGGAGAATCTGTGGAGCAAACGGCGGATTTTCGAGGTCTATCTGAACGTGATCGAATGGGGCAATGGCGTTTTTGGCGCCGAAGCGGCCGCTCGCCACTATTACAACGCCAGTGCTGCCCAGCTGGGGCCGGAACAGGCGGCGCGACTGGCCGGAATGGTACCAAATCCGCGGTACTACGACCGCAATCGCAATGCCCCCGGTCTGGGGCGCAAGGCGGCCATCATTCTGGCCCGGATGCCTGGCGCCGATGTGCCGTGAAATATTGCCGGAATACGGGTTTTCCGAAGTGATTTGACGGAGTCCGGGGCTCCGCCTGGTGCTAAAATGAGCCACCTTTTGCGGCACCGCACCATGAGCGAAGAAGCCCAGCTGACCGATACCGAAGACCTGCAGGAGCGCCTCGCCGAGGTGCAGACGCTGCTCGCCCGGCACCAGCTGGTTGAGGAACTGGTGCACCGGCAGGAAGGTCCGCGCCACGATCTGGTCGAGGACATCGTTCACAAGCAACATCTGCAAGAGCTGCAACACAAGCTGGAGCCGATGCACCCGGCCGACATCGCCTACGTACTGGAGGCCTTGCCGCCGGAAGAGCGTCTGATCGTCTGGGATCTGGTTAGTCCCGAACTTGAAGGCGAAGTCCTGCTCGAGGTCTCGGATGCCGTCCGGGAAAGCCTGATCGATTCGATGGAGCGGACCGAGCTGGTCGCCGCCGCCGAAACGCTCGATGCCGACGAACTGGCTGACTTGGCGCCTGATCTGCCGCAGGGTGTCATCGACGATGTTTTCCGCGGTCTGTCGGTCGAGGACCGCGAGCAGTTGCGTGCCGCGATGTCCTACCCGGAGGATTCGGTTGGCTCGATCATGGACTTCGACATGGTCACCGTCCGCGAGGATGTGTCGCTCGAGGTCGTGTTGCGTTACCTGCGCCGCTTCGATGAGCTTCCCGACCATACCGACCAGCTTTTCGTCATCGACCGCAATGAACACCTGAAGGGTGTGCTGCCGCTCAATATCCTGCTGGTCAACGAGGTTGATGTCGAAGTCGGCAAGCTGATGCAGATCGATTTCGTCGAGCTCGAACCCGACGATCTGGCCGACGAGGCGGCCAAGGCCTTCGAGCGTTATGACCTCGTTTCGGCGCCGGTGGTTGATCCGGATGGCAAACTGGTCGGCCGGGTAACGGTTAACGAGGTGGTCGACTACATCCGCGAAGAGGCCGAGCACGAGCAGCTGGCCCAGGCCGGTCTGCGCGAGGAAGAAGACATTTTCGCCTCGGTCTGGGATTCGGTGAAAAACCGCTGGGCCTGGCTGGCCGTCAATCTGGTCACCGCCTTCATCGCCTCGCGGGTGATCGGCGCCTTCGAAGGCTCGATCGAAAAACTGGTCGCGCTGGCCGCCTTGATGCCCATCGTTGCCGGCATCGGTGGCAATTCCGGCAACCAGACGATCACCATGATCGTCCGCGCCATCGCCATGGGGCAGGTCCAGCCCGACGCCATGCGTCGCCTGCTGCGCAAGGAGCTCGGCGTGTCGACCATCAACGGCCTGATCTGGGGGGGGCTGATCGGCCTCGCCGCCTGGTGGCTGTATGGCAGCGTCAAACTCGGTATCGTGATGACCGCGGCGATGACGCTCAACCTGCTGCTGGCCGCCACCGCGGGTGTCGGCATTCCGCTAATGCGCCAGAAGTTCGGCGCCGACCCGGCGGTCGGCAGCTCGGTCATGATCACCGCGCTGACCGATTCCGGCGGCTTCTTCATCTTTCTCGGCCTGGCAACGCTCTTCCTGATGTAGGGGCGGGTCCGGCCAGGCGTCGTCAGCGCTGACGACGATATTGAATTTCGCCGTTTTTGGCGGTCGACCGTAGCACTCAGTGCGTGTCGGGCGTCACCAGCTTCAGGCCGACGATGCCGGCAACGATCAGGGCGATGCAGATGAAGCGCAGCGCTTCGCGTGATTCGCCGAACAGGAATATCCCGAGGATTGCCGTGCCGACTGCGCCGATGCCGGTCCACACCGCGTAGGCGGTCCCCAGCGGCAGCGTTTTCAGCGACCAGCCGAGCAGGATCACGCTCGCCGCCATGCCGATCAGCGTCCACACGCTTGGCCACAGCCGGCTGAAACCGTCCGTGTATTTCATGCCGACCGCCCAGCCGACCTCGCAGAGGCCGGCGATGAACAGAACGATCCAGGCGTAGCCGGCGCTCACTTATTTCAGCGTGGCGAAATACGCCTCGGCGGCGGCGATGGTGGCGGCGATATCGGCGTCGCTGTGAGCGGCCGAGACGAAACCAGCCTCGAAGGCCGAGGGGGCGAAATAGTGGCCGGCGTCGAGCATGGCGTGGAAGAAGCGGTTGAAGGCTTCCTTGTCGCAGGCCAGCACTTCGTCGTAGGTGCCCGGACAGCGTTCGGCGAAGTAGAGGCCAAACATGCCGCCAATGTTCTGGGCCGAGAAAGCGACGCCGTGCTTCTGCGCGGCACCGACCAGGCCGTCGCACAGTGCCTTGGTCTTGGCGGCCAGGTTCTGATAGAAGCCGGGGGCCTGGATCAGCTTTAGCGTCGCCAGTCCGGCGGCCGTGGCGATCGGATTGCCGGACAGCGTGCCGGCCTGGTAGACCGGGCCGAGCGGGGCGATCTGCTCCATGATTTCGCGCTTGCCGCCGAAGGCGCCGAGTGGCATGCCGCCGCCGACGACCTTGCCGAAGGTGGACAGGTCCGGGGTGATGCCGAACAGGCCCTGGGCACTCTTCAGATCGACCCGGAAACCGGTCATCACTTCGTCGAAAATCAGCACGGCGCCGTACTGCGTGCACAAATCGCGCATCGCCTTCAGGAATTCCGCCGTCGGGGCGATCAGGTTCATGTTGCCGACCACCGGCTCGACGATCACCGCGGCAATCCGGTCGGCGTTGCGAGCAAAGGCGTAGGCCAGTTGTTGCGGATTGTTGTATTCAAGGACCATGGTGTGCTGGGCCAGATCGGCCGGCACGCCGGCCGACGACGGATTGCCGAAAGTCAGCGCGCCGGAGCCGGCCTTGACCAGCAGGCTGTCGGAATGGCCGTGATAGCAGCCTTCGAACTTAATCAGCACGTCGCGGCCGGTATAACCGCGGGCCAGGCGGATGGCGCTCATCGTCGCCTCGGTGCCCGAGGAAACCAGGCGGACCATGTCCATCGACGGCACCAGTTCGCAAAGCAGGTCGGCAATCTCGACCTCCTTCTCGGTCGGCGCCCCGAAGGACAGGCCATCCACGACGGCGGCCTGGACGGCGGCAATCACTTCCGGATGGGCGTGGCCGAGGATCATCGGTCCCCACGAACCGACGTAGTCGGTGTACCACTTGCCATCGGCATCCTGCACTTTGGCGCCGACGCCCTTCTGGAAGAAGCAGGGGGTGCCGCCGACCGAACGGAAGGCGCGGACCGGCGAATTGACGCCGCCCGGGATGTGGCGCTGGGCGCGTTCGAAGAGTTGCTGGTTGCGTGAGGTCATGGCTGGGTTTCCTCGAAAAGACGTTGGTAGGCGGCGGCGCGGGCGGTGATGTCCGGCGCGGCGAAAAGGTCGGTAATAACGGCGAGCAGGTCGGCGCCGGCGGCGATCAGCGGCGGCGCATTGGCCAGCGTGATGCCGCCGATGGCGCAGGTCGTGCTGCCGAGCTCGCTTTTTGCCCGAGAATACAGGTCGACCGTCGCTTTCGCGGCATCCGGCTTGGTCGGCGAGGGATAGGCGGCACCGAAGGCGACATAGTCGGCGCCGGCGCCGGTTGCCGCCTGCGCGGCGGCAAAGTCGGCGTAGCACGAGGCACCGAGGATTTTGTCCGGGCCGAGGATGGCGCGGGCGGCGCGCAGATGGCCGTCATCCTTGCCGAGATGGACGCCGTCGGCCTTGATCAGAACGGCCAGTGCCAGGTCGTCGTTGATCAGCAGTGTCGCGCCGTAGCGGCGAGTCAGCTCACGCAGCGCCCGGGCGCGGGTTACCTGCTCGGGCATGGCGCTCAGTTTGTCGCGGTATTGCACGAGGCGGCAGCCACCGGCCAGTGCCGCCTCGACATCGGCCAGCAGGCGGGCGCCGTCGGCGCAATCCGGGGTCACGGCATAGAGGCCGCGCAGCTTATGTCGGTTCATCGCCCGGTTTTTCCTCCACGGCTTCATCGCCGCCGCGCGCCCAGAAGAAGCGGTCGGGAATGAGTTGCCCCATGCCGGCGTGGAAGCCGTTCTTCAGCGTCTGCCAGGTATAGTCCTGGGCATCGCGCACGGCGTCCTCGATGCTGGCCCCGCCGGCAATGCAGCCGGCGATGGCCGAGGCCAGGGTGCAGCCCGAGCCATGATAACTGCCCGGCAGGCGCTCCCATTCGTCGCGCCGCAGCATGCCCTCGGGACCGTACAAGGTATTGACCACCTGCGGCGTGTTCTCGTGCGTGCCGGTAATCAGCACGTACTGGGCTCCCATCTCGATCAGGCGCTGGGCGCAGACGTCGATGGCCGGCTCGCTTTCATCCTCGTCGCTCTCGGCCAGCCGCCGGGCTTCCGGGGCGTTCGGCGTGAGCAGCGTAGTTTGCGGCAGCAGCATTTCGCGGATTGCCGAAATGATTTCCTCGCCCGACAGTTCGTCGCCCCGTCCGGAAGCCAGCACCGGGTCGAAGATCAAGGGGATTTCCGGATAGTCGGCAACGATCTCGGCCACCGCCAGCACGTTCTCGACGCTGCCCAGTACGCCGATCTTAAAGGCGGCGACCGGCATGTCCTCGAGGATGGTCCGTGCCTGCTGCTCGACCAGTTCGGCGGCCAGCGGGTGCACGCTCTGGACGCCGACGGTGTCCTGTACGGTGATGGCGGTCAGGGCGGTCAGCGGATGGCAGCCGAGGCTGGCCAGGGTCAGCAGGTCGGCCTGGATGCCAGCGCCGGACGACGGGTCGCTGGCGGCAAAGACAAGGACCAGCGGCGGGCTGGGCGGGGTGGTGGGGCTGGATGGCATCGATTTTCGCGCCCTTGGCGGTCGCGAAGGGAATTGGGTAAGATGGCCCCCGATTTTATCCGAATCTGCAGGTTGCCGAATCGATCATTGGAAAGCCTTTTCGCTGATGACAGTGTTGATTTGCGGCCATACTTCCGTAGTATGATGTGCCGATAGCGATAGTGCCTCAGCAGAGGCCCAGGGGACAAGGAATTGACTGATTTATCCAGACTGCGCGGCGTCAGGGTTATGGTCATTGACGACAGCAACACGATACGGCGCAGTGCCGAGATATTTCTCGTCCAGGCCGGGTGTCAGGTTGTTCTTGCCGAAGACGGCTTCGATGCGCTGGCCAAGATCGCCGACCATCAGCCCAGCGTCATCTTCTGCGACATCATGATGCCGCGGCTCGACGGTTACCAGACCTGTTCCCTGATCAAGAAGAATCCGCGTTTCAAGGCCACGCCGGTGATCATGCTTTCGTCCAAGGACGGCTTGTTCGACCGGGCGCGGGGCCGCATGGTCGGTTCCGACCAATACCTGACCAAACCCTTTACCAAAGACAGCCTGCTGCAAACGGTCGCCACCTTTGCCTTGCCGGCTGAAACAGAATCCAATACGTAGTCCAGGGAGACAAAATGCCCGTCAAGAACATTCTTGTTGTCGACGATTCGCCTACCGAACGTTTTTTTACGGTCGATCTGCTGAGCAAGGCCGGTTATCAGGTCACCACCGCCGAAAACGGTGAAGAAGGGATCGCCATGGCCAAGGCCGGCAAACCCGACCTGATCCTGATGGATGTCGTGATGCCCGGACTGAACGGCTATCAGGCCACCCGTACGCTGACTCGCGACGAAGACACCAAGAATATCCCGGTTATCGTCTGCACCACCAAGGGGCAGGAAACCGACAAAATCTGGGGCCTGCGCCAGGGCGCCGTCGATTACCTCGTCAAGCCGCTGAATCCGGAAGAGTTGCTGCAACGCATCGCAGCCCTGCCGTAATCCAGATGGCCCGGAAAACCAGTCTTCGCGATTTCCAGACCTATCTTGCCGGCCGCCTGAGCAACGCGGCCCGGGGTAAGGGTTCGTCCTGGCTCGGTGTCGAGGCCGGCGGCGAATCGTGGCTGGTTGATCTCTCCGATGGTGGCGAGATTGTACAGGCGTCGTTGCTCACGCCGGTCCCGCTGACGCGCCCATGGTTTGCCGGGATCGCCAATATTCGCGGCAATCTGCACGCCGTCGGTGATTTTTCCCTGTTTCGCGGCGGGCCGCCCATCGTCCAGAACGCCAATGCCCGCTTGCTGCTGATCGGTGCCCGCTATGGCGTCAATGCCGCCTTGCTCGTTTCGCGCATGCTCGGCCTGAAAAATCCTGACGATTTCACCCCCGAGGCGGCGGATGTCGCAATGCCGGCCTGGGGCGCGCAGCGTTTTGCCGATACGCAGGGAAAAATCTGGCACAAGCTATCGGTGCGCGAACTGCTTGCCGATCAGGATTTCATGAATATCGGGGTTTGACCGCGGGCACTTGCTCACGTCCCCAAGTGGAGGAGTTCCATGGCTTTCAGCTTCAAGTTTCCAAAGATTGGCGGTGCCGGCACTCAAGCCTCGTCCGCGCCGATGACCGTTGCGGCCGAAGCGTCGCGCAGCGGTCGCAGTCCGTCTGGAAAGCTGCCGTTGCCTGCCTTCCTGGCCGGACAGCCGGTCTTCCAGCAGATGAAAATGCTGGGCGGGGTATTCCTTGCCCTGATGCTGGTGATTGCCGGTCTGGTTTTTCACGACAACCGGGAGTCCACGCACAACACTGCTTATATCGCGGCCTCCGGTGAAATGCGCATGCTTTCACAGCGCCTGGCCAAAGCCTCGTCGCTGGCCCTGCAGGGTAACACCGTTGCTTTTGCCCAGTTAAAGGAGTCGCGTGAAACCTTCGCCAAATTGATCGACCGGCTGACCAACGGCGGCGAGATCGGCGGGGTCAGCGTTCCCGGTTCGTCAAATGACGTCCGTCCGCAACTGGAGGCGCTGACCGAACGCTGGGCTTCGACCGACAAGGATGCCGAAACCGTCATCGCGCAAGAGAAAAATCTGGTTGCACTCGGCAAGAGCGTCGCCGTCATCGATGACAAGAACTCGGTCATGCTGGAACTGACCGAACAGATCGCGGCCCTGAAATTGCAGGCCGGTGCCTCGTCCCGGGAAATTGCGGCGTCCAACCAGCTGGTGATGTTGACGCAGCGAATCGCCAAGAATGCTTCGGCACTGCTCGTCGGTACCGAAATCAACCCCGAAGTGGCTTTCCTGCTTGGCAAGGATACCAACGCCTTCCGCGATCTTCTGGCCGGTTTGAGCAAAGCTGGCAACGATGCCGACAGTCGTGCCAAGCTGGATGAACTCGAGGTCGCCTTCAAGGAATACCAGGGCGCTATTTCCAGCATTCTCGGCAACATGCAGCCGCTGGTCCTTTCCAAGCAGGCCGGTTCGCGGATTTTCCGCGAGAGCGAGGACTTGCTGAAGGCCACCGACGACCTGGCGCAGGGATACCAGCAGGGGCTGTCGGAACGTGGCCTGTATATCGTGGTGCTGATCGTCCTCACGGTCTTCGCCCTGGCGACCCTGGCCTTGCTGGCCAAGATCTACCTTGAAGATACCGAACGGCGTGCCGAGGCGGCCGAGCAGCAGCGCCAAGCCTCCGACCAGACCAATCGCGAAAACCAGGACGCTATTTTGCGCCTGATGAACGAACTGGGTGACCTGGCCGACGGCGATCTCACCGTTACCGCGACGGTGAGCGAGAACATCACCGGCGCCATTGCCGACTCGATCAATTACACCATCGAAGAGCTCCGTGTGCTGGTCGGCCGGATCAACGACGCGGCGAACCGGGTAACGGCGGCGACCGAAATCGCCCGCCTGAACTCCGCCCAGCTGCTTGATGCCGCCGAGCGGCAATCGACCGAGATTCAGGAAGCTGGCCAGTCGGCGCTGGAAATGGCGCGTTCGATGACCGAAGTGTCGAGTAACGCGACGCAATCCGCCCAGGTGGCTCGCCAATCGCTGATGGCTGCTGAAAAGGGGACGCAGGCGGTGCAGGATTCGATCAAGGGCATGAACGAGATTCGCAACCAGATCCAGGAAACCTCGAAACGGATCAAGCGTCTCGGCGAGAGTTCGCAGGAAATCGGCGAAATCGTTGAGCTGATTTCCGACATTACCGAACAGACCAACGTACTGGCCTTGAATGCCGCCATTCAGGCCGCTTCGGCCGGCGATGCCGGACGTGGCTTTACGGTGGTTGCCGAGGAGGTGCAGCGACTGGCCGAGCGTTCGGCCGAAGCCACGAAGCAGATCGCAGCAATTGTGAAGACGATTCAGACTGACACCCAGGATGCCGTTTCCGCCATGGAGCAATCCACCCGCGGTGTGGTTGAGGGGGCAAAACTTTCCGACGCCGCCGGTCAGGCGCTGTCGGAAATCGGCCAGGTGTCGCGCGATCTTGCAGACCTGATTCAGAGCATCTCCTCCTCGACGCAGAATCAGGCCAATTCGGCCAGTCAGGTGGCGCGACTGATGCAGGACATTCTCAACGTTACCGAACAGACGACGGCCGGCACGCAGCGCACCGCCGAGGCGGTCGATGAGCTGACCGCACTGGCTTCCGAACTCAAGGGTTCCGTTGCCGGCTTCAAGGTGGACTGACGGATATTGATCGCGAGAGATGATGAACGCGGCAACTGAATTCGATTTGGGACCCCTGACCTGGGTCAAGGGGGAGATTGATCTGGCGCTGGAGCGCGCCGGGGAGGCTTTCGGTCTCTACGTGGCGGGAGCCGACGTCACGCAACTCAAATTCTGCCGCACCCATGTGCACCAGGTGCACGGCGCCTTGGCGATTGTCGGTCTGGATGGCATTACCCAGGTCACCGAGTCACTGGAAGCCTTGCTGCTGGCGGTCGAGGAAGCCCGGCCGGTCACTGATGCCCAGACCGTGGTACCCCAGGTTCTGGCCGGCATCCATTTGTATCTCGATGAACTGATGGCCGGGGAGCCGAATCAGCCGCTTCGCCTGCTGCCGGTTTACCTTGCTTTGGCCAAGGCGCGCGGCCTGGCTTCGGCACGGGCCAGCGATCTCTTTTTTCCGGATATTTCCCTGCGCCCGCCGAAGCGGACCGCTAACGCCGTGGATCTGGCCCCGGATCAGTTGCATCAGCTCCTGAAAACCGAGCGGGCGCGCTATCAGAAGGGCCTGCTCCGCTGGCTGACCAAACCGGCTGAAGCTGAAGCCGGGCGGCAAATGATGCTCGACGCCCTCGGCAACATCGAGGCGACCCAGGAATCCCAGGCAGCCCGTTCATTCTGGTGGACGGCCCAGGCTTTCATCGAGGCGCTGAAGGACCCGGCAGTCAGCGCCGACGGCTCGGTGCGTCAGGTTAG
Source organism: uncultured Pseudomonadota bacterium (assembly GCA_946479855.1). Next base: position 35,353 of record CAMLHL010000007.1, read on the forward strand.
TGCCCGCATCGACCAGCAAATCCGTCGCCTGCTCGAAGGTTCGAACAGCCTGGCCGAGCGTTTGATGCGCGAAGCGCTTTACCATGTCGCCCAGGCGTCGTCGGGGCTGAGCAGCATGGTCTCGCAGGCGCAGTCGACTTTCAGCTTGCCATCCCAGCTTCCCGGACCGACATCGATCAGCGTGGCGGCACCGCAAGATGCCGTGTTACGGCGACTGCGCGAGGCGCTCGCCACGACCGAAGAGATCTGGAACAAGGTTTGTTCGGGCAGTGCGGCCAGCCTTCCCGGCTTTGCCGAGCAGGCCCGGACGGTCACCGCACTGACTGAGGAAATTGCCCAGACCGATCTCAAACGGCTTGGCCAAGGACTGGCGGCGGTGGCCAACTGGCTGACCGAGGACCCGTCGCGCTATACCGATTCAGTGGCGATGGAAGTGGCAACGGCTATTCTGCTCCTGCAGAATGCGCAGGAAGGCTTCAAGCGCCTGGGTACCGATTTTGCCCAGCAGGTCGACCTGATGGTTGCCCGGCTGTATGCCTGCATCGCCGGCAAGCCTGCAGCTGACGAGGCGCTGCCGCTGCTCGACGAAATGACCCGTCGAGCCCAGGAAAAGCTCCTGATCAGCCAGGTCGCCCGCGAAATCCAGAACAATCTGGCGCAAGTCGAGCAATCGCTCGACGCCTTTTTCCGCGATGCTTCGCCGGGTCAGGACCTGGCGCCACTCGATGGCCCGCTGAAACAGATCGCAGGTGCGCTGGCCATGCTCGGCCATATGGGAGCGGCAGCCAGCGTCAAGGCTTGCAACGAGCAGATCCACCGTTTCGCGCAACCCGATGCCCAGCCTGGCCCGGATGATTTTGAAGAAATTGCCCAACAGCTGTCCTTGCTAGGCTTCTTCGTCGATGCCCTACCCAGCGGCGAAAACGATTTCGAAGCCTTCGTCGCACGCATGCAGGGCGGCGCGAAAGACATCGCTGACACTGAGAAGGACTCATCAGTTGCCGCTCCGGCAGCGAGTGTCGAAACAGAGCTTGCCCAGCAGACCCGCGAGACCCACGCCTTGGTCGAGGCGCTGAAAGAGGCCCCGGAAGACGAGCATCTGCAGCAGGAACTCAAGCAGAATCTGCAGGCGATTCAACAGGATGCCGATCTGGTTGCCAATCACGAGCTGGTGGAAACCGCCAAGGCCGCCCTGGAAGCTTTGAAGACAGGCGATCTGGCGAGCGAGCAAGTTGATGCGGCGCTGGCCGCGCTCAAGCCGCAGCAGCCGGAAGCGCTGCAGCCGTCCGCCGCGACGCTGGAACTGGCCGAATCCACCCACGAGGCCATCGATGCCGAGCTGTTGTCGATCTTCCTCGAGGAAGCCAACGAAGTCCTGGCGACAATGGGCGAGCAGACGAAAATCCTGGCCGTCGACCCGCACAATATCGAAGCCCTGACAGTTATCCGCCGTTCCACCCATACCCTCAAGGGCAGCGGTCGCATGGTCGGCCTGACTGATCTCGGCGAAGCAGCGTGGGAAGTGGAGCAGACGCTGAATCTCTGGTTGCGCCAGGATCAATGGGCGACGCCGGAACTGATGCGGATGATCGAAGCGGAGCATGCGCTGTTTTCGGACTGGGTGCGCTATCTCGAAGCCGGCCAGGGCGTTGCCCCCGATCCGCGGCCGCTGGTCGCGCTGGCCGCACAACTGCGTGGCGTCGAGGCGCCGCTCGTCCCGGCGCTCAAGACGCCGGTGTTGCCCGAACCCCCTGTTGTCCCGGAGGAAACCGCACCGGAGATCAGCCTGTCGTTCGAGTTTCCGGCCATCGAACTGTCGGACGAGGAAATCGCCGAGCCCCCGCCCGTCGCTGAAATCGTTGAAGAGGCGCCCATCGAAGAATCGGCGATCGAATTGCCGGAGCTGGAGCCTTCGCCGATCGAAGCGGCGCCGCCGGCCGTGCAGGAAATCGCTGTTCCGGAAATGGAAGTGTTGCGGTCGACTCCGGAAAACGAGGAATTTTCGGCCGATACGCCGCCGACCGTGACCGCGTCCCCGACTCTCTACGACATTTTCCGCGAAGAAGCGCGCGGCCATCTGCAAACGCTGGTCGACAGCTATGCCGCCCTCGACGCCAATCCGACCGGGGCGACCACCTTCGAAATGACGCGGGCTGCGCACACCCTCGGCGGTATCGCAGCGACGGTTGGCCTGATGCCGCTCCATCACCTGGCCATCGCTCTGGAACATGCCCTGTTGCGCCGTGACGGTTCGGCGCATCCGGACAGCATCGAAGGGCTGGAGACGGTTCGTCAGAGCATCATCACGCTGGAAGGCATGTTCGATGCGCTGGCCCGGCAGCGGGCTCCCGGCGACCAGCCACAGCTGATCGCCGCCCTCGACGACATTTTCCATCCGGCCCCGGTCGTCGAAGAAGTCGCGGCGCCGGCCAGTGCCGAAATCATCCCCCTGCATGCCGTCCCGTCCGGCATGGACGCCGAAAGACTGGCCGAGTCGGCGCCTGGCGCGGCGCAACCGCCTGCGCTGCCGCTGCTGAACGACGAGTTCGACGAGCAATTGCTGCCCATCTTCCTCGAAGAGGCAGCCGATCTGACGCGTGATCTGACGATGCAACTGCGCACCTGGCGCAACGATCTTGCCGGTGACACGGCGCCGCATGCCATTGCCCGCCTGCTGCATACCTTCAAGGGCAGTGCGCGGATGGCCGGGGCGATGAATCTTGGCGAAGCGACTCACCTGCTCGAAGCGCGGGTGGAAGAAGCGATGCGTGGCGGGCAGACGACGCCGGCCTTCATCGAGGAAATCGAAGCGGGTTGCGACACCCTGACCCAGGTGGTTGAGCGTCTGCGTGCCGGACCGCAGGAAGAAACGGCGCCGGAAATTCCGGCGACGACCGCCGCCGATACGGGCGCCGTTGCGCCACTGGTCACGCCGCCCTTGCCGCAAGAAGGCGAGGCGGAAGGCGAGGCCGCTGGCCAGCGGGCGACCCTCCGGGTCAGGGCCGACCTGATCGACCGTCTGGTCAACGAGGCGGGCGAACTGTCCATCGCCCGGACCCGGATCGAAGGCGAAATGCGCAGTCTCAAGAGCTCGCTGCTCGAACTGACGGAAAACGTCATTCGTCTGCGTCGCCAGTTGCGCGATATCGAAATTCAGGCCGAGACGCAGATCCAGGCCCGCGTCGCCCATACGCCGGAAGGCGAGAGCGATTTCGATCCGCTCGAACTGGACCGTTTCACGCGCTTCCAGGAACTGACCCGTTTCATGGCCGAGTCGGTCAATGACGTGGCGACGGTCCAGCAAAACCTTTTGAAGAATCTCGATGATGCCAATGCGGCGATTCTCGCGCAGTCCCGCCTGAATCGCAGCCTGCAGCAGGAGCTGATGGGCGTGCGCATGCTGCCCTTCGCCAGCCAGACCGAACGCCTCTATCGCATCGTTCGCCAGGCAGCCAAGGAAACCGGCAAGCGGGCCAATCTGGACATCGTCGGCGGCCAGGTCGATATCGACCGCTCGGTCCTCGACAAGATGCTGGCGCCGATCGAGCACATGCTGCGCAATGCCGTCGCCCACGGTATCGAGAGTCGCGAGCAGCGGCTGGCGATGGGCAAGCCCGAGGCGGGTGAAATCGTCGTCAAGCTGGCCCAGGAAGGCAATGAAATCATCCTCACCATGTCCGATGATGGCAAGGGGCTGGATGCCCCGCGCATCCGGGCCCGGGCTGAGGCCATGGGGCTGCTTCAGCCGGGACAGACGGTCGACGAGGCTGCCTTGTTCGATTTCATCTTCCAGCCCGGTTTTTCGACGGCGAGCGAGCTGACCCAGCTGGCTGGTCGCGGCGTCGGGATGGACGTCGTCAAGACCGAAGTCGCCGCCCTCGGCGGGCGTATCGAAATTCTGTCACAAGCCGGACAGGGGAGCACTTTCCGCCTCTACCTGCCGCTTACCCTGGCGGTCACGCAGACGCTGCTGCTGCGCGTCGGCAGCCACGTCTATGCCATTCCCTCGACAATGATCGAACAGGTCATGGAAATGAAGGAAAAGGGACTGGCCGCTATTCGCGAGCAGGGTGAAGTCGTGTGGCAGGGCAATCGCTATCCCTTCTATTTCCTGCCACATCTGCTTGGCGATGCCGCGGCCCTGCCCGAACAGCATCGCCAGTACTGGGTGCTGCTCCTGCGTTCCGGTTCGCAGCGCGTTGCCGTGCTGGTCGACGAACTCAAGGGCAACCAGGAAGTCGTCGTCAAGAATATCGGCGCCCAGCTGGCGCGGGTGGTCGGCATTGCCGGCGCGACGGTCCTTGGTGATGGCAACGTGGTGCTGATCCTGAATCCGGTGGCACTGGCCAGCCGGGCGCCGGTGGTCAATGTCCAGGCCAGCCTGCCGGCGGCACCGCAGCCGGTCGCACCCGAGGTCGCCGCGTTGCCGACGGTAATGGTGGTCGACGATTCGCTGACCGTGCGCAAGATCACCAGCCGCCTGCTGATGCGCGAAGGCTATCAGGTCGTGCTGGCCAAGGACGGTGTTGATGCGCTCGAGCAACTGATCGACGTGATGCCCGATGTCATCCTGTCCGATATCGAAATGCCGCGCATGGACGGCTTCGATCTGGTGCGCAACCTGCGTGCGGACGAACGCCTGCGCGAGTTGCCGGTCATCATGATCACCTCGCGGACGGCCGACAAGCACCGCAACTATGCGCTGGAAATCGGCGCCAACCATTATCTTGGCAAACCTTACGACGAAGTCGAGTTGTTGCGACTGGTCGCCGGCTACTGCCAAAAAGCCTCGTAATTCCCGTCGACCGCAGGAATCCCTGCGGTCGACGGGTCTCAAAGTTCCTTTTTCACCACGGCATAGCGTGCCAGGGTCGCCTCGCGGGCAGCCGCGTGATCGACAATCGGCGCAGGATAGTCGCGGCCGATGACGATGCCCAGGGCTTGCTGCTCGGCGCTGCCGAGCCGCCACGGCGCGTGAATGTATTTGTCCGGCACCTTGGACAGTTCGGGGACGTAGCGCCGGATGAACCGGCCTTCGGGGTCGAACTTTTCCGACTGGGTGACCGGGTTGAAGATACGGAACCAGGGCTGGGCGTCGCAGCCGCTGGAGGCCGCCCACTGCCAGCCGCCGTTGTTGGCCGATAGATCGAAATCGTTGAGCTGCTCGGCGAAGTAACGTTCGCCGAGGCGCCAGTCGAGACCGAGATCCTTGCTCAGAAAGGAAGCGACAACCATGCGCAGGCGGTTGTGCATCCAGCCGCAGTGCTTTAGCTGGCGCATTGCGGCATCGACCAGTGGATAACCGGTGCGTCCTTCTTGCCAGGCGGCAAGCCCCTCCGGCCAGTCGGCCCAGCGAATGGCGTCGTATCGGGGCTTGAAGGCATGATCGACGACCTGCGGAAAGTGGTCGAGAATCATGAAATAAAAGTCACGCCAGATCAGCTCGCTGAGCCAGGCATCGGCCTGCCGCTGAAGTGCCTGGCCGACCAGTTCGCGGATCGACAGGGTGCCGAAGCGTAAATGAACCGACAGGTAGGAAACACCCTTGAGCGCCGGAAAGTCGCGCAATTTGCCGTAGCGCTCAATGCGTCCTTGGAGAAACTCCTCCCAGAGGGCGCGGGCTCCGGACATCCCCGGCCGGATGCCGAGTTCGGCCAGGTCGGTTGGCGCAAAGCCGATCTGCGCCAGATCGGGAACACCAACCAGGTGGCTACCGGCCAGGCGGCCGGCAGTGGGCCAGGGCGCATGGTCGGCGACGGTCAACCGCTTCAGCCAGGCGTTCTTGTAGGGAGTGAATACCGAGAATGGCTGGCCGGCTTGAGTCAGCACGTCGTCACCATCGAATACCGCCTGATCCTTGAAGGTCTGGAAGGCGATGCCCGCCCTCTGCAGGCTGCTGGCAACCAGCGCATCCCGGGCCTTGGCGGCGGGTTCGTAGTCACGGTTGGCAAAAACGGCCGTGGCTCCCAGTTCGCTGGCCAGGGCGGCGATTTCATCGGCGGCCCGGCCATGCCGGACGATGAGTCCACCGCCTCGGGCGCGCAGGGCGGCATCGAGTTCGAGCAGCGACTCATGGATAAAATGGACACGACGATCGTGGCGGTTTGGCAACCGATCGAGAATTTCCGTGTCGAAGATGAAGGCGCAATATACCTGCTGTGCCTGGGTGAGGGCTGCGCTGAGTGCGGCATGATCGTGGTCGCGCAGGTCGCGGCGAAACCAGACTAGGGCTTTTTCTTGGTTCATGGTTGGTTTGTACCTTCCCGGCGATTAAAATTCCAGTTATGGACAACGTCAACCTGACCGACAACTTCCTCATCGCCATGCCGACGCTGGAAGACCCTTATTTTTCCAACGCCCTCGTTTACATCTGTGAGCATAACGAGAACGGGGCGCTGGGCATTATTGTCAATCGGCCGATCGACATGAATCTGGCCGGGTTGCTCGAAAAAATCGATATCAAGCTCGATGCCGAGGGGCTGGCCGATTTGCCGGTCTATTTTGGCGGTCCGGTCCAGCTCGATCGCGGCTTCGTGCTGCACCGCCCGATCGGCCAGTGGCAGTCCACGCTCGCTGTCAATGCGGATGTCGGGCTGACCAGTTCGCGCGATGTGTTGAATTCGGTCGGCAGCGCCGGTCTGCCTTCCGAAATCATCGTTACACTCGGCTATGCCGGCTGGGATGCCGGCCAGCTCGAGGACGAACTGGCGCAGAACTCCTGGCTGACGGTGCCGGCCAAGGCCAGCATCCTGTTCGATCTGCCGCCCGAGGAGCGCCTGCCGGCCGCCATGCAGAAACTTGGCATCAGCTTCACGCAACTCTCCGACGTGGCCGGGCACGCCTGAGCGTGGGCACTGTCCTCGCCTTCGATTTCGGTGAAAAACGCATCGGCGTCGCCACCGGCGAAACCCTGCTCGGTAGCGCCCACCCGCTGACCGTCATCCACGCCGAATCGAACGACGATCGCTTTGCCGCCATCGGCAAGCTGGTCGCCGAATGGCAGCCGGAACAGCTGGTCGTCGGCCTGCCCACCCATGCCGATGGAACACCGCACGAAATGACCCGTCTGGCGACCAAGTTCGCCGAACGCCTGAAAAAACGCTTCGCTCTGCCGGTGTCGTTCGCCGATGAACGCCTGACTTCGCTCGATGCCGAAGCGCGCCTGCGCGAAACCGGTCGCAACAGCAAATCCGCCAAGCCGCTGCTCGACGCCGTGGCGGCCCAACTCATTCTCCAAACCTGGTTCGAAAGCCCGCACCATGTCACCCCTGCCCAACCCTCTGCCTGATGCCGAGGCCCAGTGTCGCCAGCTGGCCGACCTGATCCGCCCGCAACTCGCCAACAATCCCGCGCTGGTCGGTATTTTCAGCGGCGGCGCCTGGATTGCCGAGCGCCTCAAGGAACTGCTCGGCCTGACTGAAGAGATCGGCCTGATCGACGTTTCCTTCTACCGCGACGATTTTGCCGAGAAGGGCCTGCACCCGCAGTGCCGGCCAACGGTCATCCCCTTCGATGTCGAAGGCCGCCACATCATCCTCGTCGACGACGTGCTCTTCACCGGCCGTACGACCCGCGCAGCAATCAACGAACTGTTTGACTACGGCCGCCCGGCCTCCATCGCGCTGGCCGTACTCGCCGACCGCGGCGGGCGTGAATTGCCGATCGGCGCCAGCTACTGCGTTTGGGATATGGCGCTGGCCGATGGACAAAATCTGGTCCTTGCCCGCAACGACGACGGTCAACTCGCCTGGAGGCTGGAAAATGCATAACCCGCAGTTGAACAAGAATGGCGAACTGAGCCACCTGTTATCAATCGAAGGCCTGCCCAAGGCTATTCTGACCCAGATTCTCGACACTGCCGCCTCCTTCATGGAAGTGTCGGCCCGTGAAGTCAAGAAAGTGCCGCTGTTGCGCGGCAAGAGCGTCTTCAACCTGTTCTTCGAGAATTCGACGCGTACTCGCACGACCTTCGAAATTGCCGCCAAGCGACTGTCAGCCGATGTCATCAACCTCGACATCAACAAGTCGTCGGCCAGCAAGGGCGAGACCCTGCTCGACACCATCGACAATCTGTGCGCCATGCACGCCAATCTGTTCGTCGTGCGCCATGCCTCGAGCGGCGCCCCGTACCTGATCGCCGAACATCTGCAACGGGTCGGCCGCGACGACATCCACGTCGTCAATGCCGGCGACGGGCGGCACGCCCATCCGACGCAGGGCCTGCTCGACATGTACACCATCCGTCATTACAAGCAGGACTTCACGCAGCTGCGCGTCGCCATCGTCGGCGACATCCTGCACTCGCGCGTCGCCCGCTCCGATATCCATGCCCTGACCACGCTCGGTGTGCCGGAAGTCCGCGCCATTGGCCCGGAAACCCTGCTGCCCAAGCATCTCGACAAGCTCGGCGTGCATGTTTTTCACGACATGAACGAAGGCCTCAAGGATGTCGACGTGGTGATCATGTTGCGCCTGCAGAACGAGCGGATGAACGGCGCGCTGTTGCCCTCGGCCGGCGAATATTTCCGCCACTACGGCCTGACACCGCAGAAGCTGGCGCTCGCCAAGCCCGACGCCATCGTCATGCACCCGGGGCCGATGAACCGCGGCGTCGAAATCCACTCGGCGGTGGCCGACGGATCGCAGGCCGTGATCCTGCCCCAGGTCACCTTCGGCATTGCCGTGCGCATGGCCGTCATGAGCATCGTTGCGGGGAATTGATCCATGAATATCGAAATCACCAACGGCCGCGTAATTGATCCGAAAAACCGGGTCGACCGTAGCAAGGCCTCCCTCTTCATCGCCGACGGCAAGGTCGCCGGCATCGGCGAGGCACCGGCCGGCTTCGTCGCTGACCAGCACATCGATGCTGCCGGTTGCGTCGTTTGCCCCGGCCTGATCGACCTTGGCGCCCGGCTGAACAGTATCGAGGCCGAACTGGCCGCTGCGGTTGCCGGGGGGGTGACTTCGGTGGTTGTCCCGCCGGATGCTGATCCACCGCTCGACGAGCCGGAACTGGCCGACCGCCTGGTCCATCGTGGCGAAGAAATCGGCAAGGCCCGGGTCCTGCCGCTCGGCGCCCTGACGCTCGGCCTCAAGGGCGAGCGCCTGGCCGAACTGGCCGGTCTGAAGAAGGCTGGCTGTGTCGCCTTTTCGCAGGCCAGCAAGCCGCTGATCGATACCGAGGCGCTGCTGCGTGCCATGGAATACGCCACAACGTTCGACTTTGCCATCTGGTTGCAACCGGAGGATTACTGGCTGTCGCGCAACGGTATCGCCCACGAAGGCGAGGTCGCCAGCCGCCTCGGTCTGGCCGGCATTCCGGTCGCTGCCGAAACCATCGCCATCGCCACCATCGTCCAACTGGTACGCGACACCGGCTGCCGCGTGCATCTGACCCGGATTTCCTCGGCGGCCGGCATGGCCCTGATCCAGCGCGCCCGGCACGATGGCCTGCCGATCACCTGCGATGTTGGTATCCATCATCTGCTGCTGACCGAGAACGACATCGGCTTTTTCAACCCGCACGCCCGCTTCTGCCCGCCGCTGCGGGCACAAGGCGACCGTCAGGCACTGTCGGCCGCTGCGGCGGCCGGCCTCGCCGCGATCTGCTCCGACCACACGCCGGTTGGGGCCGACGACAAGCTGCTGCCCTTCGGCGAAGCCAAGCCTGGTGCCACTGGCCTCGAAGTTCTGCTGCCGCTGACCCTGAAATGGGCCGAGGCAGAAAAGGTCGATCTACCGACCGCGCTGGCCCGCATCACTGCGGCACCGGCCGAAGTGCTTGGCCTGGCCGGCGGCCAGCTGGCCATCGGGGCGGCGGCCGACGTCTGCATCTTCGATCCGGAAGCAACCTGGCAATTGACACCGGAAGCCTTGAAGAGCCGTGGCAAGAACTCGCCGTGGCAGGGCTACATGATGACCGGCCAGGTCAGGACTACGCTGGTCGGTGGCCGGATCGTCTATCAGGCTTAGGCGACTGCACCCGGGCGGCTGTCGCTAGCCAGCAAGTACGGCGGGTTATCCCGCCGTTTTCATGTGTCTGCCCGAGACGGAACGGCCTCGATTCCAAATAGCTGCGGCTGGCGCCAGAGATCGCCAAAGCGGGCCATTTCCAGGCGGGGCGCCGCGAACTGCTGTTACGTTTATTCCACAGACCTGGGTGTTGGTTGGCTGAGAAAATTGCGCCCCCATTCCATTCTGCCGCTGCCGTGATCGTTCGCCCTCGCCCCCACTGGATTCGCCTGTTATTTGTTCGTCGCGGTTCGCTGCTGCATCGAATTTTGTCCCAGCAGCTGTTCATTTTTGCCCTCTCCTTGGGCGTTGTTTTCATGCATGGCAGCGTATTCCACTGGAAGGTCACGCTGACCTCTGGGCCCTTTTCACTGATGGGCGTCGCCCTGGCAATTTTTCTCGGTTTCCGGATCAACGCCAGTTATGACCGTTACTGGGAGGCGAGAAAGCACTGGGGCGCTGTGCTGGTTGAAGTTCGGAATATTGCGCGGAAGGTGATGTCAGCACTCGGCGATACCGAGTTGGCGCGGCCATTGGTCCATGCTTTGATCGGCTTTGCTGCGGCCATGCGGAATCAATTGCGCGGAGAGGTGGTGCGGACGGATACGCAGGATGTTCTGCCGGCAGATTTGTTGAAAGAACTGGATAGCGCCCGATTCCCGCCGACCCTCGTATTGTTGTGGCTCGGGCGATGGATTCACGAGCGCCGCGAAGAAGGGGGCCTGGAGGCGATTCAGGTACTGTCGCTAGAGGAATCGCTGGACAAGCTTTCCAACGCCTTGGGCAGTTGTGAACGGATAGCCGGCACGCCATTACCTTTTACCTATTCGGTCATTCTTCATCGCAGCGCATACCTTTACTGCATGCTTCTGCCCTTCGGTCTGGTGGATGTCGTTGGCGTGATGACGCCGCTTGTCGTCACTTTTATTTCCTATACCTTTTTTGCGCTGGAAGCGCTCAGTGACGAAATCGAAGAGCCCTTTGGCCGGGCGCCGAACGATCTTGCACTGGATGCCATGGTGGTCAATATCGAGTCGACCCTGAGGGAAATGCTGGGAGAGCCTCTCCCGGCGCCAAAACTCCCGGACAGAAACTTCGTTCTGAATTGACCCGGTTCAGCACCATCCGCTCTACGGGGGCGGGCGCAGCGTATGGAAAAAGACGGAAAGCGGCTAGTTTCCGTGCGCCATGGCCTCGATTGACGAGACCGTCGCTCCCTGCACTTCCAGAACCTTGCGCCGGGACGTCTGGCCGCTTTTCAGATGGACGGCAGATCTGGCCAGGCCCAGCGTTTCGGCGACGAAGCGGATCAATGCCTCATTTGCCTTGCCGTCGACCGGCGGTGCGGCGAGACGGATTTTCAGCGCATCGCCATGCCGCCCGGCAAATTCGGTTTTCTTGGCGCCGGGCTGGATGTGCAGGGTCAGCGTGATGCGGCCGTCGGCGGCCTGTCGGAACCAGTCGCTCACAGGAACATCAGCAGCGCCTGCAGCAACAGGATGGCGACCAGTGGCGAGAGGTCGATGCCGGAGATGGGCGGGATGATGCGGTGCAGCGGGTCGAGGAGCGGCCGGGTCAGCTGGTAGGCCGGCGCAGCCAGCGGCGAATACGGATTGACCCACGACAGCACGGCCTGCAGGATCAGCGCACCGATCAGGATATAAACCGCCAGACGGAGCAGGGCGCGCACGGCAAACCACAGCGTCATCACGACGATGCTGCCCGGGTCGGCATTCAACGCCGGGCCGGCCAGGCCGACGAGCAGGACCGCCGGCAGCAATTGGGCGACGAGGGCGGCGATCAGGCTCGCCCAATCGAAACCGCCGGCGCCGGGAATGACGCGGCGCAACGGCTTGACTGCCCAGTTGGTCAGCTTGACGACGAAATCGCCGATCTGGCCGGCGAAGGAAACACGCATCGCCTGCATCATGAAACGCAGCAGAAACAGCGTGCAGAAAAAGCTGACGACTGCATCGAGCAGGAAAGTAATGGCCTGCATCAGTCGGCCCCGAGGATTTTGCCGAGTTCCTGGCCGCGTGCGGCGGCGGCCAGGCAACCGGCGACGATGCCGGCCTTGACGCCGTGCTCGGCCATCACACGCAAGGCGGCTTCGGTGGTGCCGCCCTTGGAGGTGACGCGCTCGCGCAGCGTCGCCGCCGGTTCGCTCGATTGGGCAGCCAGCGCGGCGGCGCCCTGTACGGTTTCGATGGCCAGCTGGCGGCCTTGCTCCGGTGTGAAACCGAGGTCGGCTGCCGCTTGTTGCAGGGCTTCGATGAATAGAAAGACGTAGGCTGGGCCACTCCCCGAAATGGCCGTGACGCCGTCGATCTTCGCTTCATCCTCGATCCAGACGGTGGTGCCGACGGCGCGCAACACACGGTCGGCAGCGGCACGTTGGTCAGCGCTTACTTCCGGCAGGGCGCAGAGGCCGGTAATGCCGGCACCGATCAGGGCCGGGGTGTTCGGCATGCAGCGGACGATCCGCCGATGGCCGCCCAGCCAGCGCGACAGCGCGGCCATGTCGAGGCCGGCGGCGATGCTGATGACCAATGCGTTGCCCAGTTTGCCGACGAGCGGGGCGACGGCTTCCTTCATCTGCTGTGGCTTGACGGCCAGGACCAGGATGTCCGGCGAGGCAGGCGCGGTTTCGGCGCTGGCGTGGCATTCGACCCCGTAGGCGCCAGCCAGTCGGGCGCGCGCTTCGGCGCCGAGTTCAATGACGTCGATGTCGCGGGCCGCGAAGCCCTGCTTGACCATGCCGCCGATCAGGGCGTTGGCCATGTTGCCGCCGCCGAGGAAAACGATTTTCATGTGTAGTTTCTTTCACCAAAAATGGCCGTGCCGATGCGGACAATGGTCGCGCCTTCGGCCACGGCGGCTTCGAGATCGTGGGACATGCCCATGGAGAGGGTGTCGAGCGACAGACCGCCCGCCCGGATGTGCTCGTAAATTTCCCGCAGGCGGCGGAAGGGCAAGCGTTGGGCGGCAGGATCGTCGGTCGGTTCGGGGATGGCCATCAGGCCGCGCAGTCGCAGGCCGGGCAGCGCCGCCACGGCGCGGCACAGGGCCGGCGCTTGGTCGGGGGTGCAGCCGCTTTTGCTCGCTTCGCCAGAGACATTGACCTGGACGCATATCTGCAGTGGCAATTGGTAGGTGGGGCGCTGGGCAGAGAGGCGTTCAGCAATCTTCAGGCGGTCGATCGAATGGACCCAGTCGAAGTGCTCGGCCACCTGCCGTGACTTGTTGCCCTGCAGCGGACCGATGAAATGCCATTCCAGATTGCGGCCGGCAATGGCGGCGATCTTGTCGACACCTTCCTGGACGTAGTTCTCGCCAAAGGCGCGCTGGCCGGCATCAACTGCTTCGATAATCGAGGCGAGCGGCCAAGTCTTGCTGACGGCCAGCAAGCGCACGCTTTCCGGCGAACGCCCGACAGCCGCTGCTGCCTTGGCAATCCGGGCCTGGACAGCTTGCAGGTTGTCGGCGATTGCGCTCATAATCCCTTTGGAATTAACCAAAATTCAAGTATACACCGCGCCCCGAGGACGATCTGCATGGACATCACCGAACTGCTGGCCTTCAGTGTCAAAAACAAGGCTTCCGACCTCCACCTGTCGTCCGGTCTGCCCCCGATGATCCGTGTCCATGGCGACGTCCGGCGCATCAATCTGCCAGCCATGGAGCACAAGGATGTGCATGGCATGGTGTACGACATCATGAACGACGGCCAGCGCAAGATTTACGAAGAGACGCTGGAGTGCGACTTTTCTTTTGAAATCCCCAACCTGGCCCGTTTCCGGGTCAATGCCTTCAATCAGCAGCGGGGGGCCGGCGCGGTGTTCCGGACCATTCCGTCGAAGGTGCTGACGCTCGATGAACTGAACTGCCCGAAGATTTTCCGGGAGATTTCGGAATATCCGCGTGGCATCGTGCTGGTCACCGGCCCGACGGGCTCCGGCAAATCGACAACGCTGGCGGCGATGGTCAATCACGTCAATGAAAACGACTACGGCCATATCTTGACGGTCGAGGATCCGATCGAATTCGTCCACGAATCGAAGAAATGCCTGATCAACCAGCGCGAAGTCGGGCCGCACACGCTGTCCTTCGCCAATGCCCTGCGTTCGGCCCTGCGCGAGGATCCGGACGTCATTCTGGTCGGCGAAATGCGCGACCTGGAAACCATTCGTCTCGCCCTGACTGCGGCGGAAACCGGCCACCTGGTGTTCGGCACCCTGCACACCTCGTCGGCGGCCAAGACGGTGGACCGTATCGTCGACGTCTTCCCGGCGGCGGAAAAGGAAATGGTTCGCTCGATGCTGTCCGAGTCGCTGCGCGCCGTCATCTCGCAGACGCTGCTCAAGACCAAGGATGGGCAGGGCCGGGTCGCGGCGCACGAGATCATGATCGGCACCCCGGCCATCCGCAACCTGATCCGCGAGAACAAGGTTGCCCAGATGTATTCGGCGATCCAGACCGGTCAGAATTTCGGCATGCAGACGCTGGATCAGAACCTGATCGATCTGGTGCGGCGCAACGTGGTGTCGAGCGCCGAAGCGAGATTCAAGGCGGCCAACAAGGACGCCTTCCCGGCTTGATCGGGCAGCCAGCAGAAATTACAAGGGGGAAGTATGGAACGCGACCAGGCAATGAAATTCATGCACGATCTTTTGCGTCTGATGTCGCAGAAGAAGGGCTCCGATCTCTTCATTACCGCCGGTTTTCCGCCGGCCATCAAGATCGACGGCAAGATCATGCCGGTCTCCAATCAGGTGCTGTCGCCGCAGCATACGGCGGAGCTTGCCCGCTCGATCATGAACGACCGCCAGGCCTCCGAATTCGAAGCGACCAAGGAATGCAACTTCGCCATTTCGCCAGCCGGCATCGGTCGCTTTCGGGTGAATGCGCTGGTCCAGCAAGGTCGGGTTGGCGTTGTCTGCCGGACCATCAACATGAGCATCCCGACGCTCGATGAGCTGCAGTTGCCGCCGGTGCTCAAGGATCTGGCGATGACCAAGCGCGGCCTGATTATCTTCGTCGGCGGCACCGGCACCGGCAAGACGACCTCGCTGGCGGCGCTGGTCGACTACCGCAACGAAAACTCCTACGGCCACATCATCACGATCGAAGACCCGATCGAATACGTACATGAGCACAAGAACTGCATCGTCACCCAGCGTGAGGTCGGCGTCGATACCGATGACTGGGGGCCGGCGCTGAAAAATACGCTGCGTCAGGCGCCGGATGTCATCCTGATGGGTGAGATCCGCGACCGCGACACCATGGACTACGCCATTGCCTTCGCCGAAACCGGCCACCTGGCGCTGGCCACGTTGCACGCGAACAGCGCCAACCAGGCCATCGACCGGATCATCAACTTTTTCCCGGAAGAGCGCCGGTCGCAGCTTCTGATGGATCTCTCGCTGAACCTGCGGGCGATGGTCTCGCAGCGCCTGATTCCCAAGAAGGACGGCAAGGGACGGATGGCGGCGATCGAGGTGATGCTCAACTCGCCGCTGATCTCCGACCTGATCTTCAAGGGCGAGGTGCACGAGATCAAGGAAATCATGAAGAAATCGCGCGAACTCGGCATGCAGACCTTCGACCAGGCTTTGTTCGACCTCTACGAGGCCGGCAAGATCACCTACGAAGATGCGCTGCGCAACGCCGATTCGCTGAATGACCTGCGCCTGCAGATCAAATTGCACGGCAAGGAGTCGAAAGACCGCGACCTGACGACCAGCATCGGTCATCTGGATATTGTCTGACCCATCGAAGGAGAGCGCCATGCGTTGCTTGCTGAAATCCGGTTTTGCCCTGTTTTTGTGGTTGACCGTGGCAGGCGCCCAGGCCGGTGGCCTGGATGCCATTTCCAGCGGCGACGCTGCAGCCGGGGTCAAGGAGGCGCTAGCCAAGGGCGCTGACTATGCTGTTTCGTCGCTGGGCAAGAACAATGGCTTCATGGGCAACCCCAAGGTCAGGATCCCCCTGCCGGGATATCTGGAAAAGGGCCAGTCGGCCCTGCGCATGCTGGGTATGGGCAAGCAGGCGGACCAACTGGTCGAGACCATGAACCACGCGGCAGAGAACGCCGTCGCCGAAGCCAAGCCGATTCTCGTCGAGTCGATCAAGAAAATGACCATTCAGGACGCCAAAGGCATCCTGACCGGCGGCGACGATAGCGTGACGCAATACTTCAGGCGCACCTCGACCGATCCGCTGACCGAGAAGTTCATGCCCATCGTCAAGGCGGAAACCACGAAGCTGAAATTGGCCGAGCAATACAACAAGGTTGCCGGCAAGGCGGCCACTGTCGGTCTGGTCGACAAGAAAAATGCCGACATTGACAGCTATGTCACGCAGAAGGCGATGGACGGCCTGTTCCTGATGATCGCCGAAGAGGAAAAGAAACTGCGCTCCAATCCGGTAGGCGCCGGCAGCGCGTTGTTGAGCAAGGTTTTCGGCGCCCTCTGAGCTAAAGGCTGGTGCCTGCGGTGCCGTAAATTGGAGGGAGGAGCCTCCAATGAAACTGCCCGGTCTTGCCAGCACCACGCAGCGCCCTACCCGCGAAACGATCGAGCGGGGGCGCCCGGCTGACGATGAACGGATTCGGCGGGTCGAGGTTTTGGAGGGCATCGAAGGCGATCGCCAGCGCAGCCTGCAGCAGGAGATTGCCGAGATCGTTCCCGGTGCCATCGCCGAGTTCAGTGGTGGTGAGCATGTGTTGCAGGAAGCACGCGACATGGCCGCGCAATTGACTTCGCTCGGCCCGGCCGCCGCCGACCTGATCAAGCCGACGACTCTGCCCGCCGCCGTCAAGGGTATTGACGATACGGCCTGAAGGCCTGCCCTGCGGTCAACCTCGAAAATCAGCCAATTTCCACTAGGGAAGCGCTGGGTTAAAATCAGGGCAACCAATTCATCGCGCCCCGCCTTGTCGGGGCGCTGCCTTTTCCAAGAGCATGTCCGGCCTCAATCTTCCGCAGCGCGAAGCGATCCATTATCTCGACGGCCCCCTGCTGGTGCTGGCGGGTGCCGGCTCGGGCAAGACGCGGGTGATCACGCAGAAGATCGCCTATCTGGTCCAGGACTGCGGCTTTCAGCCGCGCAACATCGCCGCCATCACCTTTACCAACAAGGCGGCCAAGGAAATGCAGGAGCGTATCGGCAAGCTGCTTTCCAAGCCGCAGGCCGACGATCTGCAGATTTCGACCTTCCACTCGCTCGGCGTGCGCATCCTGCGCGAGGAAGCCAAGGCGCTCGGCTACAAGCCGCGTTTCTCGATCTTCGACTCGGCTGATTGCGCCGGCATCATCGGTGACATTGCCAAGACCGTGGACAAGGCGACGTTGCGCCACCTGCAGGCCATCATCTCGAACTGGAAAAACGCCCTGGTGACCCCCGAGGCGGCCCGCCATCTGGCGAGCAATGAGCACGAAACGCTGGCCGCCCAAGCTTACCTCTCCTACGAGGCAACGCTGAAAGCCTATCAGGCAGTCGACTTCGACGACCTGATCGGCCTGCCGGTCGCCCTCTTCAGGCAGCATCCCGAGATTGCCGAGAAGTGGCAGAATCGGCTGCGTTACCTGCTGGTCGACGAGTATCAGGATACCAATGCCTGCCAATATCAGCTGCTCAAGCTGCTGACTGGCGTGCGCGCCCAGTTCACGGCGGTCGGTGACGACGACCAGGCGATCTACGGCTGGCGGGGCGCCGATATCGACAACCTGAAGAAACTGCCGGCCGAATTTCCGGCGCTCAAGGTCATCAAACTGGAGCAAAATTACCGGTCGACCGTCCGAATCCTCAAGGCTGCCAATAACGTCATCGCGAACAATGAAAAATTGTTCGAAAAGAAACTCTGGTCGGATCTCGGGCATGGCGAACCGATTTGCGTGAATGCCTGCCGCGACAATGATGCCGAGGCTGAAGGCGTGATCATGAAGTTGCAGGCACATCGCTTCCAGAATCGCAGCAAGTTCAAGGATTACGCCATTCTTTACCGCTCGAATCATCAGGCGCGAATTTTCGAAGAGTATCTGCGCGATCACCGCATTCCCTATCTGCTATCCGGCGGCAAGTCTTTCTTCGACAAGGCCGAAATCAAGGACATTACCGCCTACCTGCGCCTGCTGGCCAACGAGGACGACGACCCGGCCTTCATTCGTGCCGCCACCACGCCCAAGCGCGGTATCGGCGCGGCCACCCTGCAGGTGCTGGGCATCTACGCCGGCGAACGCCATATCTCGCTGTTTCAGGCCGCTTTCGAAGAGGGCTTTGCGCAGCGCGTCCAGCCTCGGCAACTTGAACCTCTGCTCGAGTTCTGCAACTTCATCAATCGCACCCAATCCCGGGCCAGCCAGGAAGCAGCGCATCAGGTTCTGCCCGATCTTCTCAAGGCCATCGATTACGAAACCTTCCTATATGACCACGAAGAGGAGCGCACGGCGCAGACGCGCTGGGCCAACGTCTGCGAGTTTGCCGGGTGGCTGAACAAGAAGGGGGAGCTCGATGGCAAGACGCTGGTTGATCTGACCCAGAGCATCGCGCTGATCAACATGCTCGACAAGCAAACCGACGACGATTACGACGCCGTCCAGCTGTCGACTCTGCATGCCG
Organism: uncultured Pseudomonadota bacterium; assembly: GCA_946479855.1. Next base: position 53,986 of record CAMLHL010000007.1, read on the forward strand.
CCAAGGGCCTGGAATACAAGCACGTCTTCCTGGTCGGGGTCGAGGAAGGCATTCTGCCGCACCGTGAATCGCTCGATCCGGCCAAGATTGAAGAAGAACGCCGCCTGATGTACGTCGGCATTACCCGCGCCCAGCACACGCTGACGATTTCCTATTGCGAGCGCCGCAAACAGGCGCGCGAATTTGTACCCTGCGAGCCATCGCGCTTTATCGACGAAATGGGCAAGGAAGATATTCGCTTCTCCGGCGGCAAGGATGCCGTCTTACCGGACAAGGCTACGGGTAGCGCCCGCCTCGATGCGATGAAGGCAATGCTGGCCGGAAACAAGCGCTAACTGCTTGGTCACACCGCGTTACAGGGGGTTACTCTCCTTATGACATCCGGGCCGATGCCGGCCGCGTTATTCGGCACAAGGCAGCGCACTTTGCGATGCCGGAACAAAAACCGAATCAACCTCTCAGGAGAATCAAAATGACCAAGCAACTCATCGCCATCGCCTTTGCCGCCGCTTTCGGTATCGCCCACGCTGCTGACGTCAAGCCGGCCGCCGCGGAAGTCAAGCCTGCTGCGGCAGCCCCTGCCAAGGCTGAAGCCAGCGCCGCGGCCGAAGTGAAGGCTCCGGATGCGAAGAAGGATGAAGCCGCACCGATGGCGCACAAGGTCAAGCACACCAAGCATGCCGCCCATTCTGCCGAAACCAAGACGGCACCGGAAGCTGCCAAGGGCGATGCAGCGAAGGCTGCCGAACCGGCCAAGAAGTAAGACCAACCTGTGCAGGACGTCGGTGGCGGCCCTCCAAAAGCCGCGCCGACCGAGGCGCCCAGGCGGCGCCTTTTTCGCGTTAACGAAAAAGGGAGGCCGCAGCCTCCCTTTGCCTGGGGTCGAAGGTACTTACTTGACCTTGCTCAGGATGTAATCGACGGCAGCCTTGATTTCGCCGTCGGACAGGGTGGAACCACCGCGTGCCGGCATGGCGTTCTTGCCGCCGAGCGCGCTCTTGTACAGCGTTTCCTTGCCCTGGGCGACGCGCGGTGCCCAGGCCGCCTTGTCGTCGACCTTCGGTGCGCCGGCCGCGCCGGTGTTGTGGCAGGCGCCACAGACCGTATTGAAAACAGTCGGGCCGTCCTTCGGTGCGCCGGTCGGCGCGGCTTCAGCCTTGGCCAGTTCGAACTTGGCAATCGGCTGGATGCGGGCCTCGGCTTCGTCGGCGCTGGCTCCTGAATTTGCTGCGCTGTTGAAGGATTTGTTGGTGAGCGGATAAATGACGGCGATCAGGATGGCTGTGATGCCGATCGTTTTCCACATGATGCCTTTGGAAGAGTGTTGTTCAGCCATGCTGAAGACCCCTGTGCAAAAAATAAAACCGCGATTATAACGACCCGTTGTTGCTCAGCCAAAAAAAACCCCGCCAGCGGCGGGGGAATTTCTCGAAAGGGGGAATTTCGAGAGGAGGGGTTCAATGCACACTTGCAGTCTAAGTTTCCCTTTGGTAGGTGTCTGTCGTCCTTTCGTAGCTTTCTGTAACTAAATGTAGCTGGCAATATTTTTGGGCCGTTTGCTGCAACGCAGCAATTCTGTTCTCTGGGGGGGCGATCGATCCGGTTCCTTGTGACTTCCGCCATCTGGCTACTGCTTGCCGGTGCAGGGAGGGGGGGCATATTCGATCCGGTAAATCTCGATGGTGCATGGGTGGGCTGCTAATCCGTTGCCAGTTACAGCTTTGCCGTTTCTTCAACGGCTTCCTCTTTGCGCATGAGGAAATGGCGGGCGCCAATGCAGTCCTGCGGTGTACCCGCCCGATCCTGGCTAATGCGGTCGTCGATCTGACGTTCATGGCGGCTCCACTGACGGGTAATTATGGTGACCGAGAGTCCAATGTAGTCATAATTTGCTGCTATGCAGCATGGGTGTTTTAGAAGCCTCGTCAGGTTGGTGCGTGCTAGGATTCAGCACCATGAGTGAACTCGAAATACTTGCCGAACGTCTTGGTGCGGCGCTTTTGGCGCGCGGCGAGTGGCTGGCTGCGGCCGAGTCATGTACCGGCGGCTGGCTGGCGCAATCGGTCACTGCGATTGCCGGCAGTTCCGCCTGGTTTGATCGCGGTTTCGTGACGTACTCCAATGCCGCCAAGATCGATATGCTCGGAGTTCCTGAAACCACGCTCGAACGTCATGGCGCGGTTTCGGAAGCGACTGCGCGGGCGATGGCCCAGGGAGGGTTGGCCCACAGCCGGGCTGACTGGTCGGTGGCGATCACCGGCATTGCCGGACCGAGCGGGGGGGCGCCGGGCAAACCCGTGGGTACCGTCTGTTTTGCGTGGGCTGGCAAAGAGGCTGGCTGCGAGGCACAGACTTGCCTGTTTGGCGGGGATCGCGCCGCCGTCCGGGAGCAGGCGGTGCGGCATGCGTTGAACGGCTTACTGCAGCGAATTGACACAGCAGCGGTTGCCGCTTGATGGCGGCATTTCATTGGCGCACAATCAATAAAAATAATAAAATTTATATAGATATTAGATAGGCGAGGGTAATGCGCCACATCAAGTTGACCACTGAATCGGTCGAACTGGCCTTGAGCGGCTATCCCCCAGGGAAGGTCGGGGCAGGCATCGTGGCTTTGCTGCCTGAGGCAGAAAAGGCGCAACTTCCTCTCCTGCAGGCGGCCTGCCGTCGCCATGGGCTCGCCTTGGCGGGCGCTATTTTTCCGGCGCTGGTCGAGGGCCAGCACTTCTCCACCCAAGGTGCGTGGCTCTTGTATTTTGACCGCATGCCCGCCTTTTTTCTGCAACCGGTGAATGGTGGCGATACCCGATCATCGGCTGCCGGGATCATTACAGCGGTGCAGGATGCTTTGCTGTCTTGCCCGCTGGAAACGGCGAAACTGACGTTATTTCTGATTTTTGACGGCATGTTGCCGAACATCGCGAGCTTGCTCGACGCTATCTATCTCGAACTTTCCAATCGTGTCGAGTACGCCGGGGTCAACGCCGGCAGCGAAACCTTCTTGCCCATGCCCTGCCTGTTCGACGCATCGCAGGTACTGGGTAATGGCGTTCTTGGCCTGTTGTTGCCCGGAGAAATGGCGCCGGTGCTCGAACACGGCTTTCTCCGACCGAAGCGGGCGATGACTGCCACTTCCACCGACAGCAACCGGATCGCCATGATCGACTGGCGGCCGGCTTTCGATGTTTATCAGGAAATCATCGAGTCACAATACGGTATCGCACTGACCCGGGAGAATTTTTACGAATACGCGGTGCATTTCCCGTTTGGCATCCTGCGTGCCGGCGGGGATGTCGTGGTACGCATCCCGGTGGCGCTGGCTGATGACGGCTCGCTGCACTGTGTCGGTGAAATACCGGAGAACGCCATGCTGGTGCTGCTGCATGCCCCGGCGGCCGGCGAAAATGGCAGCATCATGCGCCTGGCGGAGCATTTACACCATGGGCATGGTTCGCTGCAGGGGCGGCAATTGCTGACTTTCTATTGTGCCGGGCGGCGCATGCATCTCGGCCGGGATGCTGAAAAGGAACTGGCTGAACTGCAGACGGCGACGGGTGTTGACAGGATGGCTGGCGCTTTGTCGCTGGGCGAAATCGGCAGCACCGTTCGTGGGGGATACCCCATGTTTCACAATGCCACGCTGGTCTGTGCGCCCTGGATGGCGACATGAATCGGGAGCAGATCCTCAGCGTCCTCTACGACTTGTCGTTGAGCATCGGTGGCGAAGTCAATCTCGACAGTCTGTTGACGAAGACCCTGCAGCGCCTGCTGTTTCATACCTCGTTCCCGGCCGGTGTCGTTTTTGTCGCCCCGCTGGAAACGGCCTTCGGTGTCTCGGCCACGCTGGAGGCAGCCATCGGCGACCATGTACTGGCGGAAGATCGCGGCCAGCGTTTCAATTTACCGGATGGCTTGCTGGGGGCAAAAGTCGAGTTGCTCGAGGCGCCCGAGTTGTTGCACCCCTTGTCGCTGGATCAGCCTTACACCCATTGCCTGCGCTTGCCGGTCGACGAGCAATGCACGATATTGCTGTTGTCACCGGCGGCGCCGACTGGAGATTTACCGCTGACTCAGGTCTTTCAGCCGCTATTGGGCAACCTGGCCAAGGCGATCATTCTTTGCCGCAACAATGAAAGATTGACCCGCAGTCTGGCCAACGACCGCGATGACGCCCGGGCCGAGCTGGCCGTGGCGCTGACTCAGAGCGAACGCGAGCGGGCTTTTCTCGACAGCCTCTATACGGCCATTCCCGATCTGGCCTGGGTCAAGGATACGAACGGTGTCTTTCTGTCCTGCAATCTGAGTTTTTCGCGGCTATACAACGCCAGCGAACAGGAAATTGTCGGACGCACCGACTATGATTTTGTCGATCAGGCGCAGGCCGATTTTTTCCGCGATAACGATCGCGCGGCGATAGCGGCAGGTGGCCCGACGATGAACGAGGAGTGGCTGACCTTCGCTGACAATGGTTATCGCGGGCTGTTCGAGACGATCAAGACGCCGATGCTGGACAAGGAGGGCGGATTGATCGGTATCCTCGGCCTGGCCCGGGAAATCACCGAGCGCCGACGGGTTGAGGAAGCCTTGCGGGCCAGTGAAGCGGAACTGGCCCGGCACCGCCAGCATCTGGCGGCTCTGGTGGCCGAACGGACCAGCGCGCTGGCACAGGCCAAGGCGCGGCTTGAACAGACGCAGTTTGCCATGGACCGGGTAGGTATCGGCATCCATTGGGTCGACGCCGGGGGGCGTTTTGTGTACGCCAATCAGGTAGCGGCCCGGATATTGGGCTACACGGTCGAGGAGATGCTGGCCTTGAGCGTGCCGGATATCGATCCTTCGGTGCCGGCCGGGGAGTTCGTCGAGCGAACCGCAGAATTGCGCCGGGTGGGCGGGGTCTGCATCGATAGCCAGAACCGGCATCGCGACGGGCACCTGATTCCGGTCAGTCTGAATATTTACTATCGGCCAGAAGCCGATGGCGATCCGGCGCGCTACATCACTTTCGTCAGCGACATCAGCGAGCGCAAGCAGAACGAGCAGGCGCTGCATGAGGCAAAGGAGGCCGCCGAACTGGCAACCCGTGCCAAGAGCGCTTTTCTGGCCAACATGAGCCACGAAATCCGGACGCCGATGAATGCCATTCTTGGCTCCGTGTACCTGATGCGGCGAGCTGGCACCGACCCTCTGCTGAGCGAGCCGCTGGACCGGATCGAGGCCTCGGGACGGCACCTGCTGTCGGTCATCGACGATATTCTCGACTTGTCGAAGATCGAAGCCGGCAAGCTGGAGCTCGAGGCGGCGCCGTTGATGTTGTCGCAACTGATGAACGAGGTGGCTGAAATGCTGAGCGGTCGGGCCCGCGAGAAGGGTTTGTCGGTGCATGTCGATGCGACACGCCTGCCCGACAGTCTGCTTGGCGATGCGACGAGGCTCCGGCAGGCGCTGATCAATTACGCCAACAATGCCATCAAGTTTACCGAGCGGGGCGGAATCATGCTTCGCGGCAAGGTTCTCGAGGAGAACGAGGCGAGCGTGCTGCTCCGGCTGGAGGTCGAGGATACCGGCATCGGTATCGATAGCGAAGCGCTTGATCGTCTGTTTGTGCCCTTCGAGCAGGCAGATCCGTCGATCACCCGCAAGTATGGCGGCACCGGCCTGGGGCTGGCGATTACCCGCCACTTGGCGCAATTGATGGGCGGGCAGGCCGGGGCCGAGAGCCGGCCGGGGCAGGGCAGCACTTTCTGGATCACTGCCCGCCTGAAGCGGCAGGCGCCGAAATCGGCCATCCCGTTAGCGCCGGCTGATCTGGGTGACGTCGAGGAGCAATTGCTGTGTCGCTATGCTGGCAGCCGGGTTCTGGTCGTGGAGGATGACCCGATCAATCGGGAAGTGGCGCAAATGCTGCTCGATGATGTCGGACTGACGGTCGACATGGCCTGCGACGGCGTCGAGGCGCTCGACAAGGTCTGTCGTGAGCACTATGCGCTGGTCCTGATGGACATGCAGATGCCGCGCATGGACGGCCTGGAGGCGACGCGCCGGATTCGCCAGTCAGAGCGGGGGCGTCAGCTGCCGATCCTGGCCATGACCGCCAATGCGTTTGCCGAAGACCGCGAGCAATGTCTGGCCGCCGGCATGAACGACTTCGTCAGCAAGCCGGTTGATCCGGCTTTGCTCTACCTGGCCTTGCTGCGCTGGCTGGACAGGACTGCCCGCCGTTGATGGCGGCGCGACCTGCGGTCTACTTGCGCAACAGGCAGAAAATCATGGCCGGGCTTCGGCGGTGATTGCCTCGAGCAGCGGTCCGACCAGCCTGGCGGCGGCGCCCTGCGGCTGGCGGTAGGCAATCCAGGTCGCTTGCTCGTCGCCGGGCAGGGTGTAAATCGAGATCGCGAAGGGGCAAAGCACGATATTGTGCGGGTCGGCTTCCATCATCTGGCGCGACAGGCTGGCCGAGCAGAATTCGACGATCTCCGCCTGTCCGTAGATCGGCCGGGGGGTGCCGATGTCGCTCCCGGTTCGGGCCAGCATGGCGCCGATGTGCGAGGTGTAATTGACCACCAGGCCGCGGTTTTCGATGGCCAGGACGATGGCCTCGCGGGTGTCGGCGAAGCTTGCGGCGACCTGCTGCCTGACTACCCATTCCTCGGCTTGCGTGGCGCTTGCCGCCAGGGCAAGGCAGGATAGAAACCGCCGGGGGCGCATGCATGCTCCATTAGCAAAATCTGATGCGCTATTGTAGGCGATGCGCCGCGGCCAGTGGGGGGCAATGCTACGGTCGACCCGGAAAAAGGGGAAAAATCGTCAGTCGGGCAGTGGTTCGAACAGTGCGGCCAGATCGTCGGTGCCGAACTTGACGTCGACCCGGTGGTCGTCGGACAGGATGCCGGCGGCCAGTTCAGCCTTGCGTTCCTGCAGGGTGAGAATTTTTTCCTCGATGCTGCCGCTGACGATCAGCTTATAGACGAAGACCGGCTTGTCCTGGCCGAGGCGGTGGGCGCGGTCGGTGGCCTGGTTTTCGACGGCCGGGTTCCACCACGGATCGTAGTGGATGACCGTATCGGCGGCGGTCAGGTTAAGGCCGACGCCGCCGGCCTTCAGGCTGATCAGGAAGATCGGCACGGCGCCCTCCTGGAAGCGGCGGATCGGCACTTCGCGATCGACCGTATCGCCGGTCAGCGTCACGTAGGCGATGCCGGCCTTGTCCAGTTCGTGCTCGATCAGCGCCAGCATGCTGGTGAATTGCGAGAAGACGAGAACGCGCCGGCCTTCGTCGACCAGTTCCGGCAGCATCGCCATCAGCAGGTCGAGTTTGGCCCGTTCCGGTACCTTGCGGGCGGCGCTGGCCTTGACCAGACGCGGGTCGCAGCAAACCTGGCGCAGCTTGAGCAGGGCATCGAGGATGACGATCTGGCTGCGCGCGAAGCCGCGGCTGGCGATTTCGTCGCGGACCTTGGCATCCATCGCGGCCCGCACGGTTTCGTAGAGATCGCGCTGGGCGCCTTCGAGTTCGACGCTGCGCACGATGATCGTCTTGGGGGGGAGTTCCTGCGCCACGTCTTCCTTCTTGCGGCGCAGGATGAAGGGGCGAATACGCCGGGCCAGCAGGCTGCGCCGGGCCATGTCACCCTGCTTCTCGATCGGTGTCCGCCAGTGGCGGTTGAACTGCTTGCCGGTACCGAGGAAGCCGGGGAGCAGGAAATCGAACTGGCTCCACAGTTCGCCGAGATGATTTTCCAGCGGCGTGCCGGTCAGGCACAGGCGGTGCCGCGCATCGATCTTGCGCACCGCTTCGGCACTCTGGCTCTGGGCGTTCTTGACCGTCTGCGCCTCGTCGAGGATGAGCAGGTGGTAGCTGTGTTGCATCAGCTCATCGGCGTCGCGCCAGAGCAGCGGATAGGTGGTCAGGATGACGTCGTGCTGGGTTATTTCGGCGAAGCGGCCCTTGCGCTCCGGACCGTGCAGCGAGAGCACCTTGAGGTCGGGCGCAAAGCGTGCCGCCTCGTTCTTCCAGTTGAAGATCAGCGAAGTCGGCAGGATGATCAGCGCCGGCTTGTCGAGGCGGCCACCTTCCTTCTCCAGTTGCAGGTGGGCCAGCGTCTGGGCCGTCTTGCCGAGGCCCATGTCGTCGGCCAGGA
>CAMLHL010000008.1 GCA_946479855.1 uncultured Pseudomonadota bacterium
CCCCGACGGGGATTTCCTCAGGGCTACGGTCAACCGGAAAAATAGCCCAAATTCCCGATGCCACCTACCGCCTGCAACTGAACCGCGACTTCACGCTGGCCCAGGCAACGGACATCGTCCCCTATCTGGCCGGCCTCGGCATCAGCCACTGTTACCTGTCGCCCTGCCTGAAGGCGCGGCCGGGCAGCAGCCATGGCTACGACATCGTCGATTACCATGCCTTTAATCCGGAAATCGGCAGCGCCGAGGATTTCCGGCGTTTCGCCGGGGCCGTGCACCGCCATGGCATGGGGCTTATTCTCGACATCGTGCCCAACCACATGGGGGTCATGGGGGCCGACAACCACTGGTGGCTGGATGTCCTGGAAAACGGCCCGGCCTCGGCCTACGCCGACTATTTCGACATCGACTGGCAGCCGCTCAATCCGGAGCTGCAAGGCAAGGTCCTGCTGCCCATTCTCGGCGACCATTACGGCACTGTCCTCAATCGCGGCGAGCTGAAACTGGCCTTCGCTGCCGGGCAGGGCGAATTCAGCCTGCACTACCAGCAGCATCGGCTGCCGATCGATCCGGCCGAATATCCCCGGCTGCTCGGCCTGCCAAGCGAGCAAGCCGCCGCTGCGCTCGGCGCCGCCAATCAACACCTGCTGGAATTGCAGAGCCTGAGCACGGCGTTCAGCCATTTGCCGGCGCGGCACGAACTGGCGCCGGATAAAGTTGCCGAACGGCGGCGCGACAAGGAAGTGCACAAGCGCCAGCTAGCCGCGCTGTGTGCCGTCGTGCCGGAGGTTGCGCGGCATATTGCCGACCGCGTCGGCGCGTTCAACCGCGGCGCCGACGACTCCTTCGACGCGCTGCATGCCCTGATCAAGGCGCAGGCTTACCGGCTGGCCTACTGGCGGGTCGCCGCCGACGAAATCAACTACCGGCGCTTTTTCGACCAGAGCGATCTGGCGGCCTTGCGCATGGAGAATCCCGCCGTGTTCGCCGACTGCCATCGGCTGGTGCTGGCGCTGGTCGACGAAGGCCTGGTCGACGGCCTGTACGATCCGGCGCAGTATTTCCGCCGCCTGCAGGCCCGCCTGGGCGGCGGCGAAACGGGCGGGGCGGGGCGGCGCCGGCGGCGGCAGTTGCCGGTTTATCTGGTCGTCGAGAAAATCCTCGCCGAACACGAGCGGCTACCCGATGCCTGGCCTATCCACGGCACCACCGGCTACGACTTCGCCAATCTGGTCAACGGGCTGTTCGTTGACGGCAAGGCGGAACCGCGCCTGAGCCGGATCTATGGAGAATTCACCGGCCGGACGACGGATTTCGAGGCGCTGGCGCACGACGCCAAGAAGGTGATCATCCGTTTCTCGCTGCAGGGCGAACTCAATGTGCTGGCCAACCAGCTGTCGCGGATCGCCGCCGCCAGCCGCCATACCTGCGACTTCACGCTGAACGGCTTGCGGGCGGCGCTGGCCGAGGTGGTGGCCTGTTTTCCGGTCTATCGCAGCTATTTCGCGGCCGGCCAGCTCAGCCTCCAGGACCGCCGCTACATCGAGCGCGCCGTCGCCGTCGCCAAGCGACGCAGCCCGGCGGCCGACATCAGCGTTTTCGATTTCGTCCGCGCCGTGCTCTGCGGCGACATCGCGCTCGGCAAGAGCGAGACCTATCGGCAACAGGTGGCGAGCTTCGCGATGAAGTTCCAGCAATACACCGCGCCGGTGATGGCCAAGGGCCTCGAGGATACGGCCTTCTACCGCTACCACCGGCTGCTGTCGCTGAACGAGGTGGGCGGCAACCCGCGCCGTTTCGGCGTCACGCTGGCGGCTTTTCACGCCCGCAACCGGGCGCGGGTCGAACGCTGGCCGCACACGCTGCTCGCCGGCTCGACCCACGACAGCAAGCGCGCCGACGATGTCCGGGCGCGCCTCGACGTGCTGTCGGAAATTCCCTCGGCCTGGAAGCTCTCGCTGAACCGCTGGCGGCGCCTGAACCGCAGCCACAAGCGCCTGATCGACGGTGAGCCGGCGCCGTCGAGCAACGACGAGTATCTGCTGTACCAGACGCTGTTCGGCACCTGGCCGCTGACCGATCCCGACGCCGCCGGGCTGGCCGACTACCGGCAGCGCCTAGCGCGCTATCTGCTGAAGGCGGTGCGCGAGGCCAAGGAACACAGCAGCTGGATCAATATCAACGAGGACTACGAGGCGGCGCTCGGCGCCTTCGTCGAAGCCCTGCTGACCCCGGGCGACCACAACCTGTTCCTCGCCGATTTCACCCCGGCGGCCCGCCGCCTGGCCGGCTTCGGGTTGCTCAACGCGCTGGCGCAGACGCTGATCAAGCTGACCGCGCCAGGCGTCCCGGATCTCTATCAAGGCAGTGAATTATGGCAATTCAATCTGGTCGACCCTGATAACCGGCGCCCGGTCGATTACGCCCTGCGTTGCCGGTGGCTGGCGGAGGTGCGGACGATGCAGACAAAGGTATGGAACCGTGGGCAAGCAGCCAACAACTGGTCGCAGGACTTGAGCGACGCGCTGGCCGACGGCCGGCTCAAGCTCTACCTGACGTGGTGCGTCCTGCAACTGCGCCGCCGCTGGCCCGAGGTTTTCCGCGACGGCGACTATTTGCCGTTGGCGGCAGGCGGGCGCGATGCCGCTTACGTCTGCGCCTATGTTCGCCGCCTCGGCGAGCGGATGGCGATCACCGTGGCGCCCCGGCTCAGTCTCAAGCGCCAGGGCGGTCGCCTCGCCGAGGCGGCAGCGGCGGCATCATGGGGCGATACGCATATTGTTCTGCCGCCGACGCTGGCCGGGCGGGAATGGTCCAACGTCCTGACCGGCGAGCGCCTGCCGGCAGCTGATGCGGTGGAAAACCCCGGTCTGGCGGTCGACCGCCTGCTGGCGCATTTTCCGGTAGCGTTGCTGGCCCATGGGGCCGGGGCCATGGAGCAAGGTGAATCGCGATGAACAAGGCCGACGCTGCAAGGACTTTGGTGTCGTCGAGCGACGACGCCGAACTGATCACCACCTGTGCCGAACGGGCGGTCGAGCTGATGCACCTCAATCTCGGCCCGCCCGGATTTTTTGCCGCAACGCCCGGCGCCGAGGCCAGGGAGCGCGGCTACGACCGGGTCTTCGGGCGCGATGCGGCGATCTGCGCCATCGCCGCCGCCCATTGTGGCGATGCCGAACTGATCGCCGGCGCCAAACGCAGCCTGCTGACGCTGGGCGCCCATCAGGCCGCCAACGGGCAGATCCCGAAGTATGTCGATACGGCGAAGAACAGTGCCGATTTCTGGTATCTCGGCTGTATCGACGCGACCTTGTGGTGGCTGATCGCCATCGCCCATCTGGCCCACCGGACCCCCGGGCTGGAGCGGAGCTTGCGCAGCCAGATCGGCCGCGCCCTCGACTGGCTCACCTGCCAGGAGCACCAGCAGATTCACCTGTTGCAGCAAAACGAAGCCAGCGACTGGGCCGACATCATGCCGCGCTCCGGCTTCGTGTTGTACAGCAATGCCCTCTGGTACTACGTCAAGGGGCTCTATCGGCTGCCGCACACGCGGCAGACTGCCGAGCACTTTAACGATCTGTTCCATCCGGCCGGGCGCCACCACCCGGACTACAAGCGGCTGCGCCTGCTCATCCATTACGCCCGCAACAAGCCGGTCGACCGCGACATGTACCTCAGTTTCGTCAACCTCGGTTACTGGGGCGAGGAGGGCGACGTTTTCGGCAATCTGCTGGCGACGTTGTTCGGCCTGGCCGACGACCACCGCCGCCATTGCATTTTTGCCCGCATCGAGCGCAACCAGCAGGGCGCCGCCTACCCGGTGCGCGTTACCTGCCAGCCGATCGGCCGAGGTGACCCCTGTTGGCGTACCTATATGAGCCGGCATCGCCAGAACCTCGAATACTGCTATCACAACGGCGGCATCTGGCCCTTCGTCGGCGGCTTCTGGGTGCTGGCCCTGGCTGCCGCCGGGCGAACCCCGCAGGCGACGCTCGAACTGGCCGGCCTGGCGCGGGCCAATGGGGTCAACGACTGGCGGTTTACCGAATGGTTTCACGGCAAGACCGGCCAGCCGGAGGGGATGCCGGGACAGACCTGGAACGCCGCGATGTTCCTGCTCGCCCGTCACGGGCTGACGACTAGGGTGTTTCGCCGGATCTACGAAACCGCAGAAAGCGATGGGGCGGGGGCCTGAGTGCAAAATACCGCGCTATGGGATCAACGTTTTCCCCCCCCCCTCACCTGGCCACCGAAAATTGTTGTCGAGAAGCGCATCAATGAAGCCTGCGAAAAATCAATCCAATTCAATTGATTACGCAATATGTTGCGGCATTTATCCTGCGGCGACAGGTATAATGGATAATCTGCCACTTGCTTGAGAATTACCATGGAAATTGAAATAAATTATAATAACAACCCTTTGCACGGCGTCGGTTTAAAAAAATTGATCACTGAAATAGTTGACCACTACGGCTTTGAAATTTTATTTGCCTATTTAAATATCAATTGTTTTAACAATAACCCGAGCATTGATTCCAGTGTGAAATTTCTTAAAAAGACAGATTGGGCGCGCGAGAAAGTCGAAGCATTCTATTTGTATCAATTCAAAAGCTTACCCCGGGCCTCTGCCGAGCAATTCGAATTGCCGCCCCGGGATCGTATTATTCCACCGGGTCAAATGCCCGGTGAGCCGGCTGAATTGAGTTTGGAAGATGCTGAGAGGCTGCGTGAAAAGCGGGCAAAGAAAGCAGCGCTGCGCAATCAAGATGAAGGCCAACGCGCCAATTCGGATAAGAGCAGGGCGAGTTATTCAAGGGCCCCAGTTAACCTTGATTCGGATCCTTGGGCGAAGTGGAGAAAATAAATAGAGCCTCGAAATATTTTAAGATTGACCGCTTTCGGTAAAATCATTTGGCCACCCATGTCGCGCCTCTGGCGGCTTCCGGCCGGAATCGCCGATGTGCCTGATCGACCAAGAGGACATTCAAATGACTGTTCTCTTCAGGAGGTCGCCCATAATGCCCGTATTGCAGCTTGTTCAGAGAAACAAGCTGGGCCGGGCATTACTCGCAAGCTGCCTGGGCCAGGTCGAGGAAACCTTGCAGGTATGCCATTTCATCGTCGCCCCTGCGAAAGCCGGCATGAATACTTTTTTCAAGCCCAGGATCAGGTCCAAGGCGAACAGCGCGTAACGGCAGCTCGGCCCCTTCCTGCCGGAGAATCCAGTCCGGGATAACGCAGACACCGCGGCCATTGGCCACCAGTTGCAGCATCAGTTCGGTCGTTTCGACCGTCCGTAAGCAGCGCGGGCGACAGTGGGCAGGCAGGAGAAAGCGAGTGAAGATGTCTAGCCGGTCGGGTGTGACCGGAAATGTTATCAGCTCCTCTTCCGTTAGGTCCGCTGGGCTTGCGATGCCAGCGTATGCCAGTCGATGGCAATCGGGCACCGCCAAGACAAGCTCATAGTCGAAGGCCCGGATGAATTGGATTTCCGGCCGTTCGAGGGGGTCCGGGGTGATGAGCAGGTCGATTTCATTCGCGAGGAGTGCCCCAATGCCGTCAAAGCGGAATGCCGTCCTGACGTCGAAATCCACCTCTGGCCATGACTTCAGATAGGCAGAGGTAATCCGCATCAACCACTTCTGGCAGGGATAGCACTCCATCCCCACGCGTAGTGTGCCGCGCTGCCCGGCCGCAAAGTCTCCCAATATGCGTTCCGCCTCCTCCATCTGGGGCAACACCCGTTGCGCCAGTGCCAAGAGATAGCGGCCGGCCTGGGTCAAGCGGAGATTTCGCCCGTGCTTCTGCCAGACGTTCACCCCATGCAGCTCTTCGAATTTGCGGATCGAATGGCTCAGGGCCGACTGCGTCAAATTCAAGCGCGCTGCGGCGGCGGTCAGGCTGCCCAGGCGGTCTACTTCCAAAAGGATGGCTAGGTGATGTCTGTCCAACATTCATGATTTCCAATCATTGATTCATGAGTAAATACCATTTTATTTCATGCATTACGAGCTATAACCTTGTGGCTTATCGTGAATCGCCGCCGCTATCGGCCCCCATCTCTTTTCCATTTCTGCTCGGATGTCAAAAATCGACTCAACTGCCTTGCCTGACCAATCATTCCCCCCCCATGACACCCACGCGACGCGCAATGTCGTTCGGCTCACCATTGCGCAGGCGTTGGCCGGAGCGAACGCCGTCGTTGTCTATGCAACGGGTGCCATCGTTGGGAATACGCTTGCCCCTAACAAATCCTTGGCGACCCTGCCGATTTCCATCTTCGTCCTGGGGATGACGGCCTGTTCGCTACCGGCCGGTGCCATCGCTCAACGCTACGGTCGTCGAGTGGCATTCATGCTTGGCACCGGGTGCGGCGTACTCGTTGGGTTGCTTTCTGCATTGGCCCTGTTTCAGGGAGTATTCTGGCTTTTTTGCGTGGCGAGCTTCTTTGGCGGTGCCTATGCCGCGGTGGTGCTTTCCTTCCGTTTTGCCGCGGCCGATTGCGTTCCACCGGACAGGCGTTCGCAAGCGCTGTCCTTGGTGATGGCAGGCGGGGTATTGGCTGGCGTGATTGGGCCACAACTCGTCACCTACACCATGCAGCTGTGGCCGCCGTATCTCTTTGCAGGCACTTTTATCGCGCAGGCAGGGGTCGCCGCCTTGTCGGCGATCGTCCTGTTTGGCGTTCGCCTGCCCAGACCGACTTTGGAAGAAGCAAAAGGGGGAAGGCCGCTCGGAGTCATCGCACGTCAGCCTCGATTCATTACGGCCGTCACCTGCGGCGTGGTGTCTTATCTGCTGATGAATTTCCTGATGACATCGGCGCCTCTCGCCATGAGGTTATGCGGTCTTTCCCAGGAGTCGGCCAATCTCGGCATCCAGTGGCACGTCATCGCGATGTATGCCCCGAGTTTCTTCACCGGCCAACTCATTTCCCGTTTCGGCGCTCCGAAGGTGGTAAGCGCGGGTATGGCACTCACCGCACTGTCTGCCGCGGTGGGCCTGCTGGGGGTTGAAATCACCCATTTCTGGCTGACGCTCATCCTGCTTGGCGTGGGCTGGAACTTTGGATTCATCGGTGCGTCGGCCCTCGTGCTGGATTGCCATCGGGCTGAGGAAAAAACGCGAGTCCAATCATTGAACGATTTTATTGTTTTCGGGATGGTCGCCTTGGGGTCGCTGTTATCCGGCGGCGTGCTGACGACTTATGGATGGAACACTGTGCTTTGGGTGTCGTTTGTGCCGCTGGTACTTGCTGTTGCGGTTCTGGCGGTCGCCGCCTCAAGGCCCGTTCAGGCCGTCGACAGCCCATAAACCATCTCAACGCCAATGAGGTTATTGGGGGGCCAGTTAATGCGATTCTCTACCTGAGCGGGGAGGAGGGGGGTATGCCCTCTCAATTGGCCGGCTCGATACGATCCCGGCGACAGAAAATCTTCCCTTTCTTGCCGTGATAGGCGATTTCCGAGCCGATCCGGGAAACGAAGATCGAATATCTGTCCGTCCGGTTAAGTCTTTGAAAGCTCCCGCCGGCCGGCACATTTGCCGATACGGCTTCCGCCAGTTCGACCGGCGACAGTGAGGAAACGGCGCCGACGAAGTCATACCGGCTGCTGCCATCGCTGATGAAGACCTCGGTAAGCGGAACGCCGAGCAGCTGTGCGGAGGTTTTGAACCAGTAGGCACCATTCTCGATTTTGTAGGGATGCTGGCCCATGGCGTTGTAGAAATAACCGGGCGCCAGATCGTCCAGGCACAGAATGGCGTTGCCCAAGGTGGCCGGGAGCGGCGCCTCCTGGGAGCAGGCGCCAGCGGCCATGGCCAGCGCGATGATTGCGCACCAGGCCTTACGCCAGCGCCACCAACCGGCCTTGCCCTGGGCGGCAAAACTCTTGCCATGCGGAGCGGGTTTGGCCTGGTTGGCAGCCGGCCGCTTACTCACGGCGATCACCCGCCGAGGGATGGTCCGCGGCCGCTTCCTTGGCGGCGGCGCCCGGCTTGATGCTGCCATCGGGTTGCGGAACAGCGATCGGCGCCACTTCAACCTTGCCGACGCCGTCCTTCCGGGCGATCCCGATCTTTTGGGCAGTCGACGGTGAAAGATCGATGATACGCCCCTTCACATAGGGGCCGCGATCCTCGATATTGACCAGGGCGCTCTGGCCGGTTTCGAGGTTTTTTACCCTGGCTTTGGTCCCCAGCGGCAGCGTCTTGCTGGCCGCATTGTTGCCATGCGGGTTCATTTGCCTGCCGTTCGCCATCTTTCGGCCGGCAAATTTTCTGGCGTAGAACGACGCCACGCCGACACGCTTGCGGCCCGAATGGTCGAGCTTGCGCGGCGCCGCCGGAGCAGCTATCGACTGCGAGGTAAGCGACGGTTTCGCCGGGGCATTGCCTGCGGCCAGACCGGTCTCGGGGAGCGACCCGGCCCCGGCAACGGTAAATGCCCAGACCGCCAACAACCCGGCAAACCGCTTTGCCCGGGCGATAATCCTGACCCGTTCGGGGAAAAACACTTTCAGGCGGGCGCCGAGCATCGAAAAACTCCTCAACGGACCGATCGATAGCGGCCGGACCGGGCGCGCTTGCTGAGGACGATTTGCCAGAGTTGCCCCTGGCGGGAGCGGAAATAGCCGGCGCAGCTCAGCAGGTAGTATTTCCACATGCGGTGGAAGCGTTCGTCGTACTTGCCGGCCAGTCGTGGCCAGCCGTGTTCGAAATTTTCCCACCACGCCATCAGCGTGCGGTCGTAGTCGGCGCCGAAGTTGTGCCAGTCTTCGATCAGGAAGAGTCCTTCAACGCCGGCAGAAATTTCGGCGGCCGAGGGGAGTCGGCCGTTCGGGAAGACGTATTTGTCGATCCAGGGATCGAGCTTGCGCGGCGTCAGGTAATTGCCGATGGTATGAAGCAGGAAAAGGCCATCGTCTTTGAGCGTGCGCTCGACGGTGACGAAAAAATCGGCGTAATTCTTCGGCCCGACATGCTCGAACATGCCGACCGAGACCACCTTGTCGAACTGTCCGGAAAGGTCGCGATAGTCGAGCAGCGCGATGTTCACCGGCAGCCCGGCGCAGCGTTCGGCGGCCAGTTTCTGCTGCGCCTTCGACACCGTGATGCCCAGCACCTCGACGCCGTAATGCTCGGCGGCGTAGCGGGCCAGGCTGCCCCAGCCGCAGCCGATGTCGAGCAGCCGTTCGCCCGGCTGCAATTGCAGCTTGCGGCAGATGAGGTCGAGCTTGTCGCGCTGCGCCTCTTCCAGCGTCGCCGCTTGCTGCCAGTAGCCGCAGGAATAACTCATCGTCGAATCGAGCATGGTTTCGAAGACATCATTGCCGATGTCGTAATGCCGTTCGCCGACGATGAAGGCCCGCCGGCTCGACTGCAGGTTGAACACGGCGTGGCGCAGAACCTGGCCGAGTAGGCGCAACTGCATCCAGTGGTCGATATGTCGGTCGGCATCGACTGCCAGCAGGCGATGAAAAAGCTGATCCAGCCTGGGGCATTCCCACCAGCCATCCATGTAGGCTTCGCCGAAACCGAGTGAGCCTTCGATGACGACACGCCGATAAAAGCGCGGGTCGACGACCTTGATATCCCAAGGCGCGTTGCCGTTGATGCGGAACCCCGCCTTGGCGGCCAGGCTATGCACGGCACCGGACGCCTCCGGTGCGATCAAGCCGAATTTCGGCGAAGACAATACTTTTGATGCGATTGATCCCATTTGATTTCCTCCATCGAGGAGACATTGGTCCAATGAGAAAGCGCGACGGCGTGTCGCCTGCTCAAGCGTTTTTTCACCTGCTGCGGTCAACACTGAAATTTGGCAAATTTCAGTGTTGACCGCAGGGATCCCGGTTTCCCAGGCGCCGGGCTTCGAGAACTATTCATCAAATGGACGCGCCCTTATTTCATCGCTACCGTGGCCGTCGCCGGGCCTGCTTCCGCACCGGCTTCAGCGCCTTGCGCCGGCGCGACGTCATCGACCCTGGGGGGTTGGAACTCGGCCGCCTGACTTTCAATGCCCGTATTGTCGAGATATTCGGAAAGATTTCCGGCCAGCGCGCCGATGCTGCAAGCGACGACCAGCGTCAGGGCAGTAATCGTCAGGTTGATCTGAAGCTCCGTCATGCTGTCTCCTTCATGTCGTCGATTCGCCTCGGCCGGAGCGGATCGTCAGCAAGTGGAGAGCGTCGCCAGCAGGCCAACGGGGGCAGGCCTCGGCCAAGGTTTCCGGCTCTTGCGCCGGGTAGATCGCCCAAAGGTGGCTGATGCTGCGGCGGATGATTGACGGAACGCCTTGTGCAGGACGCTCTCGACCGAGATTCAGCAAACGGTGTGCCAGGCACCGGCGGCCTCTGTCTTCAGGCCCGGCAAGCGGCCGATTGTGGCGCCCGGTCCGAAAAATCGACCCGGCAGCGGTACGCGATATCGCCAAGGATCGAGCAGTATTTACCTGATGGTCGGTAAAAATTACGGTCAATTTCGGTCGGCTGCTGGCCGGGAGACCGCCAATCGGCACTGAATGTCGCGCCGGTGGCCCCGGGACGGCGTTCCGGAGGTCTCCTCCGGTGGCGGGCATGGGCTTTGCTGCTCGCTGGAAAGAGGTGTGCCGTTGATTAAGGGCGGTCAACGCCAAACTGATGCCATTTTTCGCTGGAGTAGATCGATGAATCAGTTAACTGACGAGCAACTCGTCATCCTGGTCAAAGAGCTCGATGCGCGGGAGCGTTCCCAGACGGCCGTCATCGACGAGCATATCACCGGACTGCGCGCCAGTAGCCTATCGGAAACAACCGCCGAGGCGGGCGATCTGGCCGATCTGGCCGAAATCGAAGGGGTCCGCAGCCGCCAGCATGCCGCCGTTGCCCACGACCTGCGAGCCCTGAGCGACATCGAGGCGGCGCGGGCCCGCATTGCTGCAGGCACCGTGGGCAGTTGCATCGACTGCGGTGATCCAATCGGCTTCGAGCGCTTGCTGGCGCACCCGACGGCATCACGCTGTGTGCGCTGCCAGGACTTGTATGAACAGACGCATCTTCTCGTGCCCGATGTCGAGTAGGACAGCCGGAATCACCGGCGCGGCACGCCGGGTGGACTCCCCGGATTTTTGATCGAATCAGGAGCAATCGCCATGAAATCTGAAAATCATATTGTCAGCGGAATTTATGCCAGTCGAGCCGAAGCGGAGAAAGTCCGCAGCCAGTTGATCGAACGCGGGTTGCCGCGCCGGCAGGTCAAGGTGGTGGCAAGGGCCCGGGCTGACGACACGAATCGTGCGCTGGGCGACGCCGATGATGTGCTGAAGGAGGTGCTGGTGGATGGCACCGTCGGTACGCTGATCGGTACCGGCCTTGGCGCCCTGGGGCAAATCGCGCTGGTCGCCGCCAACGTCACGCTGTTCGTCGCCAGTCCGCTCGTGGCGCCGCTCGCCATGCTCGGCTGGGGCGCCGTCCTCGGCGGCATCGTCGGCGCTGCGGCAGGGGCCAACCAGGACGCGACGAAGCATGCAGGGAAGTTTGCCGATCTCATCCATTACGCCATTCGCAGCGGCCATGTAACGCTGATCGCCGAGACCTTGACGCCGTCTGAGCGGGCGGTGGCATCCGAAATCATTGGCGCCTCCCTCGCCGAGCGAAAAGAGCGGCGTGCTGCTTGAAGAGAAGGAGAATCCTGATGGATATCGGCATGATCGGCCTTGGCCGGATGGGTGCCAACATGGCCGAACGCCTGTTCCGCAGTGGCCATCGGGTCGCTGGTTTCGATCCACAGGTGACCCTGGCGCCGCCGCCGGACGGGCCGCTGGTCGGCCAGGCGCCGTCCCTGACGGCGTTGGTCGAACTGCTGGCACCGCCGCGCACGCTCTGGCTGATGTTGCCGGCAGGCGATGCCGTTGACCAGACGATCGCCGCGCTCTTGCCCTTGCTGGCCGCCGGCGACGCGGTGGTCGATGGCGGCAATTCGAATTACCGGGACAGCCAGCGGCGCGCCGCGGCGCTCGCCGAGTTCCACGTCGACTACGTCGATTGCGGCACAAGCGGCGGCATCTGGGGGCTGGAAGAGGGCTATAGCCTGATGCTTGGCGGCGACAGCGCCGTCATTGAACGGCTGCGCCCCCTCTTCGCCAGTCTGGCGCCGGCGCCGGATCGTGGCTGGGGACGGGTCGGCCCGCCCGGTGCCGGGCACTTCACCAAGATGATCCACAACGGCATCGAGTACGGCCTGATGCAGGCCTACGCCGAAGGTTTTGCGCTGCTTGAACACAAGGCGGAGTTCGGCCTCGACCTGCCGCAGATCGCCGAGATCTGGCGGCATGGCAGCGTCGTCCGCTCCTGGCTGCTCGACCTGGCCGCTGCCGCCCTCAACGAGAATCCCCGGCTGGATGGCATCGCGCCCTATGTCGCCGATTCGGGCGAAGGGCGGTGGACGGTATGCGAAGCGATCGACCTGAACGTCGCGGCGCCTGTGATTACGCTGGCGCTGTTGGGACGGCTGCGCTCGCGCGACCCGTCATCGTTTTCGGACAAGCTGCTGGCCGCCCTGCGTCAGCAGTTTGGTGGCCACGAAGTCAGGAAGGAATGAGCGTGACCGAGCAAAGTGGCACCGACGGCTGTCTCTTCGTGATGTTCGGCGCCACTGGCGACCTGATGCGGCGCAAGCTGCTGCCGACGCTGTTCCAACTGGCGCAGGGCGGCCTGCTGCCGGCGCGCTATCGGATTCTTGGTGTTGCCCGCGACACGGCGATGGACGACGCCACCTATGCCCTCTGGGCCGCCCAGATGCTGGCCGAGTCCGGGGCCGGCGACGAAGCGGCACGCCCGCGGTGGTGCAGGGAGCGTCTGCGCTATCAAGGTATGGCCGAAGCCGGAGCGGTCGATTTTCTGACGATCGCGGGGCGCATCGCGGAAATCGAGGAAGCTGACGGCCTGCCCGGCAACCGGGTGTTGTACATGGCCTTGCCGCCGGCGGCTGTTCCGGAAACGATTGCCGGCCTGGCCCGGGCTGGCTTGAACCGCAGCCGGGGCTGGACGCGCCTGTTGATCGAAAAACCCTTCGGCCACGACCTTGATTCGGCATGCCGACTGAACGCAGCGCTGCATGGCCATTTCGACGAAGCGCAGATCTATCGCGTCGATCACTACCTCGGCAAGGAGACAGTGCAGAACCTGCTCGCCTTCCGCTTCGGCAATGCGATTTTTGAGTCGGCCTGGAACCGCGAGCACATCAAGAGCGTGCAGCTGACCGTCGCCGAGGCCATCGGTGTCGAGGGCCGTGCTGCCTACTACGAGAGCGCCGGCGCACTGCGCGACATCGTCCAGAACCATCTGACGCAGCTGCTGACGCTGACCGCCATGGAGGTGCCAGCCACCTTCGACGCCGAAAGCATCCGCTACGAGAAGATCAAGGTGCTCCGTTCGGTCGTGCCGATTGCCGGCGAGGCGGCGGTCTTCGGCCAGTACACCGCCGGCTGGCGCGATGGCCACAGCCTGGCCGCCTATCGGCGTGAAGCAGGCGTCGCGCCGGATTCAACGGTCGACACCTTCGTCGCCTTGGGCCTGGCCATCGAAAACTGGCGCTGGCAGGGCGTGCCCTTCTTCCTGCGCACCGGCAAGCGCCTGGCCCGCCGGTCGACCCAGATCGTCATCGAATTCCGCGGCCCGCCCGTCGCGCTGTTCAGCCGCAGCGGCTGTTGCGATCCGCACAGCAACCTGCTGACCATCCGGCTGCAGCCGGACGAGGGCTTCGACCTCTCGTTCGAGGTCAAGGCACCGGGCAGCGGCTACACGCTGGAAACCCGGCACATGGCATTCCGCTACGCCGAAGCCTTCGGCACGACGTTTTCGGCCGGCTACGAAACGCTGCTGCTCGATGTGCTGGCCGGCGACCAGACCTTGTTCGTCCATGCCGACGAGGCCGAAGCCTCCTGGCGTCTCTACCAGCCACTGCTGCAGCGTTCGGCGCCCCCCGACTTTTATCCGGCTGGCAGCTGGGGGCCGGCGGCGGCCGACCGCCTGCCTGCCGCCTCGGGCATGCCGTGGTTCAATGGCTGATGTGATCGCCGCCGCAACGCCTCAGCGCTGCCGCTGGCACGCCCTGAGCAATGCCCGGGCGGTGCAGGACGATGCGCTGGCGCGGATACTGGCGGCCGCCGAGGCAGCGATTGCGGCGCGCGGCCGGTTCGATCTGGTCCTGGCCGGGGGAGAAACGCCGTGCGCCGTCTATCGCCGCTTGCGCCTGGCGGAGGCTGACTGGGCACGCTGGCATCTCTATTTTGGCGATGAGCGCTGCCTGCCGGCGGCCGACCCGGCACGCAATTCACGGCTGGCGGGCGAAGCCTGGCTCGACCATGGCGCGATCCCGGCGGGGCAGGTTCATGTCATTCCGGCCGAACTGGGCGCTGTACCGGCGGCTGAGTCTTATGCCGCCACCCTGCGCCCGGTGGGTGATTTTGACCTGGTGCTGCTCGGGCTTGGCGAGGACGGTCATACTGCCAGCCTTTTTCCAGGTCGAGATTGCGGCGCCACGCTCGGCGCTGCTGACGTTCTGGCCATCCACGACGCGCCCAAGGCTCCGGCCGAAAGGGTTTCACTGTCCGCTGCCCGGCTCGGCCGCGCCCGGGCGGTGGTGTTTCTGGTCACCGGCGACGCCAAGCGCAGCGCCCTGGCCGCCTGGCGCGCCGGCAAGATCATCCCGGCCAGTTATATTGCGCCGGCGGTTGGCGTTGACGTCCTGTTCGAAGCGTCCTTGCTACGCTCGCCCGCCTGATCATTCGGCGATGCGGACGATTGAAATCCAGCCGAAGTTCGGGCTGCCCGCAAAGCCCGCCGTTTTCAGGGTCGTGGACATGGGCTGGATGGCCGGGTTTGCCCGTTCAAAGTCGGGTAAGCCGATAAGCAACTGAACCAGGATCAAGGCACCCCGGGCCGCCCACTGTGCGGCGGTACCGGGCCTAGCCGGCGGCGGTGGGCGATGGCAACTGCCGCGAACAGCCCGGCGGCAATCCAGCACACCGTCTCCAGCGGTGTGAACGCGGCCAGGATGACAACCATCTCGGTCATCCCGGCACCAAGCGCGAACTGATAGGCCAGCCAGAGAAAAAATCCGAGCAGGGCGGTGAATGCCGACCACTGGCCGATGAAACGTCCGCTCGATTCCCGGTCGCCATGCGCTTCTTCCCACGGCAGCGTGGACGCCAGCGCCATGCCAAAGCGCTGGCTGGCCGCCCGGAGCAGGCCGGCGAACATGCCGAGCCAGAAGGCGACCTCTACCAGATAGGGCCAGAAGTTCCAGGCGAACTCGCCGCCAGGATATTCGCTTCCCTTGGGCAGGATGGCGATAACCAGCCCACAGGCGACGGCGAGGAGGGTACCGAAGGCGACCGAGTTCCGCAGCTCGTTTATCCAGAATTGCAATTCATTTTCAACATCTTCATTGATCGGCCAGTAGGCAGGATGGATCTTCATGGCGTTCTCCTCGACCAGCTCGGGCATGCGATTGGTTATTGCCTTGCAAACGCCGTGCCGCAACGCCGGTCAGCGTTCTGGCGGCGTCCGCTGCGGCTGCCCCGGTAGCATTTACAAACGGTCGGTAAGTTTTTCCACCCGGCAAGGCCCGGCAGGCAATCTGCTGCCTGGCGCGAGCGTATAAACAACGTGCGGCCCCGGGGAGAAGCGGAAAATTGCGCAAAACTTCAAATCATTAGCTTGGTGGCGCGGGTTTTGCTCGATATGGGTATGTGTGCCGAGCCTGCTGCTGGCCGGCATGGACTAAACCACCATTACAAAGGAGTTCTGCCATGAACAGCTTCAAGAGACTGCCCTACTTTTTTGTCGCGCTGCTCTATGCTTTCATGCTCGGTTGCGCCGCAACCCCGAAACAGGAAGGCACCGGCGAGTACATCGACGACACCGTGATTACCACCAAGGTGAAAGCGGCCATCCTTGGCGATTCGGCGCTGAAGGTCACCGAGATCAATGTCGAAACTTACAAGGGACGGGTCCAGTTGAGCGGCTTCGTCAGTAATCAGGCACAAATCCAACGGGCCATCGACGTGACGAGCAAGGTCAAGGGGGTCAAGTCCGTCGCCAACGACATGCGGGTGAAATAGGCTGACCAGCGAGGCGGCGATCCTCTCGCCGGCCACGCCCCCCAGCGTTACAGCGGCCGGCCCCGATGAATGGAGGCTGGCCGGGGCCATCGGCAATGGCGAGGGAGTTGATCGCCCGCTAGAAAGACCACACCCAGCTGGCAAGGCTGCGGCGCTCCCGGCTGAATCCGTTGGGCTGCCGCATATGCCGGTCGCCTCGAGCGGTCTGACTGCAACCTGATTTCTGGAGAAATATCATGAAAAAATCAATGATCAGCCGACACGTCCCGGCCTGGGCCGCGTTGGTGATTGCCCTGCCGTTTCTGACCGCCTGCGGTGGCAACTATTACCAGGTGACCGATACCGGCAGCGGCAAGTCGTACTACACCCGGGACATCGACCGCGACGATGGCCATATCCGGTTTACCGACAAAGCCAGCGGCGACAAGGTGCACCTCGACAGCTTCGAGGTTCGGGAAATCACCCGGCAGCAATACCGGAATGCCGTCCGGAACTAATCCGAGGGGAGAGGTACGAGGGGACAAGTACGAGGCCAACGCGCAGGTACTCGACTACAACTGGCGCATCAGGCATGTATTCCCTCAGCTGCACCGGATCTAAGGCAGGCTGCCGGCGAAGCGGGAGCGCCTGATCGCTGGCAGCCTGCCGGGCAAAATCCGCAGATGCTGCGGGCCTGCAGTTATGGCGGGGGCCAGGAACGAAGCGTGCAGGATCGTCCGACAGAGGAGTCAGCCGGATCTGACAGACTGGCGCCGAGGGGCGGCATAACATGAGCCCAACTCCCGGCAACCCGTTGCCATGGAGTGGTGGCTCTTTTTCATTTTCTCGAGCGGACCGCCCAACTCGCCAGCGATGTGCCGGGGGTGAAGTCGGTGAACAACGATCTTCGGCTCAAGTAGGCCAATATTCAGGTACGGCCCGGAACTTCATTCAACGGTCGCATGGCGACTGCGATAACCGCCGCTGGCCTTAGTTTCGGCGGCTGCGCCCCAACGATGGCGCCAGCCCAAGTGGTTCAGACCGGGGCTTGCCCGGTCTGGTGAAATCCGGTGATTGTTGCGGTGATTGCCGTCCTGCGGTCAACCGGAAAAAATGCCGAAAATTCAATCAGATCTGTCGTGGCTACCCGGTGCCTTGCGCAAACTGACCAGTTGGCTGACCAGAAAGCCGGCGGCCAGCGCGATCCCGGTTGATTTCAGCGGATGCTCGCGGACATAGTTGCTGCTCGCGCCGACCAGCCGTTGCTCGGTGTCCTTCAGGCGGTTGGCGGTCTTCTCCAGTTGTTGCGCTACCCGACTGGAGGTGTCGCTGATGCGGTCCACCAAATGATGGGCGCCGGATGCCGCGCGCGAAACGGCCGGGTGTAACGCGTCCGACATCCGGTCGATGGCCTGATGCGCACCGTTGCCGGCCTGTTTGGCAGGCAACGATCCTTGGGTGGCGCGGGCTGCAGGGTCAGAGTTGATGCTTTTCATGATTCATGTTCCTTTCAAAAGAAGGATGAGGTGCATGGGATTGCGTCGGACAACTCATGGGCGAGCCAGAACTGCTGGCGCTGGGCTGCCTTTGTCGGCGATGGCACAACTGAAAGGTGCGGTGGGGAAAATCGAACAGGCCACGCAATTTAGAGTTGCTGTTTCGATAGCCGGTTCCCAGAGCCTGGGGGCAGGGCAGGCAATACCGCCCAGGCAAGGCAGGGATGAACTCGCTTCATTGCCCGGCAACATTGCCGGTCGGGCATGTGTTTTGCTGTTTTTTGGGTATCCATTCATTCGCTGGAGCAGCTGCTTCTGGTACCGCCAAATCAGCGCGGTTCAGGCGAATCTGCGACAGCACGGAGGTCGGCCGATGAAAGCCCCCAATCCTGGCGAACGCTGCGCCACCCGGCGGAACCGATCTGCCGCGCCAGAGCATTGAGCATTCGGTGCGCCAGAACAGAATCTCGCGCTTCGCCTGCCTGCGGCTGTTTCCAGTTTCCTGTCCTAAGTGGCGGTAGCGGCGCTTGCTCCTCGGGGATCGCGGAGGAATCATGCTTGATGTCTTAAGTCCATCGCTGAGTGCCTTGTCGTTCGGGCTTGCCATTCTGGGCGCCGCCAGTTTCACCTTTTTTTCCCAGATGCTGAAGGCAGCGGAGGCCGGCGATCGCCGGGGCTCGTTGCTGATCGACGGGAGCGTGGTTGCCTTCGGTTTCTCGGGCGCCGCACTGATGGTCGGGCTGGCCTTTTCCTCGCCGGAGACGCTCCCGATCTACCGGGATTGGGCGCTGATCCTGGTCGTGCCGGTCATCGCCTTCAGCGTGCTGGCGCTGCACCTGGCCACCTTGCCGGCCAAGGCTCGCCACATCGTCGGCGCCGCCGCGGCACTCACGGCGAGCGCCCTGATGACACTGTTCGTCGCGGTACCGGCGGGGGAGTCCGGACTGACCTTGGAAGGGGCCGGGCCCGGTATGGCGCTCGTCGCGCTGCTCGCTTTTGCCTGCCTGCTGCCGGCCATCGCCTTGTTGGCCAAGCGCCCGCCCACTTTATGGCGCAGCGCCGTAGCGACTTTGTTGCTGGCCATCGGCTGGCTGCTGCCGCAGTTTCTGCGTCCGATGCTGTGGGCAATGAGCGCCAACTGGGTGATACCGGCAACGGCCGACGGCCTGGCTTGGCTGGTCACCTTCGATACGCTGGCCGTGACCGGCCTGTGGGTACTCGGCCGCTGGCTGAGCGGCCGCGCCGCAAGGACGCGGCAGGCCCGACTTGACGAACTGCGGGCCGCCAACGTCGACCTCGCTGCCCGTCTGCAGGCCCTGGCCGATGAAAACCAGTCGATGGCCAGCGAAGAAGCCCGCCGCTGCGAGCAATTGCTGCACAGTGCCAATGTCGGCACCTTCGACTGGGATCTCTCCTCGGGAAAGGTCGGCTACGGCGGCGCGTGGGCCAGCATGCTCGGCTACGACCAAGAGCACAACGAACAGATCCGGCAAGCCAGCGATCCCTTGCTGCCCTACTGCCATCCACGTGAACTGCGGCTGCTCCAGCGCCTGCTGCGCGAACTGGCGAGCGGGGAACGCGACCGGATGCACTGCGAAGTGCGGCTGCGCACGGCCCAGGATGCCTGGCATTGGGTGCTGGTCAATGCACAGGTGCTCAAAGGGGCGACGGACGACATGCCGCACCGGGTGCTCGGCACGCAAGTCGACATCAACCGGATCAAACACGTCGAACACATGCTGCTCGCCGAGCGCAGCCTGTTTGCCTCGGGGCCGGTGATTGTCCTGACTTTTGACAGCGAAGCGCCGCACCGCCTGCGCCAGGCTTCCTCCAACCTGCAGGAAGCCCGCGGCGAACTGGAGCAGCATCTGGCGCCCGGCCAGCCGCTCGACGCGCTATTGCATCCGGAGGACACGCCCCGGCTTGCCGAGTCGGTGCAGCGGGCGATCGGCCATCCCGGCGCCCAGGTGCAGTGCGAAGTGCGGCTGGCCAAAGCCGATGGCAGCTGGCCGTGGTACCTGCTGCATGTCGTCGCCGAACGGCCGAATTCCGGCAAGCTGCTGCGCGCCTATCTGGTCGATATCAATCAGCTCAAGGAGGCGGAATCGCACGCCGCCACCCACAATGCGGCGCTGCAGGAACTGGTGCGCAAGATGGGCGAAACGCAGCACTTCATGGAGACCCTGCAGCAATTGACCGAGTTGCTTCAACTGTGCGAAAGCGAGGCCGAAAGCGAGCAGATCATCGGACAGGGCGGCCCGCAACTTTTCCCGCGCTGGAGCGGCGCCTTGACCTTCGCTGGCGAAAGCGGCCTGATGACGGTAGCCGCCAGTTGGGGCCAGCCCTTTACGGCGCAGCAGTCGGACGAGTCTGATTGCTGGGCCGTGCGCCGCGGGCGACTGCACCAGAGCAGCGCCGACCCCGATCTGCACGTCCTGTCGCCGGTCTGTGGCCACTTTGGCGGCGGCCCGTCGCTGCCGCCGGGCATCAAGCATGCGATTTGCGCGCCCTTGCTGAAGAGTTTCGACCGCCCCGGCGTTCTCCACCTGATTGCCCATGAGGCGATGGCGGAGGCTGACCTGAGGGCTGCCGCCTGGGCCGCCGAGACGTTTGCCGATGCGCTCAAACTGTCACTCGGCAACCTGCGTCTGCGTACCTCGCTGCGTGACCAGGCGGTGCATGACGAGATGACCGATCTCTACAATCGCCGCTATTTCGACGAGGCGCTGAGCCGCGAACTGAGCCGCTCCGAGCGTAGCGGGGAAGGGCTGATCCTGGCCATCCTCGACATCGATCACTTCAAGAACTTCAACGACTCGTTCGGCCACGAAGCCGGCGACGAGGTGCTCCGGCAAGTCGCCGGGCAACTGCACCGCTTCGTTCGGGCCTACGACATTGCCTGCCGGATCGGTGGCGAGGAACTGGCGATCATCATGCCGCGCGTGCATATTGACGAAGCCTCGATGCGCCTCAACCAGTTGCGCGAGGAAATCGGTTCCGGCGTGTTGATGCACAAAGGAGCGGAACTGCCGGCGGTCACCGTTTCGATTGGCGTTGCGGATCTTGCCAGCGGTTCGCCGGACGATCTGCTGCGCCGGGCCGACACGGCGCTGTATGCCGCCAAGAACAGCGGCCGAAACCGGGTCCTGCGCTGGAGCGCCGAGATGGGCGACTTGCCGGGCAATTCCGGGCGCAACGAGACAGTGCCGGCGGAGGCGGAGAGTGCGGGCGGGAATGAGGCAGAGAAGTCCTACAAATGAATCGGCTTCGTCCGATAGCGTCCGGCCGGGGCGGCGTTCAGGATGAAATCAGGCGCCAGTTCGGCGAGCCGGGGCATCGCTCCCCGAGCAGCGCAAAAGATGGAGATCCGCATGAAAACGAAAACTGGTGGTTTTTGCCCAAATCTGGTGTTGACCGTAGCCATCGCGCTGGCGGCCGTGGGGTGCAATGCTGCCCAGGGCGAGGCGCCACCGGATGGCTCGCCGGGTGCCGGAAAGCCAGCCGTATCGCCTCTGCCGGCGACGACGCCGCCGGAAATCATCAAGCCGGTTCCGTTGAGCGACTTGAAAAGCGCCGATGCGGTGTTCAAGCAGCTGGATCACAAGCGGCGCGGCTATGTGACGCGCCATGAAACCAAAGACCTGATCGGTTTTGAGGATGCATTCCGGGCGGTCGATCGCACGGGCAGCGGCCGGTTGACGCCGGCCCAGTTCCGCAAGGCGTGGGCCCTTTACAAGGAGTCGGCAAATAAATGATGCAGCCCGGCGAGCAGCAGTTCAGCGTGGTTCGTGCCGTCGGTTTTGGGCGTCCGGGAGTTGGCTTTTCCGGCGCTGCCGGCGGGTGTAGAGATTCATCAGGGGGGTGACCGAGATCCCATGAGCGACAATCGAAACGGCGACCGTCGTCAGCGTGAGGCCAATGGCCTGCTCGGCGAGCGGACCGGAAAGCCCGTGATGCAGCGCGAACATCAGGTAATAGATCGAGCCGATGCCGCGAATGCCGAACCACGAGATGAGCAGGCGCTGGTCGCGGGAGACCGTGGCGCCGAGCAGGCCAAGCCATACCGAGAGCGGGCGCAAAATCAGAAACAGGAGCAACAGGAAGCCGATGGCCGTCCAGTCGAAACGGCTGTAGGGCAGCATGGCGCCGACGACCAGGACGATGACCAGTTCGGCGATGCGCTCCATCTGCTCGTTGAAGCCGCGGACCGCCTGCATCATGTAGGCACCGGCCAGTTCCGGGTCGGTCGCCAGGGCCCGATGGGCTTCCTTGCCCTGCAGCAATGTCGCCCCTTCGGGCACGGGCCGCCCGCGGGTCTGCCCCTTGCTGCGCTGCAAGGCGAGGCCGGCAGCGAAAACCGCGAGAAAGCCGGACGCGTAGGCGAGTTGCGATGCGCCGTAGGCGAGGGCGACCAGGCCCATGGCGAGGAACTCGTCGAGCCCGACAGCTTCCTGGTGATGGGTGCGCAGATAGACCACCAGCTTGCCGATGATCGCGCCGAGCAGGCTGCCGATGGCCAGGCCGCCAGCCAGCGTCCACAGCAGATCGACCGTCAGCCAGCGCCAGCCGCCGGCTCCCAGATCGTGCAGGCCGAGCAGGCCAAGGCCAAGGAAAACAAAGGGGAAGGCGGCACCGTCATTGAGGCCGCCTTCGCCGGAGAGGCTGAAGCGCAGGCGATCACGGTCGCCCGGATCGTCCACCTGGACATCGGAGGCGAGTACCGGGTCGGTCGGCGCCAGAATGCCGCCGAGCAGGATGGCGGCACCGAGTGGCAAGCCGAGGACGAAGACACCGGTCGCTGCGATCAGCGCGACGGTCAGAGCCATCGACACGAAGGCCAGGCGGAGCGGCAAGTACCATTGGCGGTTCGACAGGGGCAGGCCGAGCTTCAGGCCGACGGAGAAAAGCGAGATCAGCAGCGCCACCTCGCTGACGGTTTCCAGAATCGCGGCATTGCTCTGCGGGTCGGGGGAAGCCGGCCCCCAATCGGCGGTGCCGAGGCCGTAGCCAACGGCCAGATAGAACATCGAAGCACTGACCGGCAGGCGCTTGAGCATGGAACCGGCCAGGGCCATGCTGACCAGCAGCGTACCGATAACGAGGGCCCACAACGCAAAAGACATCGCAGCCGGTTCCTTATCAATGAAGGGAAGAGGGCGGTGCTGCCACAGGGGCGGCCGGTGCCACGCTGTATCGGGTTGGGGAACACGGAAGACCATGGGCAGTCTGTGTTTGAGTCGTCGGCCGCCAAAACTTTCAAATTTTCTGGCAGGAGCCCACCATGAAACTGACTACCAGCCGGGGGAGGCGTCCGATCAAACGCGCCCTGCAATGGTCTGGCGGCATATTACTGCTGGCCATCCTTCTCCCCGTCGCCTATGTCGCGCTGTTCGGCTGGAACTGGCTGCGGGAACCGGTTTCGCATCTGGCCTTGGAAAAAACCGGGCGCGAACTGGTGATCGGCGGCGACCTCCATCTCAAGCTGGGCTGGCCCCGGCTTCAGGTGCAGGCGGCCGACGTGACGTTCGGCAATCCGCCATGGGCCAGCCGACCGCACATGCTGGCGGCCGACGAAGTCGATTTTGCGCTGGATCTGCCGACGGCCATCTTCGAGCGGCACCCGGTGCTGGATATCGTCGCCCTGCGTCAGGCCAGCGTTTTCCTGGAAGCCAACGCCGCCGGCCAGAAAAACTGGCTGCTCGACCTCGAACAGAAGGACGAGGCGGCGAGCCTGCACATCGGCCGGCTGGCGCTGGAAAAAAGCCGCCTGAGCTTCGACGATCCGGGGCAAAAAACCAGCATCGTGGCCGACATCTCGACCCGCGACGACACGGCGGAAGGCGATGTCGTCGTCCGTGCCCAGGGGCGCTTCCGCGGCCAGCCTTTCAATGCCCGCGCCAGCGGTGGGCCGGTTCTCGCCCTGCGCGATGAAAGCCGGCCCTATCCCTTCGAAATCGAAGCGACGGTCGGCCGGACCAGTGGCAGTGCCAAGGGATCGGTAACCGGCTTCAGCAAACTGACCGCCCTCGAGGCCCAGGTGGCCGTGCGTGGCGACAGTCTGGCCCAGCTCTTCCCGTTGCTCGGCATCACCCTGCCGGACACCCCGGCCTATCGGACTACCGGCCAGATTACGCACAGCGCCGGCATGTGGCGTTACCAGGGATTCTCGGCCCACATCGGCAGCAGTGACTGCAGCGGCACGCTGCAGTTCGACAAGGCGGGCCAGCCCGCCGGCACGCGGCCTTTCCTGCAGGGGGAACTCTTCTGCAAGCGGCTGGAATGGGCCGACCTGGGGCCGGTGATCGGCAGCCGGGAGGGCGATCGAGCCTCGGCGGCCCCCCCGGCCAGCCAAGCAGCGGCAGAACGCCATCGCGTATTGCCCGACATACCGTTCAGGACGGCGCGTTGGGACAGTGTCGATGCCGACATCAAACTGAACGCCGGCACCATCATCCGGCCCAAGGCGTTGCCGATCGACAAGCTGTACACCCATGTTCGGCTGCGTGACTCGGTGCTCAGTCTGGAACCGATCACTTTCGGCGTCGCCGGCGGCTCCCTGAGCGGCACGATCAAACTTGATGGCCAGCATAGTCCCATCCAGGCGGAGGCGAGGCTGGAGGCCAAGGAGATAATTTTTGAAAAGCTCTTGCCGACCGTCAAGCTGAAAGCAGCCGAGATCGGCCACGTCACCGGCCGAATCGAGCTGGCCGGCCGCGGCAATTCGGTGGCCGATATGCTGGCCACGGCAAACGGCAGCGCCGGACTGATCGTCTCCGGCGGCGAAGTCAGCAAACTGGCGATGGAAATGGCGGGTCTTCATGTCCTTGAAATTGTTGTCCTCAAGATCGGCGGCGACCAGCCGATCGCTATCCGTTGCGGCATGGCTGGCTTCGCGGTCAAAGATGGCGTCATGCGGGTCGAGCAACTGACGTTCGACACCGCGATCAGCAACGTCGGCGGCCGCGGCAGCATCGACTTCGGACAGGAAAAACTCGATCTGACGCTGACACCGAAGAGCAAGGAACCCAGCCTGATCGCCTTGCGCACCCCGATCTACCTGCGCGGCACTTTTGCCCAGCCGGAGGTCAGTGTCGACAAGGGCCGCATCGCCGCCCGTGGCCTCGGCGCGCTGGCGCTCGGCCTGGCCAATCCATTCCTGGCCCTGGTCCCGCTCGTCGAAGCTGGCCCGGGGATGGACAGCGATTGCGGCCGGCTGATTGCCGAAGCGCAACGGCCGGCGGCCAAGGCCGGGCGCTGACCCAAGCGCTTTGAAAATTGGCCTGTTTTTCCGGTTGACCGTGGGGCCCGCCGTCGTTGCCACGATCGACCAAGCTGGCTGCCGGCACGACTTGCCTTCTCCTTTGAGCCGAATCGGACAAGCACATGCAGGCGTTGTCCTACGGGCGTTTCAGCCGGGTCTTACAGCATCCAACGCGCTCGGTTCATATACTGAAATCCTCTCCAGGCGAATCTGCCAATAGGAGTTTGGAGGCTTTTCCAAGGTGCCAGTGAGAATGGCACGCAGCAAGCAAACGGAAGTTTGTGTATTCATGTCCTAAAGAAAGGATTGACCATGAAAACCAGAATCGCGACATCATTTTTCGTCATCGGGGCGCTGCTGACCCCGTATTTGGTCCACGCCGAGGATTCGGATAGCGACCGCAAGCATCCGATGACCTTCGTCAAGGATTCGGCGATCACCACCAAGGTCAAGGCCAAGCTGGCCGCCGAAAAGATTGCCAGCCTGGCGCACATCTCGGTAGATACTGATCGCAATGGCGCGGTGGTCCTGAGCGGAAAAGTCAGGAGCCAGGAAGAAGCCGACAAGGCGCTGGCCATCGCACAGGGAACCGATGGAGTGACATCGGTATCCAGCAAGCTGCAGATCAAGGCGGATAAATAGCGGCAGCGGTTGCACCTCCGGCATCATCCGCATCCCTGATCGACCATGGGCCGGCCCCGCCTGGAGCGACCTCGGCGCCGGCCCCATGCCACCACAATTCCGCAATCAGCGATTCGCCATCGACTCTTTCAACCTACGGTGGCGCTGCCCTGTCAGGCAGAGGAATTGCTTGGGGCGGGGCTTCCAGCCTGATCGGTTGTAAAAATATCGGGGGAGTAATTTTTTCGATCTGCTCGGCCAAATAATAAACTCCTGCCATGACGCTGCTATTCGGATCATTGACCAGCAGGTGCCACATGTCGTCCATGGCGGCGTTCAGGGTTTCTCGCAGTTCCGTCTCGATGACCTTGCGTTCCGACTCGTGGAACACAGCGCCAACACCGGCTGCACCGAGGGAAATCACCGCCCCTGCGATTCCGCCGACCAGACCTGAGGCAGCGCCGGCGCCGCCGCTGATGGCCAGCCGATCCTGCATTTTTTCGCTGACCCGCATGGCCACCGGCGATATTCGGGTTTTTGACAAACCGGCAGCTTGGCGCCCGGCTTCACGCACTTGTCGAAGCAAGGCCGCATATGCCGGCAGCGTGTTGAGCTGATCGGTCGAAACAATCCGGTAAAGGGATGCGTTGTGGTCAGGCGGCGGGGCGAGCGCGATCGCAGGGATCTCTTCAAGCCGCTGGTCAAACAGATTTTGAGGGATGCCGTAACGCTGCGCGATTGGCTGAAGGTGCCCGCCGAGCTCGTCGATGTAGCGCTGGGTTGCATGCGCCATGACGGTCTCGGGATCGATTTCCCTGGCCACCGGAACCAGTACGCGTTCATGGTATTGCGCCTGCAGATAGGCGGCCAGCCGGGTTAGCGGCGTATCCGTGGCCTCTCCGGCCCCTAGCTTGTACCAGGCCAGTTTGGCCGTCAGCCATTGCTGGGTCCAGTAGCTTGAGAACCACGGGATGAAATCCGCCTCGGCTCTTTGTCCGGCCAGTTGCTTCCAGCGCTCCATTCTTTCGCGGGCAAAGTTTTTCGCCGCTACCGTCGCCATACGCGACTCGGCCACGATATCGCTGTCGACTTGCCGCCAGACACTCTCCGAAACCTGAATCGGGGGAGCGGGCGGTGCACGCTCCGTCGTGGCGCATCCCGCCAACGCAATTACCGCGAGGATGATCGGCCAGCGCAAGGAGGTGATGGAAGCCATGAGACATTGATCTCAAATCGATCGGGCGAACTTGCTGGAACAGGTTTTCAGCGCGGGGTTCCACCAGCCTGGAACGCCGGGCCAGAATAAATCAGGACATCCTCCGGGGTCGATTCATCGGGTTGGCAAGCCGGATACCTGACCTCCATCGTGCGAAACCGGCGGCGCTGCGTCGGCGGTAGCCAGACTGCAATCCAGCAGCGGCCGTGCCTCTGACTCGCCCGTTGTGGCCTCGGCGTTGTCCGCTTTGTTGCCGGCGTATTCCTTGAGCCTATTGTAGAGGGTTTTCAGGCTTACCCCGAGCACGGCGGCAGTGCGCTCCTTGTGGTTGTTGAAGTGGTGCAAGGTAGCCAGTATCAATTGATACTCGGCCTCGGCCAGCGTCGTACCGAGGCGGATGGTGAGCGACAGGCCATCGCCGGAAGCCGCCGGGCCGGTCGGGGCAGGTTCAGTCGGCAGGTCGGTCGGCAACCATTCGTCGGTAATGATCTCGTCGATGGCCATCAGGTAGGCGCGCTGCACCACGTTGCGCAACTCGCGGACGTTGCCCGGCCAGCGGTAGCGGGCCAGGTGGGCTAGCGCCGCTGCGGAAAAGCCTTTGACCTGACCTTCCCGCTGGCAAATGTCGGCCAGGAACTGCTCGGCGAGCAGGGGAATATCCTCGACCCGGTCGCGCAAGGGCGGCAGATCAATCGGAAAGACATTAAGCCGGTAGAGCAGATCCTCGCGCATGCGACCGGCCGCTACCGCCTCGAGCGGCGGGCAATTGGTGGCAGCGATGACGCGCACGTCGATCTCCTGATACTGGGTGGAGCCGACGCGCATCAAGGTCCCGGTTTCCAGCACACGGAGCAGTTTGACCTGCAACTCGAGCGGCATCTCGGTGACTTCATCGAGAAACAGGGTGCCGCCATGAGCCTGCTCGAAGAAGCCGAGATGCTTGCGATCGGCGCCGGTGAAGCTGCCCTTTTCATGGCCGAAAATTTCGCTCTCGATCAGGTTGGGCGAGATGGCGCCGCAGTTGACCGCCAGAAATGGCTCGCTGCGCCGGCGACTCAACTCATGCACCGTGCGCGCCACCATTTCCTTGCCGGTGCCGCTTTCGCCGGTGATAAACACCGTCACCGAGGTCGCCGCGACACGCGAAATCTGCTCGTACACACGGCGCATCGGCGGCGAACGACCCCACATGTGCCCAAACCGACCGCTGCGTTCCCATTCTTCATTCAGCGTTGTCAACTCGACTTTCAACGCCGCCGGCCGCATGACCCGCGACAGGATGCCCTGCAACTGCTTCATCGTCACCGGCTTGATCAAGTAGTCGGCGGCGCCCAGCCGAAAGGCCTGGATCGAGGTTTCCAGACTGGCGTGACCGGTAATCAGCACCACTTCCGAGTTTTCGAGGAGTTGGGGATCGTCGAACACCTCGATGCCGCTGCCGTCGGGCAATTGCAGGTCGAGCAACACCACATCCGGCGAATGCAAGGCCAACTGCTGCCGGGCATCGTGCAGCGAATGGGCGACCGCCACCGTGTAGCCCTCGCTGGCGACCAGTGCCGCCATCATCTCCGCCGAGTCGACGTTGTCTTCAACGATCAGGACGTGGCTCATCCAGACATCTCCAACACTGCGCATTACACGAACTTCAAGGTGCTGCCCTACCGCTGGCGCGGTAAGGTCAGAGGCCATGACGCATTAATCGGCGCCTTATCCAAAGTGGACCAGAGAAGACGGATGAAGTTCGGCTACCTGGTTCGATCGAAAACCAGTCTGGCGCTGGCTGCTTGCAGTCAGTTTTCGCCGAGAATCCGGCGCAACTGCTCGGTGTCGATCGGCTTGACCAGATAGGCGTCAAAACCGGCGGCCAGCGCCTGTTTGCCGAAATTGTCCTGGCCGTAGCCGGAGAGGGCGATCATCCTCCCGGCATAGCCGGCGGCGCGGCTGCGTTTGGCGACTTCAAGACCGGTCAGGCCGGGCAGGCCGATGTCGACCAGCGCGACATCGGGGCGTTTTTCGAGCAACGAGGCCAGACCGCTGACGCCGTCGGTGGCGCACCAGACGGAATGACCGTCGAGTTCCAGCATCGTGCGCAGGGTATCGCGTGCATCGTCGTTATCCTCGACGACGCCGACCCGGCAGCGGCGTGACGGCTGAATCCGCGCCTGCTCCGTGACCGCAACCGGCGGCTCGACGGCCGGCAGGCGCACGGTGAACACCGTGCCGGCGGACGAACTGGTGGCGCTCACTGTGCCGCCATGCAGTTCGACCAATCGCCGGACCAGGGTCAGCCCGATGCCCAGTCCGCCGGCGCGCCGATCCAGCGTGCGCTCGGCCTGAACGAACAGATCGAAGACTTTCGGCAGCAGGGCAGGGTGAATGCCTACGCCGGTATCGCGCACTTCGAGCACCGCCTCGTCGCCGTCGCGGCCAACCAGCACCTCGATACGCCCGCCGACCGGCGTGTATTTGAGGGCATTGGTCAGCAGATTGTTCACCACCTGTTCGACGCGCGTCGCGTCGGCGTCGATCCACGCCTCATCGAGCGCGATGTTCAGGTGGTGGCGGTCGGCGCTGCCGGTCAGTTTCATGGTCGCCACCAGTCGCTCGACCAGCGGCGCCAGGTTGAGCGGTTGGCGGGTCAACAGGATCTTGCCGGAAATGACCCGGGCGACGTCGAGCAGGTCATCCATCAGGCGGGCCAGATGGCGAGTCTGGCGGCCGATGACGCTGCGTGCGCTGGCTGCGGCATCGGCGCTGGCCTCGACGTGGTTCAGCACTTCGATTGCCGCGGCAATGGCCGATAGCGGGTTGCGCAGTTCGTGGCCGAGCATGGCCAGGAATTCGTCCTTGGCCCGGCTCGCCGCTTCGGCTTCGACCCGCGCCGCGTGCTCGCGCTGGATCAGCGCCGCCCGGCCGCGCTCCGCCTCTTTCTGGTCGTTGATGTCGAGGCCGACGCCGATCATCTGCAGGGGCCGGCCATCGTCGTCGTAGTTGATCATGATCCGGCAGGACAGCCAGCGCGCCAGACCGTCGGGAGCCACGATGCGAAACTCCAGCGCCTCCTTTTCCTGTTGTGTGGCGCAGGCATGCTGCAGCGCGGTTTCAACGCGCTCGCGATGTTCGCTGACGATGTTGGCCAGAAATTGCTTGAGCGAGCTTTCCTGTGGCAATGCCGCGTTCCCGAACAGCCGGGAGAGCCCGGGAGTCCACACCAATACGTCGCTTTCGAAGCGGTAGTGGAAGAAGCCGACATGCCCGGCTTCTTCCGCCAGTTCGATCAGGCGCTGGCTTTCACGCAGGTTTTTTTCGGCGTTCGCCAAGTGGGCTTCGGCCCGCTTGCGTTCGGTAATGTCGACCATCGCGCCAATGGCACCGCGCGGCTGAGCATTGCAGTCGCGCAAGGGCACCGCGTTGACCAGCACAAATCGGGGTTCCTTGCCTTCGCTGAGCATTTCCAGTTCGAGGCCCTGGACCGCTTCGCCCTGAGCAGCGGCGCGCTGCAATGGCTGCTCGTCGGGCTCCAGTCGCTGGCGCCGACCCGGCAGAATCCGGAGCATGCTGGCCGTAGGTGCTGTCGGTGGACCGATCAATTCATTCATCGCGGCGTTGTGCAGCACCTCGCGGCAAGCCCGGTCCTGGGCAAAGGCCAGGGCAATCGGGCTGCTTTCAAACAGGGTTTCGAACTCGTCGGCCTTGCGCTGCAACAGGTCGCGCTGGGCCTGCAGCCGTGCATGCGCGGCTTCTTCAAGCGCCTTGGTGGCGAGCAGGGCATCACGCAACTGCGCGACCTCGCGGATCAAGATCCGCTGGTTGACCATGCTCCCCGGTTGGCTAGCCAGCCGCTCGAGCGGGCGGGCCAGACGTCGGGCTGTCAGCAGCGCCAGCAAAACGCCCAGCACCAGGCAGGCAATCCCGGTCGTCAGCGCCAAGCCGATCATCCGGTTGTGCCTGGCGTCGAGCGGTCCGGCCAGAACCCCGACATCGACCATCCAGCCAGCCAAGGCGATGGTTTTCCTGGCATCGTAGGCGGCCGGGTCGGCACTGCGCGGCGCTGGATGACTACTGAAGACAGCTGCACCCATCACACTGACCCGTGTTTCCGGCAACGGCTGGTCGTCCAACGCCGCCCGGCTTGCGCTCAGGGCGATCGAGCGGCGCTCGCGATCATAGATTCCGGCAACGGCATCCGCCGGAAAGCCGGCTTTTTGCAGGAGATCCTGCCAGACTGTGGCGGCTATCCAGGCGCCGAGGCGGTAACGCGGTTTACCTTCGATGATGACCGGCACGTCGATGGCAATGGCGTTTTTGTCCGGCCGGTGGCTCAGCACCAGATCGGATATGCGGGGGGCTGGCTCGAGCGAGCCGCTTGACGGCATGTCGAGGAATGGCGGAGCGACGGTTGGGGGACGCATGACGGCTGATGGCGAGTCAACTTCGAACAGCAGCCGGCCCTCGCTGTCGAGCAGGAAGGCGCCGAGCCAGTTTGGCCGCAGCGGCGAACGGGGGCTGCGCAAGAATTTCTCGAAGGCGGCGATGTCACGGCGTTGTATGGCGTCCTGGTGGGCGATGATGGCCAGTGCATCGATCGAGGAAACCAGCTCGCGCTCGACCATTTGCGCCAGGGAATTCGCCGATTGCTGCAGTTCCGTCTCGGTGCGCCAGCGCTCCCGCTGAATGTCGGAAAATATCCAGTAGCACATCAGGCTGGCGATGGGCAGCGTCGCCAGCAGGATCAGCGCGACCAGATAGGTGCGCAACGAAGCAGCCGGCCAGGAAGCGTCGAGTTTCTGGAAGAGGGCTGAAAACGATTTCATGGCAACCCTCGAAAAGCAAGAAAAACGCCAAACGCCATCCCGCCGGCTAACGGTGGCCGCCAAAGAATAAAGCGAAACGTGTGCGGCTTTTCCGTGTGCTCGCGTTAGGCAGACCCTAGTCGCAATCAGCGAAATCCGACCGGGCAGACCCTGTAGATTTTTCCATGTTGGCGGTAAAAAATTCCGGCAGGGCGGCTACGCGCAGGCTTGAAATGGCCATCCACACTGAAATGAAGCAGTGAGCCGGCAGCTACGGTCAACCCGGGTTTGGGCCAAATTTCAAAAGCTTGCCTAGCGCTTCGATAATGGCTCAAAGAATGAAATGCGTGTTGATGAAGCTCGATTTGTTGCCGAGGACGATGGCGTCGAGCAGTTTTTTCGATGCTTCCGTTTGCTTGGCGGCGACCATGGTGCGGATCGAGAAGGCACGCAGGGCGTCGTGGACGGAAAGGGTGCCTTCGGCCGAGTCCTTGCGCCCGACGAAGGGAAAGACGTCGGGGCCACGCTGGCATTGGCAGTTGATATTGACCCGGCAGACCTGGTTGACCAGGGTGTCGACCAACTCGGCGATCTGCCCCGGGTCGCTGCCGAAGATGCTGACCTGCTGGCCGTGGTCGGAGGTGATGACGTAATCGAGGGCGGTTTCGATGCTCTCGAAGGGCGCCATCGGAATGATCGGGCCGAACTGCTCCTCGCGGTACAGTTTCATGCCTTCCAGCACCGGGTAGAGCACGGCCGGATAGAACAGGGTCTCGACCGTGGTGCCGCCGCCGGGATTGATCACCCGGGCGCCCTTGGCGACCGCATCGGCAATACACTCGTTCATGTAGGTGACCATCGCCATCTCGGGCAGCGGCGTCAGCATGACGCCGGGTTCCCACGGCATGCCGATGGCCAGTTTTTCCACTTCGACGCAGAAGCGGCGGATGAATAGGTCGGCAATCGACTGGTGCACCAGGATCATCTTGATCGCCGTGCAGCGCTGGCCGTTGAAGGAGAGCGTCCCGGTGATGCATTCCCTGACCGTCAGCTCGATGTCTGCATCGGGCATGACGATTGCCGCATTCTTGGCCTCGAGGCCGAGAATGGCGCGTAGCCGGTTGGTCTTCGGGTGGGCTTTCTTGAGCTGGTTGGCGACCGTGCTCGAGCCGATCAGGGCGAGCACATTGACCTGGCCGGAGGCCATGATGTGGGGCACGACGACCTGCCCCTCGCCATAGACAATGTTGATGACGCCGGGCGGGAAGGCGCTGCGGAACGCTTCGAGCATCGGGTAGTAGAGCAGCACGCCGAAGCGCGGCGGCTTGAAGAGCACGACATTGCCCATGATCAGCGCCGGAATCAGCGTGCTGAAGGTCTCGTTCATCGGGTAGTTGTACGGCCCCATGCACAGCGTGATGCCGACCGGCGAGCGACGGATCTGGGCGATGGTGCAGTCGACGATCTCGAAGCGCGAATTGCTGTTGTCGAGCCGTTTCAGCTCGTTGACGGTGGCCCGGATGTAATCGATGGTGCGGTCGAACTCTTTCTGCGAATCGGCCAGGCTCTTGCCGATTTCCCACATGATCAGGT
Source organism: uncultured Pseudomonadota bacterium (assembly GCA_946479855.1). The sequence goes on from CAMLHL010000008.1 coordinate 33,068, forward strand.
TCACGATTTCCCGGCGGTGGGCGAGGATCTGGTTGGTGAAATTGCCGACACAGGCAATACGCTCGGCCACCGGCATGGTCGGCCACTGGCCACGGCCGTTGTCGTAGGCGGCGACTGCGGCGGCCAGTGCGGCATCGGCTTCGGCGGTGCCGGTCACCGGAAAACTGCCAAGTTCGACGTGGCGCAGGCGATTGTCGGCCTCTCGAACACAGACCGGGGAATAGACTGCCCGCGTTTCGCCGCCCCAAATTCGCAACTCGCCATTGATCAGGATGGTGCGCTGATGGATCGGCGCCAGGTTGCGGCAATCGTCGGGAATTTCGTCTTCGCGGGGAAAGAGCTTCGCCAGTTGTTCAGCCGTTTTCATAAGCATTTGGAGTCAAGATCCATCCTTGAGTTCAGGGCCGCCGACCTGATCCGCACGGCCCCCGAGATTTTCGAACGATCCGCGCAGGCGCGGCAGATAATCGGCATACTCTTTCTGGATGTAGGCAAGCAGCGCCTCGCGGACCCGGCAACGCAGTTCCCAGGTTTTCGATGCATCGCTGGCGCTGACCAGGATGCGCAGTTGCATCGCCCTTTCCGTCGTTTCGGTAACCTGCAGCAGGCAGAGTCGCCCATCCCACTCCGGCGCGCCATGGCAGATGTGTTCGAGCTCCTGGCGAAGCGGAGCGAGCGGCATGGCGTAATCGACCCAGAGATAAACCGTGCCGAGAAGTTGCGAGGTACTGCGGGTCCAGTTCTGGAACGGGTGTTCGATGAACCATTGCAGCGGTACGATCAACCGCCGCTCGTCCCAGATACGAATGACGATGTAACTGCCGGTAATTTCCTCGACCCGGCCCCATTCACCATCGACGATCAGCACATCGTCGATGCGCAACGGCTGGGTCAAGGCGATCTGCAGGCCGGCGATCAGGTTGCCGAGCACCGGCCGGGCGGCGATACCGGCGACCAGTCCGGCCAGGCCGGCCGAAGCAAGCAGGCTGGCGCCGATCTGCCGGATGCCGGGAAAGGTCATCAGGATCGAGGCCAGCCCAATCAGACCGACGAAAAACATCACGCTGCGGGAGAGCACCCTGGTCTGGGTGAGCACGCTGCGCGCCCGCAGATTGTCGGCGACTTCGGCGGGGTGCAGCACAATCACCGTCTCGGCGACGGCCTTGATCAGCCGGATGCAGAGAAAGGTCAGCGTGGCGAGCAGGCCGATACTGAGACACTGGCGTAGCGAATTGATCAGGTGGAGGCCGGCCGGCGCCTCGGAGAGCGCGATCTGCAGCAGGAGCAGCGGCAGCAGCAATTGAGTCGGACGGCTGCCATAAGCGACGAGGTTGCGGCTGAGAACGAAGCCGCCGGCCAGGCGGTGCGCCAGCCGGTAGAGGACGGCGTGCAGCGCCAGCCCGATCAAGACGGCCAGGGCTGCGGCCAGCCCCACCTGCAGCCAGGGTGGAGCATTACTCAAAAAGGATTCAAATTCGTGCATCGTACGATCGCTTCCTGTGCCCGGTGCAAAACACACCCGCAGGCAAGCTGTTTTCGGGCATTTGATTTAGCGAATGGCTCGGGCCGATGGCAAAAAGTCACCCGCAAAAAGCGCGCGATGAGTGGGTGGCGATGAATCGTTGAGACGTGGCACGGCCCGTCCCGGCTGCGTCAGTTTTCCTTTTGGGGCCGCTTTTCTGGTTGACCGGCGTCGACTCTGAGTCGATGGCGCGCTGGACGACGGGGCGGCCGGAGCGCTCGACAGATCAGCCGGGGAGGGCACTGATTTTCCAGTCATTTGCTCGGCTGGCGGCGGCGATGGGTTGGCGGTCATTTTGTCCTGGCTGATGCCGGAGGTGGTCCACGATGGAACGGTAACTCTCCGAGGCCACGCGTAATGGGTGACCGGTGAAGTAATTCCAGTTTGGATTCTCGTTTGAGCGAAAACTGTCGGAATTTGCCGATTTTCTTGTAGGACGATGCCGATTGCGGGCGACTTTGGAACTCCGCTCGGAGCCACCGAGTCAGACGGAAAATACTCTTTGGAGGAAGGCTCCACCATGCTTCGAGTTGCCAGCGTCGATGACCATGAGATTGTCCGGGCTGGATTTTGCGAAATGCTGGCCGACGAACTGGGTATCAGCATCGCATTCGAGGCTGCTTCGGGTGAGGAAGCCCTTGCCTGTCTGCAGGAGACGCCCTGCAACCCCCTGTTGCTCAATCTCGCCCTGCCCGGTCAGGGCTCCCCGCGGCGCCATGAACAGCTTTCCGAGAGGGAGTTGCAAGTCTTTCTCAGGCTGGCCCAGGGCCGGGCGGTTTCCGAAACTGGAGAGATGCTTCATCTCAGCGTCAAAACAATGAGTACCTATCGGGCTCGCCTGCTGGAAAAGCTTGGGGTCGCGAGCCATGCCGAACTCGCCACCGATGCCTTGCGCAACGGGCAGCTGGTCGACTGAGCCGGGGATATACGAAAGGTCAGACTCATCGAGGGAAACATGCCCACCTCTGATCCGAACCTGCCACTGAAGATCGTCCTCATCGAGGATTCCATGATCGTCCGCCAGACCATTGGCTTCCTCCTTGGGGAGTTGGCCGGGGTCGAGGTGGTGGGTGGTGCGGCAGACGAGTTGGCGGCTATCGATCTGCTACGGCGCCAGCAGCCCGACCTGGCCATCGTGGACCTGGAGTTGCGGACGGGGAGCGGTATTGGTGTCCTCCGGGCACTCTCGAAAAACCCCGATCACTTTGGTCGCCCGCGAGCCGTCGTTTTTTCCAATCATGATCAGCCCGTGTTGCGCGAACGCTGCCTCGCGCTTGGCGTCGACCGGTTCTTTGACAAGAACACCGAAATTGGTGAATTGCTCGCCTACGTCAGGGTGGCAGCATCCACCTGAAGCCTCTCAGGCGGTGCCGGTACGTTAGCGGCCAGCGGGATGCGGGCGACGATACGGGTGCCTGCGCCAGGAGCGCTGCTGACCGTGAACTCGCCGGCGCACATCTGAACCCGGTGCTTCATTCCCGCCAGGCCATGGTGTTGGCCACGGCCCCTGGTGGTCTGAAAACCCTTGCCATCATCTTCGATTTCCAGCTCCACCCAGCCGTCGGTGATACGCAAGGCAAGCTTTGCCCGGCTGGCCCGGGCATGCTTGCGGATATTGGTCAGGGCTTCCTGGGCAATACGGAAAAGCGCCAGGGCCGGAGCCGGGGCAAGATCGACATCGTCCTCCGGTAAATCGACGACAAGCATCTCGCCATCGCCCTTGACGAATTCTTCGCCAAGGGAGCGCAGGGTGCTGACCAAGCCAAGCATTTCAAGCAGCGGTGGGCGCAGGCCGTCGATGATCCGGCGCTTCAAGGTAATGCCTTCATCAAGCCGTTCTTCCAGCCTGCCCACATGTTCCCGGCAGGGAGCAAGCGCCGGATCGTCGAGATGGCGGGTAATCCATCCTGTCTCCATCTTGGCGGCAGTGAGCAAGGCCCCCAGTTCGTCATGCAGCTCCCTCGCCAGCCGAGCCTTTTCAGCCTCGCGGATGTTGGTCAGATAGCTGGCCAGGTCGCTCAATTCATCGGTGCGTTCCCGGACCAGAGTGTCAAGGCGTTCGTTTTCACTTTGCAGCAAACTGGCGATCTGCTCGCGCAGCTTGAACTGGCGCTCCAGGACAATGAACAGCAGAGCCATCAGCGCCAGGGCGCCAAGCGCCAGCGTCACTACCACCCAGCGCGTGCGTTCGACATGGCGCGTCGAACGGATAAAGGATTGCTCGCCTTCTTCTGCCAGTCGCGCTTTCAGGCCGAGAATGCTTTCACGGATGCGATCGGTGTAGCGCTTGCCCTGAATACGAGTTTCCTCACCGGCCATGCCGCGCTCGACGGCGTTGCTGAGGCTGCGCAACTTGATCACCACCAACCCGGAAAGGTCGGCCAGCGCCGCGTCATTTTCGGGGCCGGGTTCAAGGCGCTGACGAATTTCCTCCAGTGTCTGATTCGCCGTGGTCCGGGTTTTTTCATAGGCTTCGAGATGGGCGCGGTTGCCGCTCAACAGATAGCCGCGTACGGCATTTTCCGCATCCATCAACTGGATCAGTAGGCTGTCGAGGTGCTCGACCTTTTCGGCCTGCTGCTGCAATTCGGTAAGCGCCTTCAGGCTGGCTGTCGCCTGCCAGTGGCTTGATCCGAGCAGAAGCAGCACCAGGGCAGAGCCGACGGCCAGCAGCAGGTGGTGCCACTTGCGAGCAAGGTGTCCGCGCAGCGGCGCCAGAGACGATAGGGGAATGACTTGCATGCTGCGTTGCCTCCTTCCCTGTTCCGAGGCGATCGGCCAAGGCGTGCAGGTGGCGTCCTACAGGCTATTCAGTCGAATCTGACAGCAAATACAGACACCTGCTCATACGATGGAACAACACCCCGGCAAACATGATGAGGGGAAAATCCAGCAAATTTCGAATGGTTCAAGGTAATCCGTGAAGAATCACAAAGTCAGTCTCGCGACCCCGCTTTTATTCGGCACCCTGCCTCTGCTTGCAGATATCAGACGAAACCACGCCGCCTTCAGCCGGGAACCCTCCTGCCGAGACCATCCTTCCAGCCGCCAGAGGCTACCCGGCACCGATATTTGATGCACCTGACACGAATCATGATGGCTATGTGACCAAGGAAGAAGCCAAGCGTTCAGCCGATGTCAGAACCCGCGTCAAGGGACTCGATAGCGACTGCGATGGCCGGATTTCTGCCTGTCAATTCACCCATGGCAAGATTTAAGCCAGTCGGCCCGGCGATCGGAAAGATCGCTAACTAGTGCTGCTCATCAACAGCACTGGCAAGCCAGTTCCTTACCGCAACGACATCAGGCAGACGGTAGCTGGCAGTGGAAGCGCCTCGGCCGACGCCAATCGAAATTCCGCCATGGCTGTTGACTACGGCAAAACCATCTTCATCTGTTTTATCGTCGCCAATATAGACTGGGCGGCGCCCGCGGAATGGCGCCTCAGCGAGGAATTCGCGGACTGCCGAGCCCTTGTGCACGCCGGCGGGTTTGACTTCAATCAGGCATTTTCCTTTCTGGATGACGAGATTCTCGCCGATGTCGGCAACCAGACGGCGCATGAGCTGGTGCACATGCGAGGCCAGTTCCGGCACCTGGCGATAATGCAGCGCCAGACTCAGTCCCTTGTCTTCAAGCAGCAAACCGCTGTACCGACGGAGCAGGGGAGTGAGGGCTGCTTGTAGGGTCTGCCTGGCTTGTGGTGGTGAGGCATGCTGCCAGATGCGGCCCGCCGCATCGCGCCGTTCGAGTCCGTGTTGACCGGCCTTGGGCAGATTGGGGAGGCCGAGACGCAGATCAAGGTCGGCCAGGGCGCGACCGCTGATCAACGCCACCGCTCCGCCGCAGGAACGATGCAACTCACAGAGCAATTTGGGCAGTGCTGAATCGACGCGAATCAAGTCGGGGGTGGCGGCAAGATCGAGCAGGGTACCGTCGAAATCGAGGAAATAGGCCCAGTCACGCTTAGCCACCGGTGGCCGGCCACGTATTTTACTTGCCATGCTCACTCCTATGGGCTCGCAACGCTGGCTGCGGCACATTCCTGAAGTTTGCTCCGCCGCCGCATCAGGGCGGCATCAAGCAACATGCGACCAGCCCAACGGTAGACGTTGAACTCGGCAATCAGGCCGCGCATCAGCCGCATGCGATCACGTTGCTCCTCCGCTGACATGGTCAGCGCGACATGCAGGGCGGCGGCACACTGATCAACGTCATAAGGGTTGACCACCAGGGCTTCGGGCAATTCCCGTGAAGCGCCGGTGAATTGCGAGAGGACCAGGACACCGTGTTCATCATCGCGCGCAGCGACGAATTCCTTGGCCACCAGGTTCATGCCATCGTGCAGGCTGCTGACGAAGCAGAGCTCGGCGGCGCGGTAATACTCGTAGACCTGTTGCGGCTCGTGGTGCTCGACCTTGAGCACGATAGCCGGTATTGCACTGGAAAAGCGGGTATTGATGCGCTTGGCCAGGGTGCGCACTGCTTCCTCATGATTTCGGTACTCGTCGATGCTGGACCGGCTGGGGGCAGCGATCTGAATGAAGGTGAAACGGCCGATCCATTGAGGATTAAGGTCGAACAGTCGCTCCACAGCAAGCAGGCGTTCGATGATGCCCTTGGTGTAATCGAGTCGGTCGACGCCGATGCCGATTGCCTGGTTCGACGGTAGGCCGTTACCCGCGCGGATGTCGCGATAGCAATCGGCCACCGGCTTGCCGACCATCTCCTCGCTTGGCGGCCAGGCAATGGAAATTGGATATCGGCGCACGGCAGTAAGCTTGCCGCCTTGGGAAACGGTAAAGGATTCGCGGTCCACCCGCGCCTCGATCAGGCGATCGACCGTGTCGACAAAATTATTGCAATGAAACTGGGTATGGAAGCCGAGGATACTGCTCCCCAACAGCCCTTTAACAATATCCGCCGCCCAAGGGCAGATAGCGAAGGATTCCGGATTGGGCCAGGGAATGTGCCAGAAGGTGATGACCGTGGCCTCCGGCAGCGTTTCGTGGATCATCCGCGGGAGCAGTGCGAAATGGTAGTCCTGGACGAGGACGATAGGGTTATCCGTCTTCGCCTCGCTGACCACGGCGGCCGCAAACTTGCGGTTGGCGGCCAGATAGTGGGTCCAGTCACCGGAGCGAAAGGTCGGACGGACATGGGCGATGTGGCAGAGGGGCCACAATCCCTCGTTGGCGAAACCGTAGTAATAGCCGGCCTCTTCTTCCGCGGTCAGCCAGACCCGGCGCAATTGGTAGGTTGGGTGCTCTGGCGGCACTGCCACGCGGTCGCTTGCGTCCACCACCTCCCGGTCGGCAGTGCCGCTACCGGTGGCGATCCAGACGCCGGAACAGGCCCGCATTACCGGTTCGAGGGCGGTCACCAAGCCGCTTGCCGGGCGTTGCACCTCGATGCGATCGCCGCGTCGCTGGTGAATGTAGGGTTCGCGATTGGATACAACAATGACATCATCACCGCGCAATTCGCCGTGCAGGATGGCGCGCAGGGAATCAGGATTCCAGGTCATCTGACTATCGTCACGAGCCCGCCGCTCGGCTTCCAGTTCGTGGATCAATCGTTGCAAATCGCGGGCGATCGGCCTGAACTCAGGCGCCGGCGGCCTCATTGGCGCCGCTGTCGAGAGGGCGTCGGTCGGCTGGCGGAGCAGGCCCATGCTTTGCAATAGCGATTGCGTTCCGGCCACCCAGCCGCGCCAGGAAAGATGGGCAATGATGACTGTAATCAGCGAAACCACGCTGGCCAGGGCGAGAAAGAAATAGAAAAGATACCGCCGGGTTTCCTCGCTGCGCCGACCGACGAAGCTCATGTCCTGGACCAATACCAGTTGGCCATCCGGATTCTCCTCGCTGATCACGGGCCTCACCGCAATGTGTAGTGGCCCCTGCGGCGTGTTCAGGATATGGTGATCTAGGCTATTCCAGCGGTCCAGGGTGTTGCAGCGAATCTGGGTTGGTACCGATGGTGTTGCCAGTAGTTTGCTTTGCTTCGAGGCGCAATAGCCGACCGCGTAAAAGCGTTCATCCTGACTGATATGGCTGAGAAAAGTTGTAACGCTCTTCAGTGACCCCGTGGCGATTTCCCTGGCCAGCGGTTCCTCGATTGCATTGGCGATGACGGTCGAACGCATGTCTAGATCCCGCACCGACCAGCGCCAGGTGAACTCATCCACCAGTGGCGCAACAGCGTAGGCAATGGCCGCCAGAATCAATAACAGGGGTAGGACAAAACGCAGAGAAAGGCGCACAAAACCCACCTGTCTTCCCCTTGGCCAAAAACGTCACGCTCTTTCTTGATCAGCGAAGGGGGCTAGAGAAATTATTCATTAAGGTTAGTTCCGGCTTGTGCCCACAAGTTCAGTTGGTACGAAATAGGACTCCTCCTACTCGCGATTCAGCCAAGTCTGATCGCATTGGTGCCTGCCAGTGGATACGCTCAAACCAGCCTGTTGCCCTATGGCGAGAGGTTCTTGAAGGTTTTTTCAGTGAAGGAGATACGTCATGAAAGAATATATCCCGACCCGCCGGCGGATCTTGCGCGCAGCCTTGGCCACCGGTTGCAGTCTTTGGATGCCGCTTGTTCTGGCTGCGGACGCGCCCAAAAATGAAACGACTTCGCCCGCCAAACCGGTCGCCGCGCCAGCGAAGAAAGTCCCGCAAGCCAGCGTCCACTACCAGATGAAACCAAAGGGAGACCAGAAATGCAGTAACTGCCTGAATTTCATTGCTGAATCCAATACCTGCAAGCTGGTCGAGGGCAAGATCAGTCCTGAGGGATGGTGCACGCTGTGGGTCAAGAAGGCTTAGCGGATTCTGCCCTTCGGACCATCCAGGGTTTTTTCAAGCAACGCGACAGCCGGCCGAATATTTCACGGGACGGCTGTCGTTGACTGGCTGGATTCACCACCATCGGGCGGTGGAGGTCTTATTTTCAGACTAGGGCGGTGGCCGAAGTCGGCGGGTCGAAGTAATAACCCTGGTAGAGATCAAACTGCAGATCCTGGCAGCGTTGCGCACACTGGATCGAGTCCACTTTTTCGGCCAAGAGCTGCACCGGAAAATGGCGCAACGCTTTGATCAGCGAGTCCAGATGCTCATCATCAAGTTGCGGTAGGTCGACCTTGATGATATCGGCGATACCAAGCAGCGGGGTGTATTCGTCCCGGCAATCGTAGAAGTCGTCGAGTGCGATATGGAAGCCACGGCGCTTTAGATCGGTACAACGGGCGACGACACGCTCATCGATTTTGACTGTTTCGAGGAGTTCGAGCACGACCCGGTTGGTTGGCAAGGACTCAATGCGAGTTGAAAACAACATCTCGGCATCGACATTGATGAAACCAGGATGGTCTGACAATACTTGCCGGCCCTGCTTGTCGTCGTCGTACACAAGGTGGATGACTTGATCGGTGGCTAGCGCATCGTCCGTGACGTAAGCGACGGTGGCATCCCCGTGGCGGTGCAGCAATTCAAAGGCGGCTACTTGGTATAGTCGATCGCGGATTGGCTGTGCCGAAACCCGGATATCGTTTGAATTCTTGAGCATGACTTCTCCTTTCGTGGGAGGCATCATCCTCCCTGGAGCTGCCGATTTGCATGGTGTTCAGCGGTAGCGGGAGCTGATGACTTGCCTCTACCACTCCCCTGAAATTCTTTCAGGGAGCTTGATTTCATCCTATGCAGGCGGCCCTTCATTTGCTGTCGGATAGCACTGAAACAATTGTAGGAGTGATCCTGCCAAGCTTGGGGTAAGCCCAACAAGCATCGCCTCATGCCACCAGCGTTCGACTCGCCGCGAGCTAGCCCGAATGCCCGCCTTTCGGGCAGACCCGGAGGAGGGGGGAAGGAGTTAGCGGGCCGGCGGTGGGCAACTGCAATGCCCGGGGTCGCTAGTGCAGGCAGCCAATGGAAAGCACCAGGCAGGAAGGGGCCCAAATCCGATTTCAATTTTGGCCCAAATTTCCAGTTGACCGTAGCAAGCCCGAAAACATCGGAATGGCGGCCGAATCAAAATGGATCGCCCAGATCGTGCGCTTGATGTCTTGGCAAGCAGTGCTTGCGGCATGACCAACGATGCCTCGCTGCACCCCGTTAAGACATCTGCAGCAGACTCTCGCGGCGCCACATCGTTTAACCCGGATTTGCAGGAATCGTCCGACAGGCGATTCGGAGCCGTCCGACAGATGGCCGAGCGGGGGCCGCCTAGGATCAGTACTAGCTCAGGCGTTTCCCGAAGAAACGCACTCCGGGTGGGGTCTTTTGCTGAGCTCATGCAATGACTTGAAAGGAGAATCCTTATGTCACGCAATACTCGTTTTGCCACCATCCTTCTTCTGGCCATCGCGCCTCTGGCCGTACAGGCGGCCGACCAAAAGCCGGCTGCCACCACAGGTCAGGCTGAGGCACCACCAATGTTCAAGGAACTGGACAAGAACCACGACGGGTTTATCGACCAGTCCGAGGCCAAAAGATCGGCCGACGTGACGGCTCGTTTCTCGACCCTGGACGCCAACAAGGATAAGCGGATTTCCGTGGTCGAATGGTCGACCGGCGAACAATCCAAGTCCAGCGGTGCCGCCGGGGTGAGTGGCGAGAGCAGAGAACAAGGTGCCTCCCCAGGGCAGTCCGGAGATACCATGAAGCACACTCCCAACCAGTATTAATCAATTTAGACGTCCTCTGTGAGGACCCCAGCATTGGCAGCGGAGGCAAGCAGATAATCTGCGATGCGCTCGCTGCCGCTCGCAACGAAGGCGACAAAGTGATCATCCCGGCGCCGAATTGGATGTGAGCCGTCCGAAGCGTTAGTGGGATGGCACAAATAGGCTCTTTCAATGGCAGCTATAAGTAACTGAACTTATAGCTGAATTAGTTTGCGGCGGGACTATTTTCTGCCCACAAAATCCTCTGCAATTGAGTTCCCTGGCCCTGGCAACGCCGCAAACAAGCCCCTGTACTGGTACAAAGGGCCACAAGCGGCCGGTCATCTTCTCTCGATAACTGCCATTCAAGCGGCAGCTTTATGCCGCAACCGGTCAGACGATCTGCTTCAAATCAATCCAGTCTTAAATCGCAGGCCGTCGATCATGTAGCGAGTCGATACTGCAAGCGAACTGTCCCTCGGCATCTATTGAAACAATCTTTGCCAGCCAGCCGGATTTATTGAAGAATCATGCCTCGGCCAAGAACGGCGGTCTGTGCACCGCCTGCCGAAATCATCCTGATCCCGAACGGATCGTCTGTAAGTCCGGCCAACTCCATGCCCGGGCGGTTGATATTTTTGGAGAGTGTATGAGTATAGATGCTATACAAAAAATTCTGGTTATCCTCCACGCCCCTCCCTATGGCAGTGAGCGTTGCCTGTCTGCCCTGCGCCTGGCCACAGCATTGGCTGGCAAAGACAAAGCTCCTCCCGAGGTACGTCTCTTTCTGATGTCCGATGCATCGGTACTCGGATTGCCAAACCAAACTGACGGTACTGGCAACGTCCTGCAGACGATGGTCGAGCAACTGGTCGGATTGGGGGTGTCGATCAAGATATGCCGCACTTGTGCACTAGCCCGCGGCCTTGCAGAGTTGCCACTGATTCCCGGCGTCAGCATTGGCACCCTGCCCGAGCTTGCGGAATGGACGCTGGCTGCCGACAAAGTCATCACTTTTTGACAAAGCGCTGCATTGTGGATGCCCATTGCTCGTCGTAGGTAATGACGTCATGGGCTGTAAGCGATTCATGCCCTCATGCCATTGGCTAATGTGGGCAATAAGGAGGGTTTTTTTGTCATGAACTGGCAGACGTTTAAACAGATGTACATGGTTCGTTTCTGGTCGCCGGTACCGGCGGTCATTGCGGCTGGAGTATTGTCCTCATACTACTTCGGCATTACCGGGACCTTCTGGGCTGTTACCGGTGAATTCACTCGCTGGGGCGGTCATCTGCTGCAGATGATCGGCTACCATCCAGAGTCGTGGGGTTATTTCAAGATCATCGGCCTGAACGGCACACCACTGGACCGGATAGATGGAATGATGATCATTGGCATGTTTGTCGGTTGCCTGTCTGCGGCACTCTGGGCCAACAACGTTAAGTTACGTCTGCCACAGCATCGTATCCGAATTCTCCAGGCAGTGTCTGGCGGACTGATTGCTGGTTTTGGTGCGCGCCTGGCGATGGGGTGCAATCTGGCCGCCTTCTTCACCGGCATTCCTCAGTTTTCTTTACATGCTTGGTTTTTTGCTTTGGCGACAGCCGTCGGTTCTTGGTTCGGCGCACGCTTTACCATGCTGCCGTTGTTTCGTGTTCCGGTAACCCTACAAAAGGTATCGACTGCGCTGTCACTCAGTCACGACGCAGGCCGAGCCTCCAGGCGATTTCGTCTCGGTCTTCTGATCTTTGCCGGGTTTGCCTTATGGGCTGTCGGGAAAAGTTTTGAAGCACCGAAACTCGGTCTGGCCGCCATGTTTGGCCTGGCCTTCGGCCTGATCATCGAACGGGCGCAAGTTTGCTTTACGTCAGCTTTCCGTGACTTGTGGCTAACGGGTCGAACCCAGATGGCCAAGGCAATCATCATCGGGATGGCCGTCAGTGCGATCGGTGTTTACAGTTATGTACAACTGGGGGTTCCGCCGAAAATACTCTGGGCCGGACCGAATGCCATCGTCGGTGGTCTGTTGTTTGGTTTCGGTATCGTATTGGCCGGAGGATGTGAAACTGGCTGGATGTACCGCGCGGTTGAAGGGCAGGTGCATTATTGGTGGGTGGGTTTGGGGAATATCATCGGCGCGACCGTACTTGCCGCGTGGTGGGATAGCATTGCGCCGGTTGCCGCCACGAACTTCGAAAAAATCAATCTGCTTAACGTTTTTGGGCCGCAGGGAGGCTTGATCGTAACTTACCTGATGTTGGCGTCGGCGATGCTGGCAGTACTATGGTGGGAAAAACGCTTCTTTGTCGCCAAGGCCGCTACAGCCAGAATGGAATTAGCTCAGGAGAGCGTATGAGCAATGCGACAGTTATCCCCGATTATCGTCTGGACATGCAGGGGGAACCTTGCCCCTATCCGGCTATTGCTACCTTAGAGATGTTGCCAAAACTCAAGCCTGGCGAGATTCTGGAAGTGATTTCCGATTGTCCTCAATCAATTAACAACATTCCGCTGGATGCTCGGAATCACGGCTACGAGGTTCTCGAAATCCAGCAGAACGGCCCGACAATCCGGTATTTGATTCGGCGCTGAGATTAGTATGACTGGTCGGCCGGTTCTTAAACTGGTCGATCACTGCTGCTTGCTTTTTGTTGCTCAGCCGCTCTTCGGGGAATGATGGGTTTCAACGGTAGTCACCGACAGAAAAGGGGAGGTTCCCGTCTTTGAATTCAAAATGCAATAGGCATCAGGCCGTATCCGGCCAGAAGCGGCTGTTCACCTATCCCTGGTAGCGGATATTCAAAGGGCAGCTCCGATGTGAAAGCTGCCGAATGGCCTGTACGTGTCACCACAGCCATCACGACCGCGGGAATGAACTACTTGACCGTACGACAGCTGTTTAGCCTTTAGAGGATACGTGCAGCAGCATCCCGAATCCGTGAAGCCATAGCGTACTGTTGTTCAGATGCGGAACTATCCGGCAACGACACGCCGCATCGATGTCTTGTCGTACAACCAGGTGTCGTCAAAGAAGGTCACTTCTCCGCTGGCCAAGTTGTGTTTGGCGCCAATGATGCCTACCTTGCCGGCGGCGATCATGTGCTCAAGGATGTAGCTGCGGTTGATGATCGATCGTACCGAGCGGCGCACGTTCAGGTCGGCAACATTCTCCACGAACGCCGTATTCTTCGAATTGCGCCTTGCCTGATCAGGAGTTTGGCGCTCTTCGTACACGGCCGGTTGTATTTTCGAAAGCAGTTCCGTCAGGTTGCCAAGCTCCACGTGGTCGCAGGCCCCCTTGATTGCCCCGCACGAGGTATGTCCGAGCACCACAATCAGTTTCGATCCAGCCACGTGGCATGCAAACTCGAGACTACCGAGGATGTCGGTGTTGATTACGTTGCCCGCGATGCGTACGGAGAAGATGTCGCCCAGGCCTTGGTCAAATATCAGTTCGGCTGACGTCCGGCTGTCGATGCAGCTGACGATGGTGGCGAACGGCCATTGCCCGTCGCGCGTCTCATTGGCCTGCTGCAGTAAGTCGCGGCTGGCGCGCAGGTTGTTGACGAAACGGGTGTTGCCCTCTTTGAGAAACTGCAGGGCAAGTCCCGGGGTGCAGGTGGTTTGAGTTTCGGAGGTGTGCGTTTTCATCGTGAATCGTTTCTTGATTTTCGATCAATTGAGCTTGACTGCCATGATAGCTAGAATAAAAAATAATTAATAATCGATATTAATGATCGTACGCATAGAAAAAAATCTATGAATGCAACCTTTCGCCAGTTGCGCCTCTTTCTGGCGCTGGCCGAGTGCGGCAGCATCACCGGCGCCGCCAAAGCATGCCATGTCACGCAGCCAACAGTGTCGATGCAATTGCGCGAGCTCGCCGATGCCGTCGGCCTGCCCTTGTATGAACAGATCGGGAAGCGCCTTCACCTGACCGAAGCTGGCGAGGCGCTCGCCGAGACAGCTCGGGCAATGCTCGACGAATGGATCTCCTTCGAGCAGGTCGTCAATGCCATGAAAGGGCTAGAGCAGGGACGGTTGCGGGTCGCGCTGGTCAGCACCGCGAAATACTTCGTCCCGCGTCTACTGGGCGGCTTTTGTACGGAGCACCCGAACATCGAGATCGCGCTCGAGATTCTGAACCGCGATGGTGTCGTCGCACGCCTACGCGAAAACCGCGATGATCTTTACATCATGTCCTTGCCACCTGAGAACCTTGACCTTGAACAGCATGCATTTCTGGACAACCCCTTGGTCATGATTGCTCCCGAAGGGCACAGACTGCAGGGGCGTCATCTAAAACTCACGGACCTCCTGGCGGAGCGATTCATCCTTCGAGAACGTGGTTCTGGAACACGCCTCGCATGCGATGCTTACTTCGCGCGCCGGGCTTTTGTACCTGCTGTGCGGCTCGAGTTGGGCAGCAACGAGGCGATCAAGCAGGCAGTGTCGGGGGGGCTTGGTCTTGCGGTGGTCTCGCGCCATACACTTGCAGCCCGGCCCGAGGACGATCAGCTGACAATTCTCGACGTGACAGGTTTCCCGCTCCAGTCACGCTGGTTCACGCTGTATCCTCGAGGCAAAAGGCTTTCTCCGGCTGCGACCGTTTTCCTCGAACATCTGAAACGCTCAGCGTTCGAATGGAGTGAGCGGCGCGAGTCAGGCATGTAGCAGGCAAGATAGAGAAGGTGAACGGGTTGAATGGCGAAACAGAAAACAGCCCCCAAATTGTGACGCATACCCACAAAACACCGAAACCGCCATGGAATACCCAGCACGTTGAGCCAAGCTGAGTTGAGGATCGCCCCTAGCTTGTTACATCGTTTGCCGTGCCGAATTTTCCGGCCCGCCGAGGCTGTCGGCCTTTCGGGATTGGTTGCTCAAGGAAGTCTCGGAGTCACCACGGAAAGTGCCTCCCCCTATGAAGCGAAGTGATTCGCTTCATAGGCGGATAGGCATCGTCAGCGCCAGCCGGCCAGCACCGTTGCACGCTCTACCAGTTCGCGAAGAAGCTGCTCCCCGTGCTGCCTTCCGACGGTCCCCTCTCCGGGAGAACGGTAGGCCAGGTGGACGACCTTCGGTTCAACGGTGGTCGAGTAGATCGAAATGGACAATGGGCAAAGCGCCAACTGGCCGGGGTCTTCGCTTACCAGTTGCCAGGCCAGGCGGGCGCTGCAGAATTGTATAGTCTCCGCTTTGACGTAGGGGTTCGTCCCATAGCCCAGAGCCTCGCCGGTGCGTTCCAGCATGCGGTTGAAGGGGATGGTGGCGCTAACCACCAGACCCGCGGACTCGATGGCTTCGATCACTGCCTCGCGGACGTCGGCGACGCTGGTGCCGGCCACTACTCGTGTACGGATATCGTCGCCCCTGGCCGTTCCGGCCATCAGCGCCAGCATGCCTAAGGCAACAAAAAGACCACGCAAGGGCACAAACGCAATGAAGCTCATCCCCTCGCCAATGCCAGCACCTGCACAAACCCCGCCAACACGTCGGATCGGGACTGCCTGGCCCGTCCGACCAGGCTGCCGCCTTCAAGCGACGCCAGAACCAGGCGAGCAAGCCCGGCAGCGCCGTCTTCCCAGCGGAGCGCCCCAGCCTGGATTCCCGATTCGATGACCCGGGTCAGCCATTTCAGGTGGAGGTCGAAATAGGCCCGCACCTTCCCATGCATCGATGGGGGCAGGGCAGCCAGTTCGGCCGACAGGGCGCAACATAGGGGGCGCAACTGCTCGTCGAATCCTTCGAGAAAGAGCTCACTGTACTGTTGCAGGCGAGAGACGGCATCAGGATGAACGGCCTCGATCTCCGCCAGCGCCTCGACGAAACGGGACATCCCTAGCTCGGCGACCTCCTCGGCCAGGCATTGCTTGGTGGGAAAGTGATAGTGGATGCTGGCCTTGGTAATGCCGATCTTCTCGGCCAGGTCAGCATAAGAGAAGGCCGCGTAGCCTCCACGACGGATCAGGCACTCGGCCTCGGCCAGCAACTGGTAACGGGTAGGGGCGCTCATGCGGCGAAGGGTATCATTTCCCGTTCCGTCAACGAAAGCCGCCGGCGAAGCGCCTCACAGCGGGCGCTCCTTGGCTAGGGCTGCTTCCTCGACTTTGGGGAACAGGCGTGCGACCGAGCGAAGGTATTCGGTGTGCGCCATCGGCAAGGACTCGTAGCGCTTGGGTAACGGCTGTGTGAGCGTCTCATTCATATCCAGCCCACGGTCCGCCGCCTGACGGAGCGATCCGGTCAGCCAGACCAGCCAATCGCGAGTCCAGCCGATGGCGGCGATATTATGCGACACCACTCCGTGCCCGGGCACTAGCACCTTGGCCTCTCCGCCCATCATCAACGCCTCAAGTTTGGAGAGCGACGACAGCCAGTGATCTACGTCGGCATGGGGCGTGGTCGGCGCCCGTCCGTCAAACACCAGGTCGCCGGCAAACAAGACGCCGCTGGTTTCGTCCAGCAGCGCCAGATCGGATCCTGTGTGTCCATCCAGCGCCAGCACCCGCAGGCGCCTGCCAGCGACGATGAGAAGGCCGGCCTCGAGCGTCCGCGTCGGTGCCACGACTTCTGTGCCGGAGATCCAATCGCCGCTCATGCGGAAAAGGTTTTCTGCGAAGGCATTGCCTTCGGCGGCAATGCTCTTCTGCACCTCTGCCAGGGTTGCGATCGGGATATCTGAAAACGCCTGGTTGCCGAGGAAATGGTCGGGATGATGGTGAGTGTTGATGGCCATCACCACCGGCTTGTCCGTCACCCGGGCAATGGCTTCACGCATCTGCCTCCCGTAGCGTAGCGACGGGCCGGTGTCGATGACCACCACTCCCTGGGGGCCGACGATGAAGCCGGTATTGACGATATTGCCACCGTTCGTGGTATTGAAATCCTCGGTTTTGCCGATGAAGACGTACACATCCGGCGCAACAGGTTGGGGTTCCAGCCGGTAGTCCATGTCTGTAGCGTGAACCGCTGCGGACATCCCGATCCAGGCGAGCAGCACAAGCATTAATCGTTTCATGGTGCGATCCTCGCATTCAGCTTGTTGCCGTTGTTGTCCCGCCCCTCGGCCAGCAGCGCACCTTCGGTCCTGCCCCGATTCAGCGTGAACACCGGGTTCTCACTCACCGGCTGGAAAAGTTCCAGGCGCGCCATCGGCTTGCCAGCCTCATCGCGGAAAACCAGAGTCTCCAGATAAAAAGGTGGTATTCCGGCGACCAATCCGGTATCCATGGGATGGATGATGCGCAGACGTACCCGACCAGACATCGGTCCTTCTGTCCAGACACGAGACGACACCTGGTTCAAGCGCTGCTGCCATTCGGGGGATGCTGAGCCAAAGGAAGGGGCCGTGCAGCCGCCGCCGATGGTATTGACCAGCCTCCCGCCGACATGCCACACCCCATCGCCGGTACGGGCAGCGGCACGCACCGGCGTAGTCTGCTGCAGCTTGGCCCGGAAGCTGATAAAGGGCGGTATCGCATCGGGGTGGAAACGAAGGATTTCGAAAATTGGATTGAAGTCGGCAAAAACCAGCACCTCCTTCACGTCGGGCAAAGTGCTTGCATCTACTGTGATCGGCACATTCAGCGGATCCTCGGCAGTTTCGGGTGCTTCGACCTTCACTCGCGAATCAAATACGTATGTCTTCCCCGCCAAAAAAAGGCGCTCCATGTCATTCCACTGGACCGATCGCAGCGGGTCGGCTTCTTTTTCCGCGGCCGCCAGCGGTGATACTCCCATCGCCGCAGCTGCGATGGCTGCAATGATCGATGCTGTCAATCTCATCGCTCTTCCTCCTTGGTTTGGCGCCACTTTCCCGTTGGCTATAGGCATGCCTGGGTGCGGGGTATGTATGGCAAAGTAATGTTAGCATGATAATGCTATCTACTAGTTGGTAGATTGGCAAGTGCGCATAGTTGTCACTCGCTCGTCAGGATTTCAGCAAGTGGCTGACGAGGGCGACGATGTCTGCGTCATCGAATTCGCGCCCGCCGACCGCGCGGAAGGCGATGCGGCCTTGACGATCCACCAGCAAAGAGGTTGGCACCACCTTCACTGACCAGCGGGCCATCGCTTTGGAATCGCGGTCGAAGAGCACTGGAAGATCGGGGTTGCCGATGAAATCGAAAACGGTTTCAGGATCCTCGCCGATGTTCACGGCGAAAATCTCGAATGCTTCCGTGCTGAAGTGCTTCTTCAGGCGACTTAGCGACGGCAGTTCCTGGCGGCAGGGCGGGCACCAGGTTGCCCAGAAATTGATCAACACGACCTTACCGCGATACGCGGCGAGATCGACCGCCTTGCCGTCGGCATCGGGCAGACGCAAGAGGGGCGCCGGTAGCGCGCCGGCAACGCCCGCCATGCCCCGGCCCTGCGCCCTTCCAGGTGCCGACCAGACTGTGAGGGCGGCGCCAGCCAAGGCCGTCAGTTTGGCCAAAAAGCGCCGACGATCAGTCGCGCGCGCAGTCGAGTTGCTCAATGACGATTTCATGCTCTCCCTCAGGGTCGTGGTAGCGGGCAAACAGGCGGAAGGGCGGTCGCGGGACAGCGGCCAGTGTTGCCATGCCCATGATCCAGTCGCCCGGCTCGAAGACGTTTTCGCTCTGGAACTGCGCCCAACGGAAGGCGATGCGTGCTGGCTGCGATACGCCGGCGCGCTCCCATTCCGTTTCCCAACTCTCCGGTAATCGCAGCGCTATCTCGGTGTTGTCGGCGCCGACGGCGCGCCATTCGTTCAGGCGGGTCTCGATGGCGATGCCGCTGTCGTTGCGCATGCCGAATGAGAAACCGCAGGTGGCTGCATAAGGCAGTATCGCCGTGGCGTTGAAACCACGGTTGACGTAGAAGGCGGAGCGCCACCTCTGCGAGAGCGCACTGACGCTGAGGGTCACACTGCTGTGCCGGCTATTACGGGACCAGGAGTTGTCGTCCGCAGTGCTGCTACCGACGAGCGCCAATGCCAATGCGGTCCCTGTCAGGATAGGGCGGAAATACATGCTTCCTCTTTGGTGCAGAGCCGGTTCCCTATTAGTCAAAGGCATGTCTGGGTACGGGCCATGTAGACAACTAGAATTGAAGTTTGCATACTATCTACTAGTTGGTAGATACACAAGCGGGCGGCTGAGCTGCCAGTTTCAGATGTGTGTTGGAGGCGACATGAGCGAGATCAACGTGTGGGCCAGGACTCTGCAGGGTATGCCGCGTGCGGAAGCCACTGCAGAGCGCAGGAAAACCATGAGCATGCGAGACATTGAACTCTTTACTGAGATAACCGGAGACCGCAATCCACTGCATTACGACGAGGCACTCGTTCGCAAATCAATATTTGGCGGCCTCATTGTTCAGGGAGGAGTCACGTCGGGGCTCCTCAACGCGATCGTCGCAGAAGACCTTCCCGGTCCTGGCTCAGTATTTCTTGGGATGGAATTAAAATTCTCGAAAGCTGTTTTCGTTGGTGACACTGTAACGGCGCGCGTAGTGGTGAAAACAGTGCGCGAGGACAAGCCAATCTGCACGATCGAAGTTGGTGTGACGAATCAGAACGGTGACGTCTGCCTCAGCGGCACAGCCACAACCTATACCACGCCACTCAAGCCTTGAATGCCGTGATGTGTGTCGCCGAAAACTTCTGCCACCAGCCGGTCGACGGACGTAGCACGAAAAGCGTGTGGCTCCACAATTATTAGCTATGTCGAAACGGCTCGCACAGCCCTGGCCGGTATTTCTCAGCAACATGAGGAAGAGCTGGAGGATGTTGATACTTGGGATAAGTAAAAGTTTTCTAGTCTCGTCCCTTACTTTTCTGACAAATAGTCGGCTGGCTTACATTGACAAACCGTTTTCAACACAACGAGAATTTGTCGATTATTCATGGCGATCTTCTCTGCCACAGAGTTTGGAGCACCTCGTCTTTTATTGGAATGCCGTCATATCCGATATCTGGCGACATCAGGAATAGGAAATGTGGGACCGAAGACCTTTTCTCTCGCGGCCTGGCAGTAAATCGCTCGTGATGCTTGTTGTCGTCTGGACGATCCTTGTACTCTCGTCCCTGCTGGCCCAACGAGAGCAGTTGAACCGAACGGCCAACGCCCTGGCGCGAATCGACGCCATAGCTAATCTAAAAAAAGACATGTCAATCCGCAAGTGGGCGTCCAGCGTCGGCGGCGTTTTCATTCGAGAGGGAAAAGTCCCCTCGTTCAATTCGCTGGAGGAAGCCGAGCGTTTTACTGTAGAAAGGGGAAATGGAGAAGTTCTACGCTTGGTTTGGGTCACGCCGATACACCTTCTTCTAGCCATCCAAGAGACCAACAATAGCGCCTTCGGAGGGCGCGAACGGCTGACCTCGAAGCAGTTGCGTAACGTCGAGAACGCACCCGACGACTGGGAAGCCAGTGCTCTGGATGCACTAAGCAAAGGCTCAGAAATGATAACGGAATCCGTCCCAAAGAGAGGTTCGCATGGACTCATGCGCGCGATGATTCCGATGCGCATGGAAAACGAATGTCTGGAATGCCACCGCGACACACTAGTCCCCGTGGGCGGTCTGCGCGGTGGTGCGACCATATCGATCAATCTCAACGCCTATCGGGCCGCTCAAGACCCGACCTGGCGGGCAATCCAATTCTGGCACTTCGGCATCTGGATCATCGGGCTGATCGGTTTCATCAGCTTTAGCTACTTTGCACGTCGTCGCGATATCGAGAAGGCCCGACTCGATGAGGAGCGCAATGAAAACGAAATGGCCTTCGGCGCAATGGCCGAGGGGGCAGTCATCACCGATGCAGGAGGAACAATACTCTGGGTCAATGATGCCTTCTGCCGAATCAGCGGCTACTCGCGCGAGGAAGTGATCCACCAGAACCCCCGTGTACTCAAGTCAGGCCGACACGATGCCGAATTCTATCGGCTGCTCTGGACGCAACTAACGGAGAGCGGCCACTGGCGCGGAGAACTGTGGAACAGGCGCAAATCGGGTGAAGTGTTTCCCGAGGAAATCTCGATCCAGGCACTGAAAGGAGCCGATGGTAGTATCCGACGCTTCATATCGATCTTTTCGGATATCACCGAGCGCAAACGCATAGAGAAGGAATTACAGGATTATCGGGAAAACCTGGAGAAACTGGTGCGGCAGCGCACCGAGGAGTTAACCGAAGCACGCGATGCCGCCGAGTCAGCCAACCGGTCGAAATCTACTTTCCTGGCGAACATGAGCCACGAATTGCGAACTCCGCTCAACGCCGTCATCGGCTTTTCTCAACTGATGGAAAAAGATCCGGCCCTGATAGATACGCAACGGCGCCACATTGAGATCATCAATCACTCGGGCAAGCATCTGCTGACCTTGATCGACGACGTTCTGGAACTCTCAAAAATCGAATCGGGCAAAGTAGAAATGCGCAATGAGGATGTCGATCTCGCCTGCCTGCTCGAACAGGTCGTCGACATGGTGCGGCTGCGTGCCGAACAAGCTGGGCTGGCGCTGGGTCTAGAAAGCGAAAATCTCCCGGCAACCGCCGTCCTCGACCCCCTTATGTTGCGCCAGATTCTTCTTAACCTACTCTCAAACGCAATCAAGTTCACGACCGAAGGGACGATATCACTGAGGGTGTTCGGAACAGATCAGGGGCACGGTCTTGTTCGCTTGAGTTTCTGCGTAGTTGATACCGGCATCGGCATCAGGCCTGAAGACCAAGTACGCATCTTTCGTCCGTTCGAACAGTCCGGCCCTCCTCAGCATGGCGGTACCGGGCTAGGCCTGAGTATCTCCGCACAATATGTTGGCATGATGGGCGGGCATCTGAAACTCGAGTCGGCTGAAGGCATTGGCTCGTCATTCAGTTTCATGATCGACGCTCCAGTCGGCCGCAGCAAGCTGACAGTCGCTCCCAAAGGGCGAGTCGTCGCGCTTGAAGCAGGGCAACAAGGCCGCCCTGTCCTGGTTGTGGACGACATGCCGGAAGCACGCTTGCTCGTCCGCTCCCTGCTAGAACCTTTCGGTTTCAGGATCTGCGAAGCTACCGGGCTCGCCGAAGCCAAACTCGCCCTCGACTCGGATCTACCGGACCTCATTTTCTTGGACTGGTTTTTGCCTGATGGCAGCGGTCTCTCCCTCGTTCGGCAGATACGCCATCAAGCTCAAACAAGGCAACCGCGCATAGTCATGCTGACCGCAAACGCGTTCAAGGAAAGCCGCCAGGAAGCACTGGCCGCAGGTGCCGATGATTTCCTGAGCAAGCCCTATGAAGAAGATGAACTTTACTCAATGCTAGAAAAGCAGTTGGCTATTCGTTTTACCCGTCAGCCGATGCAGAATGGGCCAGCGTCACCTGCGGCGGCTAGAAGAATTTCAGCCCAAGACCTGCTCGGACTACCGCCTGAAACAAGGGAAAAATTGGCACACGCTGCACTCTCCCTGAACCCCAAGCAAATCACCGACGCCTTGCACCATCTGGCCAATACTCACCCCGAACTGGCGCAAGGTCTGGCTGAGTTCTCTGATCCAAGCCGCTACCAGCATCTATGGCAGGTACTAGGCATTCTCGACAACGAGGAATGAGCATGACCGACAGCTTGATTAGGCGTACCGAAGTCATGGTTGTCGAAGACACATCAGCTTCGCTGGCATTGCTCAGCGAACTACTGACTCAAGCTGGCTACACCGTTCGTCCAGCCCCAGGCGGAGCCATGGCTCTGCGTTCGGCACAGGCAAGCCCCCCCGACCTGATCCTGCTCGATATCCGCATGCCCGGCATTGATGGCTATGAGGTCTGCCGCTGCCTCAAGAACGATGCACGAACCAGGGATATTCCAGTGATCTTCCTTTCCGCACTGCGCGATGAAGCCGACACCTTGCATGGCTTCGCGCTGGGTGCGGTCGATTTCATTGCAAAACCCTACCGCCCCGAAGAGGTTCTCGCCCGTGTCCGCACCCATGCCGAACTCCGCCGATTGCAAAACGACCTTGAAGAGCGGGTCCGGGAGCGCACCGCCCAATTGCTGGAAGCTCAGGCTAGTCTGTTCGATTCACAGAGCAGACTACAGGAACTGACTGGCTTTCTACAGAATGTGCGCGAGGAAGAGCGCACTCGCATAGCCCGTGAGTTGCATGATGAACTGGGCCAGGCCTTGACCTCATTACGCATCGATCTCGGCTGGCTTCGCGGCAAATTCGAAAACGGCGGCGCAGCAACGGTTGATCGCGTAAGTAGAGCCTACGCCCTGGTCGAACGGACAATCGAGGCACTGCGTCGTATATCGGAAGGTCTTCGTCCTGGCATGCTCGATGTGCTCGGGCTGGCTGCGGCCGTCGAACACCACGTGAATCAGTTTGAGGAACGCAGTGGGATAGCATGTTCGCTAGTGATGAATCGAGAGGAATTTGACATTGATAGCGAACTAGCCACCAGCATTTTTCGCCTGATTCAAGAAGCACTGACCAACGTGCTACGCCATGCGGCTGCCAGGCACGTGAGTATCGCCATCAATGATGAAGCAGGTAACATATGGGTCTGCATCGAAGACGATGGCCAAGGATTTCAGCCCAACCAAGGCAAGAAAACCTTTGGCCTGCTCGGCATGCAGGAGCGAGTCAAAATGTTGGACGGAAAGATTGAAATAACCAGCCAGCAGGGTAAAGGTAGCCGTATTTTTGCCACTTTTCCTTACCGGAATACTCAAGAAAATGATCCATGTCCTGATTGCCGACGACCATGACATCCTGCGTGCGGGTCTCAAACACATCCTTCACGAGACAGGAGATATCGTTGTTGCTGGCGAAGCCAGCGACGGATTCCAGGTACTCGATCTGGTCCGTAACGATCAATGGGATGCGCTGGTTCTCGATCTGACCATGCCAGGTAAAAGTGGCATTGAACTGATCCGCCAGATCAAGGGCGAATACCCTAGGTTGCCTATCCTGATTCTCAGCATGCACAAGGAAGATCTTTACGCGGTTCGCTCCTTGAAGGCAGGCGCTTCGGGCTATCTGTGCAAGGACAGCGCCGAGGCGCTACTCGCCCAGGCAATACGCAAAGTGGTCAGCGGGGGATTGTTCGTCAACCAGGCTGTTGCCGAAAAATTGGCACTGGACATGCTGGCGGGGCTAGGAAATGGCCCCGCACATAACCGGTTGAGCGACCGTGAATATCAGGTATTCATGCTCATCGCCCGGGGACACGGGGTCACCGAGATCGCCCGAGAACTCAATCTTAGCGTCAAGACAATCAGTACCCACAAGACGAGAATTCTGGAAAAAATGAATTTGAGCAACACCGCCGACCTCATCCACTATGCCATTCACAATCAATTGATTGGCAGCCCTGACGGTCTCGGCACGTTGGATGCTCACTGACGGTAAAACTTCGCCGCCTAGGAATATTCCTACCTGCAATCAGACAGTATCCTAAGCAAGATTCAGTGAATCTTCCCTGTATGGAGCGGGCCACCAAATTTAAACTGATTTCACATACCAGCCGCGCTTTGCGGCGATCAGAAATCAGGATATTTTCGAGATGCCCCTCTCAAGCCATCGTTACATATACCTACAGCGAGAACCGGACAAACAAGAAAGCATTGAGTCCCAACTCTCCGCACAGCCCTTGTTCAATAGCCTTTCCGCCGCTGAAATCGAGCAACTGGCTGTTACCGCGCGCAATGTTCGAGTCAAGAAAGGACAGGTTCTGTTTCGCAAGGGAGACGCCTGCCACGGCTTTCATGTAATTGTTTCAGGCAAGGTCAAACTCCTCTTCAATTCGCCGGGCGGTACCGAAAAAGTTATTGAAATATTGACAGCCGGCCAAACCTTTGGCGAATCGGTGATGTTCATGGAGCAGCCTTACCCGCTCGACGCCCAGGCCTTGAATGACTCAAAATTGATATATCTGACAAGAAGTGCGGTGCTACAGGCACTTGAGTCTAATCCGGTTCTGGCCCGAAAACTAATTAATAGCTTGTCGACAAGCCTCTACCAGTTTCTTAAAAATCAGGAATTTACCGGCAATCGCGCTAGCAAGCAGCGTCTCGCCGACTACATCCTGCGCCAAATAAACCCCGGCGATGCCGACAATACCTTTCCAGTCATTATTCTCCCAGCCAGTAAGGGTACTATCGCCTCACACCTTGGGATCACACCAGAATATTTCTCTAGAATTCTCCACGAACTGGCCGAGAACGAATTGATTGCCATTCGAGGAAAGCGAATCATAATATTGGATAGGATGGCGATCCAGGAACTACGAGACGGTGGCAATGAGAAGTACTTCCCACACCTAGATAGAGAGTCAATTTTCTTAAGTCATAAAACGCTTGCACGCCACTGAAACCGTACCTACTAAGCTCGGTATGTCAGCGTCCAATCTAGAAGGACGGCAATCAAAGTGAAGCAGCCCTTTGCATGTCAGCTATGCGGAGTGAGTGAATTTCCGCTCTTGGCCGACTCCAGCCTTAGGCCGTTACACCTCAAGCGTGAGGCCTCGCCAACGGCTGATTCTCAAAATTTGACTGACGGCCTGCAACCCATTGCTCTTCCCTGCTAGGGGTAGCTTTGTCAAACTAGGCCAGCGCGGAGTCCCTCGTCGCGAGATGTGTCGCGAACCAGGCGGGTAGTCCGCTGACGTATTTACGGGTATCCAAGGTACTTGCAATACTGACTGATCATCCGACATCTTGTCTTCGCTTGTGCAGGCTACTAAAACAGCAGCCTCTCAACTATTTGAAATGGTCGGCATGAGGCCTTTCTTCCGATCAGTGCAACGTTGCCTGCGGTCATGACTTTGCCTGCAGTTTGTCTTGCGTGCGGACCTCGAAGTCTCCCGCATCGTGGCGCTCGTGCAGTTGGCTTTCCAGAGGCCCCACTATACGGTTCACCATGCGGCCCCGTTTCACGGCTGGGCGCTTGCTAATTTCATCAGCCCAGCGGATCACGTGGGTGTATTCGTTGACCTGCAGAAACTCACCCGCCGCGTATAGCTGCCCTAGGGCCAAGGCCCCATACCACGGCCAAATGGCCATGTCGGCGATGGTGTACTCATCGCCACCGACATAGTGACTTTCGGCCAGCCGTCGGTTGAGCACATCCATCTGGCGTTTGACTTCCATCGCAAAGCGGTCAATCGCGTATTCGATTTTTGTCGGTGCATAAGTATAGAAATGGCCGAAGCCACCACCCAGAAAAGGGGCGCTGCCCATTTGCCAAAACAACCATGACAGGCATTCAGCCCGGCGGGCCGGTTCGGTGGGTACAAAGGCCCCAAATTTCTCGGCCAAATAAAGAAGAATCGATCCCGATTCAAATACCCTTACGGGTACTGGGCCGCTGCAGTCCAACAGGGCTGGAATCTTGGAATTCGGATTTACCTCGATAAAGCCACTACCGAACTGATCTCCCTCGTTGATGCGGATTAGCCAGGCATCGTATTCAGCGCCGCTCTGACCGCGCGCCAGCAGCTCTTCGAGCATTACCGTAACCTTGACGCCATTGGGCGTCGCGAGCGAATACAGCTGTAACGGGTGTTTGCCACGGGGCAGGGGATGCACATGGGTTGCCCCGGCAATGGGCCGGTTGATGTTAGCGAACTGACCACCGTTGGCCTTATCCCAGATCCAGATTTTGGGTGGTGAATAACTGTTCGAGTCAGGCATAAGCGGGCCTCCTGCTGATTTCGATGGGGGGCATTCGGCCTGTACAGCTTTTTACGCAGCACCCGGCATTGAATAATACTGAGCGATGGCCGGAATGTTGCCAATGCGTTCCAGGTAGGCAACCAATTTCGGCGCCACCTGATCGAGCAGGTCGGTCGGAATGTGGTCCAGTTTGCCTGACTTGAGGCCGCGCAAACAGACGAATGCCTTCAGGTCGGCAATCGTTAGACGATGGTCGGCAAAATACTCGCCGCCGTGACTCTCCAGCTGCTTTTGCAGCCACTGTAAATACCGCGGCAACGGGCCGCTTACCAACGCAGTACGGGCATTTTTCAGTTCATCACCGGTCATGCCGAATGTGGCGCCGATTTTGATATTGACGTCCTCCAACGCACCGATCACCTCGTCACAGAGCAAGGCTTGGACATTGTCGGTCGGATACAAATCGGCCAGCTTGCCGACATAGCGGGTAATCGCGTCACTTTGGGTGACCTGCAACTCATTGATGTGCAGGGTCGGCACCTGATTCAGCGGGGTGTTTTTTCGAACCTCGGGAAAATCACTAAACGGGAATCGATAATCTTCAAAAGCAATTCCGCCAATGTGCAGGGCGAGCCGTGTCGGTTCGGCACGACCGCCCGGAACGTCAAAATAGGTGAGTTTCAGTCTATCCATGGTTAAACTCCAGTGCTTGCGCGATGTGATTCATAGACTCAGGCTTTCAGCCGGTATCCCGTCCGAAAGATCCAGGCAACGATGACCAATGCAACGGCCAGAAAAACCAAAGTCATGCCAAGGCTTACACCGAGGCTGACATCCTCTATATTGTAGAAGCTCCAGCGGAAGCCGCTGATCAGGTACACGACCGGATTGAACAGCGCGACTTTCTGCCAAAACGGCGGCAGCATGGCAATTGAATAGAAGCTACCGCCAAGAAAAGTCAACGGCGTGATGATCAATAGCGGCACGACCTGCAGTTTCTCAAAGCCATCAGCCCAAATGCCGATGATGAAACCGACCAGGCTGAAGGTGACCGAAGTCAGAACGAGAAAGAGGAGCATCCAGAACGGGTGCGAAACGCGCAGCGGTACAAACAGGCCAGAGGTAACCAGGATGATCAGCCCGAGCATGATTGACTTGGTGGCGGCTGCACCGACATAGCTCAGCACGATTTCCAGGGTAGACACCGGGGCGGAGAGCAGTTCGTAGATCGTGCCGCTGAATTTTGGAAAATAGATGCCGAATGACGCGTTCGAGATGCTCTGGGTTAGCAGGGACAGCATGATTAAGCCCGGAACGATGAAGGCCCCGTAACTGACGCCTTCGACCTCGGGGATGGGGTGTCGATCACAGCTTCGAGTGCATTGGCAACGTCAATGTCATGCGTG